>JACQFS010000210.1 GCA_016199935.1 Verrucomicrobiota bacterium
AAAGGCCTCACGCTGACCATCAACCCCGGCGAAGTTCATGCTATCATGGGGCCGAACGGCAGCGGCAAGAGCACGCTCGCCGCCGTGCTCGCGGGCAAGGACGGCTACGACGTCACCGAGGGCTCCGTGCTTTTCCACGGCAAGGACCTGCTCGACCTCGATCCCGAGGAGCGCGCGCGCGAAGGCGTCTTCCTCGCGTTCCAGTATCCGATCGAGATTCCGGGCGTGAATAGCACCTACTTCCTCAAGGCCGCGCTCAACGAAATCCGCAAGCACAAGGGCCAGCCTGAGCTCGACGCGATGGAGTTCCTCAGCTTCATCAAGGACAAGATCAAGCTGCTCGACCTGCCCGAGAGTTTCCTCAAGCGCCCCGTGAACGAAGGCTTCTCCGGCGGCGAAAAGAAGCGCAACGAAATCTTCCAGATGGCCGTGCTCGAACCGACGCTCGCCATTCTCGACGAAACTGATTCCGGCCTCGACATCGACGCGCTCCGCGTCGTGGCCAACGGCGTGAACAAGCTCAAGCGCCCCGACCACGCGCAACTGGTCATCACGCACTATCAGCGCCTGCTCAACTTCATCGTGCCCGATTTCGTGCACGTGCTGATTGACGGCCACATCGCCAAGTCCGGCGGCAAAGAACTCGCGCTCGAACTCGAATCCAAGGGTTACGACTGGATCACCAAGGGCGCCAACGTCGAGTTGCAACCCGCCTGATTCGGAGGACGCACCATGTCAGCCACGCAAATCAAACCCGCCGCCAAGGACGCCGAGCCGATCGTCGCCCTCTTCGAGCGGCTCGAAAAGGAAGGCGCGCTGCGGAATCCCTCGTGGGTGTTCCCGCTGCGCCAGGCCGGCCTCGCGAAGTTCGCCGAACTCGGCTTCCCCACGCTCAAGGACGAGGACTGGCGCTTCACGAACGTCGCCGCGCTCACCAAGCTTCCGTTCAAGCCCGTGCTGCAACTTCACCGCCACGGCCTCGATGCCGGCGCGGTGGAAAAGTTCGCCTTCCCGAATCTCGGCGGCAGCCGCCTCGTGTTCGTGGACGGCCATTTCGCGCTCGAACTTTCCACGCTCACGCCCGAGTCCGGCGTGAAGCTCACCAACCTCGCCACCGCGTTGAACAGCGACTTCCACGTTGTGGAGAAACATCTCGGCCGCTACTCGAACGGCGAGCGCAACCCGTTCACCGCGCTCAACACGGCGTTCTTCCACGACGGCGCGTTCATCCACATCGCCGCCAACGCCAGCCCGTCGCCGATTCATCTGCTGTTCATTTCGACCTGCCGCGAGAACGGTCTCGCTTCACATCCGCGCAATCTCGTCATCGCCGAACGCGGCGCGCAGGCCGTCATCGTGGAGAGCTACGTGAGCCTCGACGGCAAGGCGACCGTGACCAACACCGTCACCGAAGCCGTCATCGGCGAGAATGCGCACGTCGAGCACATCAAGTTTCAGGACGAGAGCGCGGAGACGTTCCACCTCGGCTCGCTGCACGCGGAGATTTCGCGCAGCGCGAATTATCTCTACCACTCCATCGCCACCGGCGCGCGCCTCTCGCGCACGAACCTCCACACCGTCTTCAACGGCGAGGGCATCGAGTGCGTGCTCAACGGCCTCTACCTCGTGAACGGCGACCGTGTGGCCGACCATTTCATGGTGGTGGACCACGCGAAGCCGCGTTGCAACAGCCACGAATATTTCAACGGCATCCTCGACGGCAAATCCAAGGGCGTCTTCGCCGGCCGCATCCTCGTGCGCCCCGACGCGCAGAAGACCGACGCGAAGCAGACCAACAAAAACCTGCTCCTCTCCGACACCGCGACCGCCGACACCAAGCCGCAGTTGGAAATCTACGCCGACGACGTGAAGTGCACGCACGGCGCGACGATCGGCCAGTTGAACGACGACTCGATCTTCTACCTGCGCGCGCGCGGCATCGGCCTCGACAATGCCCGCCGCATGTTGATCCACGCCTTCGCCGCCGAAATCATGGACCGCATCAAGTGCGAGCCGGCGCGGAAGCATCTCGATGAAATCGTGTGGGAGCGCCTTGAGCAACATGCCGCAGTGGCTGTGAGTTAATATTTAGCCACGGATGAAACACGGATTGAACACAGATTCAAAAATATCCCCTTCCGTGTTTCATCCGTGTTCAATCCGTGGCTAATTGAAACTGGAATGACAATCGAAAAGCTCACCAGCAACTTCGAACTCCTGGGCGATTGGGAGGAGCGTTACGGCTACCTGATCGACCTCGGCAAGAAGCTGCCGGGCCTGCCCGACGCGGACAAGGTCGAGGAGAACCGCGTGCACGGCTGCCAGGCGATGGTGTGGTTGCGGATGTCGCGCGACACGCAAAATCCCGCTCTGATCCGCATCCGCGCCGACAGCGACGCCTTCATCGTGCGTGGATTGATTTCGGTGCTGATGATCCTGTTCGACGGCAAGACGGCGGACGAAATCACGGCGGCGGATGTGAAATCCGTCTTCAGCAGGCTGGGTTTGGACCAGCACCTCAGTCCCACTCGCAAGAACGGCCTGTTTGCCATGACCGAGCGCATCCGCACGTTGGCGCGCGGGTTGGCCATTGAACAAAACGTGGCGAACAATTGATTATGAATGTCGGCGATTCCATTGAACTCACCCGCGACGTCGAGGCGTCGATCGTTCCGGCCGGCGACAAGGTCACTCTGCTGAAGGGCGAGGAGGCCACGCTCTCTCAAGCCCTCGGCGGCTACACCGTCATCGTCCGCGGCAATATGTTCCGGCTTGGCCCGCAAGATGCCGATGCGCTCGGCATTGAAGTGAAAAAGGCGGAACGCAGCGCGTCGGGAACGCCGCGTTCGAAGGACGCGCTCGAAAAGGAAATCTGGGTGCAACTCAAGAACTGTTACGACCCGGAAATTCCGGTGAACATCGTGGACCTCGGATTGGTTTACGGCTGCACGCTGGAACCCATCGGCGCGAGCGGGAACTACAAGGCCGACGTGAAGATGACGCTCACCGCGCCCGGTTGCGGCATGGGCCCGGTGCTCGCGCAGGACGTGCAGAACCGCCTGCTCGGCCTCGAAGAGATCGAGGAGGCCAACGTGGAGATCGTCTGGGATCCGCCGTGGAACCAGGGGCTGATGACCGACGCGGCGAAACTGCAGTTGGGCTTGATGTAGATTTTATGAGCCACGGATGAAACACGGATTGAACACAGATTTGGGAATTCCCCTTCCGTGTTTCATCCGTGTTCAATCCGTGGCTAAAATTCGATGAACGAACCGAAGCCAATTGACTGGTCGAAGCTGCGCGGGGATTTCCCGATCCTCGGCCAGCAGATCAACGGGCATCCGCTCGTTTACTTCGACAACGCCGCCACATCACAGAAGCCGCGGCAGGTGCTCGACGCCATTCGCCGCTACTACGAGCACGACAACGCGAATGTCCACCGTGGCGTTCACGAGTTGAGCAACCGCGCGACCGACGCCTACGAGGCCGCGCGCGCGCGCGCCGCGAAGTTTCTCAACGCCCGCAGCCCCGAGGAAATCATCTTCACCCGCGGCACCACCGAGGGCATCAATCTCGTGGCCGCGACCTGGGCGCTCGATCACCTCAAGCCCGGCGACACCATTCTGCTCACCGAACTGGAGCACCACAGCAACCTCGTCCCGTGGCAGATGGTCGCGCAGCGCACCGGCGCAAAGCTGGCGTTCATCCCCATCACCGGCGACGAGGGCACGCTCGACCTCAGCCGCCTCGACGCGCAGCTCGCCGATGGCGTGAAGCTGCTTTCGCTCACGCACATTTCCAACTCGATGGCCGTGGTGAATCCCGTGGCCGACATCTGCGCGCGCGCCCGCCTTGCCGGCGTGGTGACCGTGGTGGACGCCGCGCAAAGCGCCGGGCACCTGCCGCTCGACGTGCAGAGCATCGGCTGCGATTTCCTCGCGTTCAGCAGCAACAAGATCTGCGGCCCGACGGGCATGGGCGTGCTCTACGGACGGCGCGAGTTGCTGGAGAAACTTTCCCCGTATCAGGGCGGCGGTGAAATGATCTCGAAGGTCGAGTATTTCAAAACGACCTACAACGTCCCGCCGCACCGCTTCGAGGCCGGCACGCCGCACATCGAAGGGGCCGTGGGCCTGCACGCCGCGCTCGACTACCTCGACGCCATCGGCCGCGACGCGATTTTCCGGCACGATCAGGAACTCGCGAACTACGCCGCCGAACGACTGGCTGAGTTCAAAGGCATCCGCATCTTCGGCCCGAAGCGGGGCCGCGCGGGCCTCGTGAGCTTCGTCCTGCCGAACGCCCACGCGCTCGATGTGGCGACGATGGCTGATCAAAAGGGCGTGGCCTTGCGGGCTGGCCATCACTGTAATCAGCCGTTGATGGCGAAGCTCGGCGTGCCCGCGACGCTGCGCGCGAGCTTCTACTTCTACAACACCCGCGCGGAAGTGGACCGCTTCATCGAAGTGCTGCGCGGCGTGGTGAAGCTGCTCGGAAGTTAAAGGAGTGAAAGCGGATTCTGCCGCGTCTTGAGCGGCAGCTTGACGCGCGCGCCGCCGAGGCGGTGCGATTCGAAGACGGCGGAAATCATTTCCACGGCCACTGCGCCGTCGCGCACGCTGCACAACGGCTCGCGGCCTTCGCGGATCGAGGCGATGAGGTCGCGGCCGGCGACCACGTGGCTGCTCATCAGTTTGTCGAGGCCGGCAATGGGTTCCGGTTGGTTGATGCCGGCGGTGGTGACCGGCACCCACGCGCGCGGATCCTTCACGGGTTGAAACGGACTCCCGGCGAGCAGATGCGCCGGCGGTTCCTTGTCGGTGCGGAGATCAATGATGCCCTTGGTGCCGATGAGCTGGATGCCGAAGCCCGCCGCCGCATTGCCCGCCTTCGCCACCGAGTCGAAGAACACCGGGAAGCCGCGCTCCATCTCGAAGCGCGCGTGAACCTCGTTGCCCGCGAGCGGGCCCACGCCTTCGTCGCCTTCCTTCACGTCGGCGCGCGTCACGGGTTTGCCGTCCTGCAACACCGTCGCGGTGCAGGCGAGCGGCTTGCCGGCGAAAGCGGTGGAGAGATTGAGCAGATGCGAGCCGAGCACCCAGAGGTCGAGCGAGCCGCCGCGCGCGTCCTCTTTGCCGCGCGCGCGAATCTCCAACACGCGGCCGATGGCGTCCTCCGCGATGAGCTTCGCGAGCACGGGCAGCACCGGGTGGTAGCGGTTGCGATGCGCAACGGCGAGCTTCACCCTGCGCCGCTCGCACGCGGCGACGAGCTCATCCGCCTCGGCGGGCGTGCGGCAAAAAGGTTTCTCGATATAAATGCCGCGCGCGCCGGACTCGACCGCCGCGAGAATCATGTCGCGATGCTGGTCAATGTGCCGCGGCCCGATGGCGACGAGGTCGGGCTTCGCCTCCACGAGCATCTTGCGGTAGTCCGCGAAGCCTTTGGTCACCTTCATTTTCTTCAGCGCGCCCTCGAGGCCCTTCGCGTCCGCGTCGGCGACGGCGACAATTTCCGTCTCCGGCATCAGCAGCCACATCGTGTCGAGGCCGTGGCCGTAATTGCCGCGTCCCGTGTGGCCGATGACGGCGACGCGGAGCTTGGCATTGGAGTCGGCGGCGCGCGTCGCGAGCACGAGGCTGGCGGCGGCTGTGGTGGAGATAAATTGGCGGCGGTTCATGATCGTTTCATTTCGAGGTTGGCCACAATTCCTTCAGGGTTTCAAACGTTTGCTCGACGAGCGCCTGTCCGCCATTCGGGCCGACGCGGCTGCTCTGGATGATGGCGCTGTAACTTCCGGCGACGACGGCGCGCTCGGTGGGCAGGTAGCCGCCCGAGCCGGCGAGTTGGATGATGAACGTCTGCACCGCCGGACTGCGCGCCTTCATCTGCACGCCATAATCGGTGTAAAGCTCGAACTCGTTCGACGCGATGGCCACGTCGCCGAGGCGCAGGACGTGGAGTTCCATCTTCTGCGTGCCGGCGTCGCCGCCCCGTTGAAGTTCGTAGCGCGTCACCACGGACTGGTTCCAGTTGTAGTTCCAGCGTTGCGATGCGTCCTTGGAAAATTTCTCCGCCTCCGACCGCGCCTTCGCGACTTCCGCCTCGGTCACGACGCGCAACGGCAGTTCCAAATCCTTCACGCGATGCGCCAGCACCACGTCGGCGCGGCGGTCCTTCTCGGCGGCTTCGCGGGCTTCCTCCCAGCCGTTAACGATGCGGCGGGCGATTTCCTCCATGCGCGTCAGCCCGCGGAGTTTCCTCATGCGCTCATCGGCGGGCTTGCCGTAAATGAGATGGGGCGACTGATCGCCGCCCGCGCCCGCCCATGCGAGCACGTGCAGGTTCTTGCCGTGCCGCGCGCGCAACTGCTCCCGCACCGGATGCCAGAAGTCCGCGTTGATGACTGAAAGGCTCTCAACCTCCTGCGCCGGGCAAGCGACGTTGATGGCGGTCGCCACGAGCTTGTCTTGCGCGTCCCAGAAAAACAGCGTCTCGACGTTGTGATCCTCGTAGCCTTCGAGGCCGCGAAATTTTTCCGTCGCGCTCGGACCATACATCTGCGCGGAGCCGTCGGAGTAAAGCGGGCGGCGGTTCTGCGCCACGACCGCCTGGCCCTGGCCCCACGCGACCTTGCCCGGCGCGCGCTGCCGCCAACTCTCGACAATCGTGTCGGCGAGGCGCGACGCGAGCCAGTCGGAATAATCCGCCGGCTTCATCACGCCCTGCTCCGGCAGCGTGTAACGCGCATCGGCCGTCACCGGCGCGGTGTGCGTGTGCGTGGCGGAGAGAAAAAGTTTGCGCACATCGAAATCCGCGAGGCGCGGCTTCACCTTGGCGCGGACCATTTCCAGAATGCCGGCGCGGATCGCGACGAGGTCGCACGAGACGATGACGGCCTGGTCAACCACCTTGCCGCCCTCGCGCGACTCCAGTGAAAGCGCGGTGGCACTGATGGGCGTCTCGGCCTTTTTGGAAATGCGCGTGTTGCGCTGGCCGTCGAGCGCAACGGGTTCGGTGGGCGTGATGTCCACCGTCGCAGCGCCGAAACGGAACTCGGCCGCGGCCGCACTCAGCAGCGCGCTCAACAGAAACGCTGCGACGAGCGAAAGGTTCAGCACGGGCTTCATGACGGAAATTGTGCCGGAGTCATCGGGCGAGGCGAGGCTTTTTCACCTCTTCAGCGCGGGCGGAATTTGCTTCAGCACGAAGTCGAGCAACTCCCGGCATTCGAAAAATGACGCGGTGGCCTGATGCCCCTCGCCGGCGATGATCTTCACGGTGATCTGTCCGCCGCCGGCCTCGTAACGTTCCTTGAGGAGCTTGGTGTTGTCGTCGTAAGGCACCACCTTGTCGGCGTCCCCATGCACGGCGAACATCGGGACCTTGTTCGCCAGCAGCCCTTGCAGATTGTCGATGGGATTCAACTCCTTCAAGCGGGCACGGAATTCGGCTTCGGTCATGCCGTAGTCCGCGAGCGTCACCGGCAAATTCTTCATCGGGTAGCTGGTGAGACTGCACACCGGATAGATGCCCACCCACGCGCGCAACTTGTCCGGATTCCGGAACGCCCACGCGAGCGTCATGATCCCGCCGCGACTTTGTCCGAGCAGGATCGGCTTGGGCGACCAGCCGCGCTTGACCATCTCGTCGTAGAACAGCGTGAACTTCGCCGAGCTGGCCGGCCCGCCGCGCACTTCGCCGAGATCGAAGCCCGCGATGCTGATGCCCGCGCGCAGGAAGCTCTCGAAATACAACTTCCGTCCGGCGAGTGACACGCCCTTCAACGTCGGCGCATACCACACCCACGGTTTGCCCTCGGCGGGTTTGGGCGCGACGTAGAGGAAGGCTTTGTTGCCGGCGATCTCGAAGGTCTCGGCGGTGCGCGGCAGCTTGTCGTCCGCGTCCACGGGTGACGCAAGCAGCGACAGGGCGATCAGCAATTTCGGGAGCAGCGCGGGATTCATGGGCCACAGGATAACCACAACCCGACCAGCAGGGAAACCACGGATGCACACGGATGAACACGGATGCGGCGATGAATCCGCGTCGATCCGCGTTCATCTTCGGTAAATACTATTTGCAACTCACTTCCCTGGCGCAGGCGGGAGTTGTTTCAGCCACGCGAGGTTGAAGACGTAGTGGTTCTTGCTGGAGATGAGTTGCACGCGGCCGTCGCGTGTCTGCGTGGCGGCGAGGTAGCCCTGCGGCTCGGCGGAGGTGGCGCTGAGGGTGAACTGGCCGCGATCAATGCCGCTCACTGTGCGCGGCGCGCCACCGGGAGTGATGAGCCGGCGATGCGACCACGTTCTGCCCTCGTCGAATGACAGCGCCGCGAAGAGGCCCGCGCCGTGGAGCGTGCCGCCTGCGCAGGGGAAATCCATGCCCTTCGGCTTCTTCGCGTTAGCGGAGATGTCGGTGAAGGAGCAGAGCAACAGCGGCCCTTAGCGCAGGCGCATGAGCACCGCGCGCTGCACGCTGCTGATGGCGGGGAACTCGGTCGGCTCGTGCGTCCACGTCACGCCGCCGTCGCTCGAAAAACTCGCGGGCGTCTTCATGTTGAACTTCGCCTGCTCGGCCTCCGTGTTGAGCCGGCCGATGGTTATAAGGCGGCCATCGGCAAGCTGCACGATGGGCGCGTGGATGCCGGCGTGGCGCGCGGGGCTGCCGTTGCGATGCGCGAGTTTCTTGTCGGTGACCGGGGTGGAGGTCCACGTCTTCCCGCCGTCGCGGCTGACCGTGAGGCTGGTCGTGGTCGCGTCTTGCGTCATCATGATGACGCCTTCGCGGGTGCGGATGATGCCGTTGCCAATTTCGCTCACGGGCTGGAAGGCGCGCGCCTTTGTCCACGTCACGCCGTTGTCGGTGCTCGTGCGCACGATGTCCTCCAACTGCCCGCGCGCGAAATGGAACAACGTCTGGTCGCCGTCCCACCAGAGTTTTGGCGCGTGGTCGTTGATGTCCGGGCCGTCCCAGAAGAGCGACGCTGGCTCCCACTCGCTCGCGCCGAAGCGCAGGCGGCTGGCGAGGTTGTTCAACTCCGTGCCCGCCTCGTCCACGCACGAATACCACACCGCGAGCAGGTCGCCGTTCGGGCACTCGGCGATGGCGGGGCTGTGATTGTGCCACGAGTAGAGCGGGCCGGAAGAGTTCGGCGGGATGATGACGAATGGCTTTGGTCCGTCGAAGAACGGAATGGTCGGCGACGGCATCTGAAGTTTTGGGATGGTTTGGGAAACGTTCTGCGCGTTGAGCGCCGGCGGCGCGGGCGGGAGCATTTGGCCATGCGGCAATTCGCCGAGCACCACACGGAAGCCGGTCTTCTCGCTGCTCGTCTCCGGCAGCCACGCGGTGCGGTTCGCGGAACGCAGCAGGCGCGTCTGTTGGGAGTGGCTGCCACCGCGGATCACGCGCAAATCGCCGTCGCTGCGGCCGAGCGGGTCGGTCTGCTCGCCCGCTTCGTAAGGCCCATACCAGTCCGCGCACCACTCGGAGACGTTGCCGTGCATGTCGAACAGACCCCACGCGTTCGCGGGTGTCTGCGCGACGAGGATCGTGAGCTTCGCGCTCTTCGGGCGATACTCGGACGGCAGTTTATCCTCGGGGAAAAAGCGGTCACGCAGGCCGATGTCCGACGGCCACGAGTGAAAGCCGGTGGGCAACGTGTCGCCGGTGTGGAAGAGCGTCGTCGTGCCCGCGCGGCAGGCATACTCCCATTCCGCCTCGGTCGGCAGGCGATATGTCTTGCCGTCCTTCTTCGAGAGCCACTCGCAGAACCTCACCGCGTCATGCCAACTCACCCCCGTCACCGCGTCATCCGCTGCGCCGCGCTCGCCGGCATGATTCGGTTTGAACTGCCGGAATTGCCCGAGCGTCACTTCCGTCGCGCCGATGTGGAACGCGGTGCTGATGCTCACGCGATGCGCGGGCCGTTCGTCCCAATCCGCGTCGTCGAATTTCTCCGCGTGCTTCTTCACGTGGTAATCCGCCGCCGGCCCGTCCTGGCCCATCGTGAAAGTTCCCGGCGCGATGCGCACGAGCTTCATGCCGAGGGAATTGATGATCGGCTCAGCGGCGTGGAGCGTGGCCAGCGGAACCAGCAGCAGCACCGAGAGCAAAGAGAATGTGTGTTTCATGGTTTGGTTGGCGCTTTCCCGAACGGCGACGAGCGCAAAACTTTCCCCAACGCCCTGATGCGTTCTTCGTTCGGACGGCCATCAGGGCCGAGCGTGGGCTGGAGCCAGCCGCCTTCGTCGTGTTCGTTCCAGGCGTAGATGATCACGGCGTTGGCGGGGTTGAGGTCGCGGTTGACCTTCGTCCATTCGATGGCCTCGCGGATGTGGGCGGCGAGTTCGTCCGGTGTGGCGGTCACGGAGTCGAGGAGCGGCTGCTGCTGCGCGGGCGGCGTGGGATCGGGGGTAGCGGGCACTTCCTTCAGCCACGCGGGCGGGCGCTCGTTGCGCGGGCGGGTGTCCCATCCGGCGCTGGCGAAAGTGATGCATGGAAGGCGCAGGGCACGGCATTTTTCCCAGCGATCGCGCCGGATCAGGGCGCACTGCTCGGCGAAACTCGGCTGCGTCATGCTGTAGCTGCCGCCCCGGGCGTAGGCGGAGATGGCATCGAAACCGAGCGCGGCCAAGTCCTTCGCGTCCTGCGTGGGATTCCAGCCCATGAGCACGAGATACGGTGCCTTCATGCCAGCGGCCATGGTCTGGCGCTTCAACTCCTCCCACTCGGCCTTGCCGAGCTTGGAGGTTTTCACGAACACAAACAGCAGCGGACGCCCATCGAGCACGGTCTGGTAATCGGAATGTCGGAAGTGCTCCACCAGTTTGCTCCAGCCGTGCGTGCCCACTTGGTCGAGCCGCGCACCTTCCTCGACGAAGCAGTAGCGCATGCCTTTCTTGGCCTTCGCGGCGAGGTAGCGATTCAACGCGATGTGCATGCCCGGAGGCTCGTCCCAGTAATGAACGAAGGCCCAGTAGTTTAACCCCGCCTGCGCTGCATACGTGATCTCTTGTTCTACGACTGCCTGCGAGTCACCGTTGATGCTCACCTTGTCTTCGCCCACGATCCGCGCGAACCACGGCAGGCGAAAATGATACTTCGGCTGCCCGAGCGAAGCCTCGCCGAACTTCGCCACGCTCCCCTCGCCATACCAGCCATCCCAGCGGATGGCACCGACGATGGGTGAATCCTCGCTGCCACGCAGCCCGCCCAACGGTGCGAGCAACAGGGCGGCGAGGAGGGCAAGGGTGTGCTTCATGCGGACCGTATTACTCAATGCTTCCGGAAGTTATTTCGGCCACTGGCCGTTGACCATTTCGCGCGGCGCAAGCTTCGCCGGGTCAATGACCGTGTGGCGCACCTTCTTCCGCTTCCACGTGTAGGTGATATGCACGAGGCCGTCGCCGGTTTGGACGATGGCGGGGTAGCTGAACTCCATCTTGGGTTCATCCTCGAGGACGAGCGCAGCGGCCCACGTGGTGCCGTCGCGCGAGACGGCGAGGTTGAGCGGCGAACGCCCGCGCGCCGTGTGGTTGTAAATCAGGAGATGTCGTCCGTCGCGCAACGTCACGGCGTCGGTGCCGGAGTTGGGATTGGGCAGGGACGTGAGCGCCAGTCCGCTCCACGACCGGCCATCGTCATCGGACCACGACTCGAAAATCCTTCCCGAGCGCGTGCGACCGAGCGCCTGCAGTTTGCCGCCGCCGTGCAACAGCACGCTCGGCTGAATGGCATTCACCTCATTCGTCCCGTGGCCGGCGGGCGGAGCGGTGACGGTCCATGTCTTCCCGAGGTCGGTGCTGCGCTCGAAGTGGACGCGCCATTGGCTCACGCGCTCGTCAGTCTCCGAACTCGTCGGGCAAAGGAGGTCGCCGTTGGCGAGCTGCACGGGCTTGTTCTTGATGGGCCCGAGAATGCCGTCGAGCAAGCGGCGCGCGTCACTCCACGTGCGACCGCCGTCGGCCGAGGTGCGCAGCAAACCCCACCACGTGCTGGGACTCGGGCCGACTTTGTAGAACAGCATCAGCGGTCCGCTCTTCGGCTGAAAGAGCACAGGGTTCCAACACGGATGGCGCGAGCCGTCGTTCTGCACACCATTGGCAACTTCCACGGGCACGGTCCATTTGCCGTCGGCGTGACGCGAAGTCCAAATGCCGACATCCGGATTTTTTTCCGCCGTGCCACCGAACCACGCGGCCACGAGTCCGCCGCCGGCCGGTTCGACGATGGTCGTCGCGTGGCAGCTTGGGAACGGCGCGGTCTCGTAGATGAACTCGGCCTTGAGCAGACCCGGCTGCGTTTCTGCCCCGTGAGCGCGTGGCAGCAGGTGGAACGAAGCAACGGCAAAAATGGTGAGGATGGCTTTCCAGTTCATAGGTCATTCAGAATGGGATTGAGTTCGTCGAGAATCTGCCGGACGCGCGCGCGTTCGGGGTCGCGAAAACGCTGGAACGGCTCGGCCATGAAGTCGTCGCAGACGCCGGAGAGGGCGAGCGCGCCCTTGATGCCTTTGATGATGGCGGAGCTGTGCCGGCCGATGCGGTAAAGCCCTTCGCTCACTCGCATCACCAGGGCGTGAAGTTCGCGGACGCGCGCGAGATCGCCCGCACGCGCAGTTTCGAAAAGTTTCACGTAGAGCTTTGGAAAAAGATTCGCGCCTCCGTTCACGCCGCCGTGCGCGCCCGCGAGCACGGAGTCGGCGAGCATCTCCTCGGGGCCGACGAGCACCGGCCAGTCGGGACGGTGCGGCAGCAGGGCGAGGATGCGGTGCAGGTAAATCATGCTGCACGAGCTGTCCTTCAATCCGATGATGCGCGGCTCGTCCATTGCGCGGCGCACGGTTTCTGGTTCCATCGCGACCTTCGTCAGCGCGGGCATGTTGTAGAGGAACAGCGGCAGCGGCAGCTCGGGCACGAGATGGTCGAGGTATTCTTGCAACTCCGGCTGGCCTTCCGGCAGGTAATACGGTGGCGCAACCACGAGTGCGTTCGCGCCCGCGTCGGCGGACCAGCGCGCGACGTTGAGCGATTCCTGAAACGCCGTGTCGGTGATGCCGACGAGCACGGGCACGCGGCGGTTCACCTGGCGACAGGTGCGCTCGATGAGTTCCTTGCGCAGCCGGTAGCTGAGGCTCGGGCCTTCACCCGTGGTGCCGAGGATGAAAAGGCCGTGCACGCCGCCAGCGAGGATGTGTTCGATGAGACGTTCGAGGCCGGCCACGTCGAGTGCGTCGCGGTCGCGCAATGGCGTGACCATGGGCGGGATGATGCCGTGATATTTCGGGAAATTCATTTCGAGTTCGTGAGCAATTGAAGGAAGAAGTTCAAAGGCTAAAGGCTAAAGGTTAAGGGAAGGAACAGGAACCAATTGCCAAGGGCGAAGCCGGCGAGTCGGGTTGGTTGGAAATTTTTCATTGGATATTCCCTTAGCCTTTAGCCTTTGAACTTTGACCTTCCGCTTCGCGCGGCCGGATGAGCAGCACGATGAAAACGGAAAGCAGCGCCACACCGGCGAACGCGCCGAAGATGACGTTGAGCGCCACGTGACGGTCGCGCAACGCGCCGAAGGCCCAGTCGCCGAAGCCGCCGCACGAAATGCTCACGAGGTTCATGAGGCCGTAGCCCGTGGCGCGCCACTCGGGCCGCGCGATCTGGCAGAGGATGGGCATGTTGTTGCAGTCGAAAAATCCCCAGCCGAAGCCGAACACGATGAGGCCCGCGATGGCGACGCCGAGCGTGCCCGCGTTGCCGACACTGAAAAGCGCGGGCAAGAACAGCATCATGCCGATGGCACTCGTGAAGATGCGGCCGCGTGGTGTCGTGCGCATCCAGCGGTCGGCGAGCGTGCCGCCGATGACGACGCCGAGGAGCGAGGCGATTTGCACGTAGAGAATCGCGCTCATGCCCGCCTTGCCCTGGCCAAGGGAGAACTTTTCCCGCAAGATTTCCGGCATCCAGTCGCGCACGACCCAACCCGCGATGGCGGGGAGCGTGAAGTAGAGCACGAGCAGGAGGAAGTTGCGGTTGCCGAGCAGTCCGCGGAAGACATTCTCCGTCGGCGCGGCGATTTCATCGCGGGCGGATTCAGATTTCGCCCGCACCGGATCGCGCAGCAGCGCGAGCAGCGGCAGCGCGTAGATGACGCCGATCATGCCGCACGTGCTGAACGCCCAGCGCCAGCCATGCTCCGGCGAGTCCGCCACGTAGCCCGCGAAGCCGCCGAGGATTTGCCCGACGTAAATGCCCGCCTGATGCACGCCCACCGCGCGCGAACGGGTGAAGCCCGCGTGGTATTCGGCAATCAGCGCCAGCGCCGTGGGAATGTAGAACGCCTCGCTGACACCCATGAGAGCGCGCGCCGCGATGAGTTCGTGGTAACTCGTCACGTGCCCCGTCCACCACGTCACCGCCGACCACACGAACAGGCTCGCGCCGATGACGAGCCGTTTGCTCGCGCGGTCCGCGACGAGGCCGCCGAACGGACTCAGCACCGCGTAGGTCCACTTGAAGCACGCGAGCACCATGCCCCAGTCGGCCTTGTTCGCGATGCTCGGGAGGTCGCCGACCATCGAGGCCTTCATCGTCGCGAGCATCTGCCGGTCGAGGTAGTTGAGCAGTGCGACGGGGAAAAGCAGTGCGACCACGAACCAAGCGTAGCGCAGCGGATTAGATGTAGGTTGCTCGCTCACTTCGCGGCGCGCGGATTTTTTAGATAATAGAAGCGCCCGTCCTCCGCGCCGCCGAGGAAATCGGGAATGCCGTCGCCGTTGAAGTCCACCACGGTCGGGCTGACGTCGTGGCCCTCGATGTTTTGCTGCACGAGCGCGCCCATGTCCTTGAAGAACCACTTGCCGTCGCGCGCGTCCACCTGCCGGAGGAAATTCGCGCTCGAAGAATTCAGCAGGATGTCGAGCTTGCCGTCGCCGTCCCAATCCACGATGCAGATTTTCCGACGGCCGCTTTTGCCGGCGGTGCCCTTGCTCAACTTAAGCGGCCCGCCCTGCTCGTCGCACAGCACGCGCCGGGGCGGGAGCAACACGAGTTTGCCGCCGCGTTTCGCGCGCTCGAAGAACGCGAGGTAGCCCTCCTGATCGAGCATCACGAGGTCCATGAGGCCGTCGTGATTCAGGTCCACGGCGAAGGGCGTGGTGCGCCATTGCGTGAGCAGCGCCTTGCCCTCGGGCCGGAGCCAGCCCCACGCGAGCGCGGGCTGCGGGCCGTTCCACTCGACCTCGATGGGCTGCGCGGCAGCGAGCTTCGGCGATTTGCGCGTGCCGACGTTTTTGAACCAAACCACCTTTCCGAGGATGGAATTCAAAAGGATGTCAGGAAGACCATCGCCATCCCAATCCGCCACGCTCAACGTCGTGTAGCCCCACTTCGCCTCGGCGGGCCCTTGGATGCTGCCGTTCGCGCCGGCCATCGGGCGGATGACCTGACCGTCGGCTTCGAGATATTTCGGCGCGGCCCACTTGGGTTTCTCGACGCCGGGACCGCTGAGATTTTTGAAAAACAAAAGGTAGCCCGCGGAGTTGCCGCTGATGATGTCCATCGCGCCATCGCCATCCCAATCCACGCCGACGGGCGTCGCGAGCGCGCCGCATTTCAAATCATCGGCCTCCTGCTTGAAATAAACCGGCGGCAGAAATTGCGGCGTGTCGGCGGCGGTGAACTTGCCGGTGTTCTCGATGAACGCCACGCGCCCGTCCTCGTCACCGACGATGAGGTCGGGCCTGCCGTCCTGATTCCAGTCCATCGCGGTCGGCGTGATCATTTCCAAATCCATCGTGAGCGGGCGTGCCTTCACCCCGGTAGCAGCCGAGGTGACGAGGCTCTGACTTTCCTTTTCGGCCAGCCACGCAGGGGGAGAATGGAGCCTCCTTACGTCGGCTGCTACATCAGCGGGGAGCGTGAGCCGCCGCCCCGGCGCATACTTGGGCGCGGAGCGCGTGCCGATGTTTTCAAAATAAGTGAAGCCGTCGAGGAACTCGCCGCAGATGAGGTCGAGCTTCCCGTTGCCCTTGAAGTCCGCGAAACACGGCGACGGCCAGCCGAACGTCTCCACCGGCTTGCCGCCCGCCATGACTTTCACGGGCTTGTCGTAAACAGGCTTCGCCGTCGAGCCGGTGTTGCGAATGAAATAGACGAAGCCGCGCAACGGCCCGTTGGTCCATTTGCCCTCGGGCGTATAGGCGTTGTCCCAGCCGTATTCCGTCCAGTCATCCGCGCCCACCACGAGGTCCATCTTGCCGTCGCCATCGAAGTCCACGTAGCGCCAGGAATTTCCGCGCACCTTCTTCGGGTGGATGTTGACGGGCAGGCCGAGCTTCTTCGGCGCTTCGAGGCCGCTCGTCAGGAAGTCGGGATACTCCGTCGCCGGCGTGAGCACGCGCGGCCGGCCGTCCACGAACGACACGCCGGCAAATTGCAACCCCTTGCTGATGCGCCGGCCCGGTTTGAATACAGGCAGCGTATTCTTCGCCGTGTCCACGCCGGGATTCTCGAAGACATAAACGCCGTTGTAAGGCTTGTCCGGGCAATCCACCACGAGGTCGAGCTTGCCGTCGCCGTTGAAATCCATCGGCAACGGAAACGCCCACAGGCCCACGCCGAGATCCACGACGAGGCCGGGGTTGTTGTATTTCAACCGCTCCAAGCCATCGGCAGCACGGGCGGGCGGGGCGATGAGGAGCAGCGGGAGCGAGAGCAGGAGCAGGCGTGCGGATTTCACGCGGATGGTTTCCGCGATGCGGCGCGGATTTGCAAGCGGACGTTGAAACGAGCGGACCGCGAGCCGTCCCGGCTCGCAGCGGGTGGGATTGCCAATGAGGCCCGAAAGTTCCGCACGCACCACCCATGGCGAAGCCGCTGCGGCCCGGGACGGGCCGCGCTCCGTGGCGCACTTCCTCCTTCATCCCGCGCGCCGCGTGCGGCATCCTCGCGGCGTGCGACAACGGCTCGACATCGCCCTCGTGGAACGCGGCCTCTGCCCCAGCCGCGAGAAGGCCCAGCGCGCCGTGCTCGCGGGCCAGGTGCGGGTGAACGGCCAGACCGCACGCAAGTCGAGCGACCAAGTGTTGCCGGCGGATGCGGTCACACTCGATGCGCCCGAGAAATACGTCAGCCGCGGCGGAGAAAAACTGGAGCATGCCCTCACCCACTTCGCTCTCGAAGTGCGCGGCCTGACCGCCGCCGATCTCGGCGCGTCCACGGGCGGCTTCACGGACTGCCTGCTTCAGCACGGCGCAGAAAAAGTTTTCGCCGTGGACGTGGGCCACGGCCAACTCGCGTGGAAGCTGCGGCAGGATCCGCGCGTCGTCGTGATGGAGAAGACCAACGCGCGCGAACTCACGGCAAAAAGTTTCCCGCCGCCGTTCGCGCCAGCGGACCTCGTGGTCATTGACTGCTCGTTCATCTCGCTGCGGAAAGTGTTGCCCGCCGCCGTTGCCATTTCCAAACCGGCCGCTAGAATCCTCGCACTCGTGAAGCCCCAGTTCGAGGCCGGCAAGGCCGAGGCGGACAAGGGCGCGGGCGTGATCACCGACCCGGCGATCCACGCGCGCGTGCTGGCGGAACTGGAAGCGTTTGTGGGCGGACTCGGTGACTTGCGCTGGCGCGGCGTGGTGAAATCGCCGCTGCTTGGCCCGGCGGGCAACGTGGAATTTTTGGCACTGCTTGAAAAAGAAACCTGAACTCAAACGTATCGGCCTCGTCGCCAACGTCGAGAAGGCGGACGCCGCCGCCGTCCTGCGCGAGGCGGTGAAGCTCATCCACCGCGCCAAGCGCCGCGTGCTCACCGACGCCGCGACCGCCGCGCTCGGCGGCCTCGACGGCGAACAACTCGCCGACGTCCACGCCGTGGCGAAGCGCGCGGACGTGCTGCTGGTCTTCGGCGGCGACGGCACGATGCTCCGCGTGGCGCGCGAACTGGACGGCGCGGCGACGCCCATCCTCGGCATCAACCTCGGCAGCCTCGGCTTCCTGACCGACGTGCCGAGCGACAAGCTCGCGCCCGCGCTGGAAAAATTGTGGCGCGGCGAGTTCACGCTCGAGACGCGCCCCCTGCTCGACGCGGAAGTCGTGACGCGCGCGGGCACGCAGCGGCACCGGGCGTTCAACGACTTCGTGGTGTCGCGCGGCAACTGCTCGCGGCTCATCGAGCTGGCCGTGAGCGTGGATGGCGAGTCGCTCACGCGCTATCGGTGCGACGGACTCATCGTGAGTTCGCCGACCGGCTCCACGGCCTACTCGATGGCGGCGGGCGGGGCCATCGTGGCGCCGGGCGCGGAGGTGTTCTCGCTCACGCCCATCTGCCCGCACACGCTCACCAACCGCCCGCTCATCGTCCCGCTGCGCTCCACGCTCGAAGTGACCGTGCGGAGTGAAAAACTGGAGGTGATGTTCACGGCCGACGGGCAGCTTCAATCCGCGCTCGACGCGGGCGACGTGGTGCGCGTGCGGCGCAGTGCGAAAAGCGTGCGGCTGGTGCGGCTGGCCGGCGCGAATTTTTTCCAGACCCTCCGGCGCAAACTCCACTGGAGCGGGTCGAGTGTGTGAGGGGCGATGGCGGCCCGGCCGGACGAAGGACTCGGAGTGAACGGCACATTCTAAGGAGTGCCCCCCTTTTTAGCGCTGATCATCCCCCATGCGTCTTGTAAATAAAACTCAGTGCCGTTAGGGAGCGATGCGACAACATCGCCATCGGTAATTGGATCCAAGTC
Source organism: Verrucomicrobiota bacterium (assembly GCA_016199935.1). Taxonomy (GTDB): domain Bacteria; phylum Verrucomicrobiota; class Verrucomicrobiia; order Limisphaerales; family JACQFS01; genus JACQFS01. The sequence continues at coordinate 18,728 of JACQFS010000210.1, forward strand.
ATTTATGAGGCGGAACCAGAATTTTCCCTCCTTGACCACAATTTTACCGTTTGCCTTGTAGTCTTCTCGATTGGGCCCAACAACTTTCTCGTTCAGTGGGTTAGTTTTTTTACCAAAAATAGCCATCTGCGTATTCTTTTGTGCTTTGAAAGCATTTTGTAGTCTCGACAACGCGTCAGCAGTTAAAGTCGATTCCAGCCCAAGAATTGGGAACTCAATTTGAGGAGTTTTGCGCACCACAAGCGGCGTCAATGTCAACCGATTATCACCGCCATCCAGTCTGATGAGGTAGCGGAGATTGGGAGTCCACTTCCAAAAGCCGCGGTCTTGATCGGGGTCGAGAACATTGTGTTTCAGAATCTTCGAGAATGGCTTCGTTCGACTGTTGATTACAAAATCAAATCGGCCCGAGTTTGGAACCCAATGATTCATTTCGATCTTTATCTCACAATTCTTGTGAGACATACGACCGTCATTGCCGTTAATTGCAGCATAATGCTCCGCCCTGGACACGTCCGAGACTTTCAGCGTGTCTAGGTTCAGTTGGGAAGTGCTTTCTCGTGCGTGCAGAAAAAGCACGTTCGATTTGGGCCAAGAAACCGTCATAAATTGGGGCGCATCAATGGGAACAGGGATCACCTTTGAGGATTCGATGTCCGCAAATAACATTTCAATACCGCTACCAATGGCCCTTCCTCCCACGCAGACAACTCGCTTATCATCGGGAGCCGAAGCCAAGCAACCCGCCGGAGATGGGAGAATAATCATTTGAAATGCCGCGCGCTTCTCAAGATCGTAGAAAACCAATTTGTTTGTATTATACCCTTTGGGAGGTTCAAAGGAATTCCTAGCAGGCCTGGTAGCAACGAATACCGAAGTAACATAAATCAACTTGCTTGCATCGTGATTGAAAATTGCACCAACAACATTTGTCGAAATGATGATTTCGGCCCCCAAATCCAAATTCCAAGCTTCAGCATCCTCGAATGAACTTGGTTCCTTGCCGACCTCAATTACGCTTGCTGCAACATCGCCAGGAACCGACGAAGCAACACCTATCGTCGGATTGGGTGTGTTGGCAACGAATGATTCTGAGGCCGCTGTTTTGGAAACTGCGTTTGTCGCTGATTCTTGTGGCAAATAAATCAACACATGGTTCAGCAGTGTTGTTTCCGGGTCATATCGTAGTGCAACAAGATGGCCGTGGCTTGCGAGTCTGATGCTTGAGAGTGCCTGCCGACGAGCGTTCTCGGATAGTTGTTTTGCCTTTTCAATTCGGTCCTTGTCATCGTTTCCATCTATTGGATTTAGCTGCACGAATTCAGCCAAAGCCTGCTTCGCCTTCCACCGTCCACTGACTCCATTGTTCAAGTGTCCAGAAAAGGGCCTTACCGTCCTCGTCGCGCCCGAAGACAGATTTGTTCGTGTAAGATAGACGTTTAGTGCACGGCATTTTTTCCGTGGATCCTTATCGGGACTAGCGAAAATAAACTGTAATCCCAAGTCGTGGTAAATGGCTGCGCTCGCTCCTACAGTCCCGGAAGGAGGACCGAACATTGCAGACACCTTTTCCAAAGTGAGACTGAACACATCTAAGCTGTTAATCTTGCCTTCGACGAAATCCACATCGATTTTCGTTGGTGAGGAGGGACCGAAAACGCCAACGTTCAAGTTTGGTTTTTTCGCTGCCGATGCACCGAAAGCGCGCGCATCCGCAACCACGGCAAAGACCGCGAGAACCGAAAGGCAATGGACGAGCATTGATAACCTCATGAACAGGGTTGGGGATCCATGTTTCATAGCATTGTGTTCAGCGTCTCGACGTGCAAACGAACACTTGCAAACCGCTGCGCAAGTTGTTCCCTTTTGGGTTTATAAAGGGGTCACTCCTTGGATTTTGCCAGTCATCACAGGTTGAATCAAGTTCCTTGTGTCGGAGGGAAGTTGGAATTTCACCGCCGCTGGGCGGTGATCAGTTCGTTGATCTTGTCGGCGAGTATCAGCATGACCGGGTCGGTGATGCCGGAGGTGTCAATCAGCGCCACGCCGTTGCTGTTGGCGGAGCTGTTCGCGGCGGCGGTGGCGAGCGTGTTGTTGATCGCGTCGCCCAACTGCGCGTTGCTCACCTCGCCCGGATCGCCCTTGTCGCCTTTCTCGCCCTGACCTCTCGGCCCGCCGTCGTTGCCGTTCGCCCGGTTCGGCTCTCGGCGCGGTTGGCCGGAACGGTGGTTCCGTTCGCAAGAACGGCCGCCCCGTTCTTAAGAATGGCGGCTCCGTTCCCGGCAACGGCCGGCCCGTTCCGAGGATCGGCGGGCCGTTCCCCTTGGTTTTGCCCAAAGACCACGCCGCCGGGCCGCCCAAGCCCGCCGCCGGCCGCGCCGTTGGTGCCGACGGCGGGACGGTTGGCTCCAACGGCGAGACCGTTCACACCGAACGGCCGGGCGGTTGGCGGGAACGGCGGAACGGTTGGAGCCAACGCCGGGACCGTTGGCGTCAACGGTGCGGCGGTTGACGCCAACCGCGCGACGGTCGGCGGGAACGGCGGAAAAATTGGCGCCAACGGCGAAAATATTCCCGCCAACGGCAAAACCGTTGGAGCCAACGGCGCGGCCGTCGGCACCAACGGCGGGAGCGTCGGCGCGGCTTTTTGACCATTCACGGGGCCGGCAGACTTGTTGGGCCCGATTCGGGGCGCGAAGAGGGGCGTTTGGCGTTTGGTTCTTCCCCGGACCTTGGCCATTCCTAGCCCAAGACAGCCGGGCCGTAAAAGCCCTCAGAGCCGCAACTTCAACAACCCCACCTCCAGCGCGAGGGCTTCCTGGACGTTGGTGTGCAGAATGCGCTGCGTGGTCTCGATGGTGCGGAGGTTTTCCGCGGCGTGCTCGGCGGGCAGGCGCGCGGCGACGGTCTGCGTGGCGGCGGCCAGTTGCGGCAACGCCGCCGTTTCGCCCGCGAGGCCGAGGCTGCGCAGCCACACGTCGCGCAGCCAGAGCTGGAGGCCGACGAGCAGTTCCGCGCGCTGCCGGCGATACTCGGACTCGACGGCGGCATCCAGTTCGTCCTCCCATTTCTCGCGCAGGTCCTTCTCCACGTCGTCGTATTTTTCCATCGGCGAGCGCGCGGAGAGGTCGTCGCCGATGCTCTTCTTGAGCTGGGCGAGGCGGCCGACGAGCGTGCCGAGCAGACGGTAGCGGCTGACGAGGCCCTTGGGTTCCTTCGCGGCGGTGTCGGCAAAGGTCGCGAGCCACTCGGCGTGTTCGGGCGCAAGGCGCGGGCCGCTTTCGCCGGCAAAATTCAGGCGCAGGCAGCGGGAGAGGATGGTCTCCAGCACGCGCTCGCGCTCGGTGGTGAGGAGGATGAGGACGGTGCGCGGGGACGGTTCTTCCAGCGTTTTCAGGAAAGCATTCGCCGCGTTCGTGTTCATGCGGTCCACCGCCGTGAGGACGCAAACTTTGCAGTTCGCTTCGGTCGCCTTCAACGAGTTGAACTCGTTGATCGTGCGGCTCTTGGTTTCCGATCCGGGGGTGATCTGTCCGATTCTGATCTGGCGCAATTTCGATTCGGGCCGGACCCACATCACGTCGGGATGGATGGCGCCGTCAATTTTCCGGCAGGAAAGGCAGCGGTCGCAGCAGTCCACGGCGACGCCGTCGCGGCGAAGGGGCTGGGCGCAGTTGAGGGTCTTGGCGAGCGTGCGCGCGATGGCCTCGAGTTCGTCGAGCGTGGCGCCGGAGAAAAGGTAGGCGTGGCCGAGGCGCTGGCGTTCGAGGCTGCGTTGGAGCAACTCGACGACCTGCTTCTGTTCGGGAAAATCTGCGAATGCCATGCGACGCGCGAAGGATGGCGGGCGGCGGCACGGCGGGCGAGGGGAAAATCCAACGCGAAGAAGTCGGGAGCCGTTTATCGCGTTGACGCGTCCGGCGGCCCCGTCATTATCGCGCCCCGCGTCCGACTGACGCTGCCTGGAGCGGACGTTTCCCATTCCGAATCCCAAATCTGAAATCGAAAACCTGACACCAACATGAATCAGCTCGACGAACTTTACTCCAAACTCCTCGTGAAGACCGGCGCGAAAATGGCGCTCATCGTCCTCGACGGCCTCGGCGACATCGCCACGCGCACGCCCGACCATCCGCAGCACGAACTCACCCCGCTCGAAGCCGCCACCACGCCGAACCTCGACTGGCTCGTTGCTCAGGGTTGCGCGCAGGGCCGCATGACGCCGGTCGCGCCGGGCATCACGCCCGGCAGCGGGCCGGGCCACCTCGCGCTGTTCGGCTACGACCCCCTCGAATATCAGGTCGGCCGCGGCGTGATCGAGGCGCTCGGACTTGGCGTGGAACTCAAGGCCGGCGACGTGGCGGCGCGCGCGAACTTTTGCACGCTCAACGCGAAAGGCATCGTGACCGACCGCCGCGCCGGCCGCATCCCCACGGAGAAGTGCGAGGAGCTTTGCGCGCTGTTGAAGAAGAAGATCAAAAAGATCGGCGACACCGAGGTCATCATCCAGGCCGGCAAGGAGCACCGCTTCGTCGTCATCTTCTGCGGCAAGGGTCTCGAAGGCCCGTTGACCGACACGGACCCAAACCGCGAGGGTTTGCCCATCGCCACCGCGAAGCCGACGAGTGCGAAGTCCGCGAAGCAGAAGAAAACCGCGAAGCTCATCGCCGCGTTCTACAAGGCCGCGCTGCCCGTGCTCAAGGGTCAGAAGGTCGCGAATGGTTTCCTCATGCGCGGCGTGGCGCATCAGCCGGCGATCCCAACTTTTGAAAATCGTTACGGGATGCGCGCCGCGTGCCTCGCGGTGTATCCGATGTATAAGGGCCTCGCGCAGCTCGTCGGCATGAAGAAGATCGAGGGGCCGCAGACCATCGCTGAGCAGTTGGAGCGCTACGTGAAGGAGTTCGACAACTACGAATTCTTTTTCATCCACTACAAATACACCGACAAGGCCGGCGAGGACGGCAACTTCGCCGCGAAGGTGAAGGCCATCGAGGACTTCGACGCCGCGCTGCCGATCCTGCTCAACAAGCGGCCCGACGTGCTCGCCATCACCGGCGACCACTCGACGCCGTGCGCGATGAAGGGCCACTCGTGGCATCCGCAGCCCGTGCTGCTCCACTCCGCGTGCAGCGGCTCGGACAAGCTGCAACGCTTCACCGAGACCGGCGCGAACCAGGGCGGCCTCGGCCATTTCGAGGCGAAGTATCTCCTGCGCCTGATGCAGGCGAACGCGAAGATGTTCGACAAGTTCGGGGCATGAGCTGATTCGCCGCGCCTTTTCATTTTGCTTAAGTCCCGTTGCGCGCCGCGCGGAAAACGGGTATGAACCCGCGCGTGAGTTACCTCGAAGCCATCGCCCGCTGGCGGTCATTGCCGCCGGAACGGCAGCGCGAACTGCGCTGGCGCGAACTGCCGCGACAAGTCGCGGCGAGCATGGCTTTCGAAGGTGAACCCGTGGACCTCGCTTGGCTCGAAACCCTTCATCAGAGGACGCCTCGACCCGCTGGATTGAAACCAGCCGGGGAATCCTCCGCTACTCGGAACTAGCGCCGCTGCTGGCCGAGCGCGTCCTGCGCGTGCAGCAACGCATCGAGGCGGAGCACTATGCCCCCGGTCCGCCCGACGAGGAGTTGCTTTGCCGGCTGCACCGGGACTTCTGCGGCGACTTGGTGCCCGATTGGGCCGGGAAATGGCGGACGATCGAAGTGCGGGTGGGCGCGCACATTCCGCCCAAGCCGCACGAAGTTCCCCTCCTGATGCGCGACTATGCCCGCGACTTGGAAGCGCGTCTGGCGGACGCGCCCGAGCCGTCGAGCCTGCCGGAACTGCTGGCGGTCGCCGAAGGGCGCCTGCTCTCGATTCATCCGTTCGCCGATTTCAACGGACGGGTCACCCGCCTCTGGCTCTGGGAACTGCTCCGCCGGTTGCGCTTGCCGCCGGTCTCGCTCGTTCCCGAAGCCGCCGAAGCATCCGCCGGTTATCTGGCCGCGCTGCGCGCCGCGGATGCGAAGGATTACCGGCCACTCATCCGGCTCTGGACGGAGCGGTTGGCCGAAACCGGCCGCGATTTCACTCCATGAAAGCCGTCATCCTCGCCGCCGGCAAAGGCACGCGCATGAAGGAACTCACCGCCGAGTTGCCCAAGCCGATGCTCCGCGTCCACGGCCGGCCCATTCTCGAACACATCATCGAGGGGCTGAAGAGCGCGGGTATCCGCGAGTTCTTCATCGTCACGGGCTGGCACGCGGAGGCCATCGAAGACTACTTCGGCGACGGCGCGAAGTTCGGCGCGAGCATCCGCTACGGCCGGCAGGTCGTGCAGGACGGCACGGGCAAGGCACCGGAGCTGGCGAAGGAATTTGTCGGCGACTCGCCGTTCGTCCTCACCTACGGCGACATCCTCGTGAAGCCGGAGACGTATCAGCAGATGGTCAAGCGCTTCGCCGCGGCTCCCGCTTTGTCCGGCGTCGTGACCGTGACCGGCAGCGAGGACGTGACCAAGGGCGGGCTCTTTTTCTTCGACGAAAAATTTCGCCTCGCGCATCTCGTCGAGAAACCTTCGCCCGCGCAGCTCGCCGAACTCCGCGCGCAAGGCTGGCTCAAGCCCGGCACGACCGCGTGGTATAACGCGGGCATCTACCTCTTCCGCCCGTCGCTCTTCGAGTTCACCGCGCGCCTCCAGAAATCTCCGCGCGGCGAATACGAACTGACCGACGCGCTCACCGCGATGCTCGTCGCGAAACTCAAACTCGCTGGACTCGAAATCGCCGGCCGCTGGGTGGACGTGCGCGATCCCGAGGTGCTGGCGAAGCTGGAAACGGGCGGGCTCTGAGGCAGCGCGGCGTTAGAACCCCGCCGCCTTGATGGCCGACAGCAGTTTGCCGAGCAGAAGATTCGGCGCGCAGCCGAGGAGAACTACGCCAGCGGCGAGAATTATCAGAGCGACACTGGAGGAAATCTCAACCCGCAAACGTGGCGCATCTTCTGGCGAGGGCGCGACGTAAGCCTGCTTGAGCACCTTGAGATAGTAGTAGAGCGACACGCAGCTCATCGCGAGGGCGAGGATGACGAGCCAGAGGAGGCCGAGGCTTTGCTTGCCCGCGGCCGCGGCGGCGGTGAAGAGGTAAAACTTGCCGAAGAATCCGGCCAGCGGCGGGATGCCGGCGAGCGAAAGGATGAAAACCATCAAACACAGCGCCACGAGCGGAGCGCGTCGGCTCAAGCCGGCGAAGTCGGTGAGCTTGTCGCCGCCGCTCTGCTCGACGATGGCGACGACGCCGAAGGCGCCGACGGTCGTCAGCGCGTAGGTGATTACGTAGAAGACGAGCGAGGCGACGCCGGTGGAACTGTCGGCCATCACGCCGAGGAGCATGTAGCCGGCGTGCGCGATCGCGGAGTAGGCGAGCAGGCGCTTGACGCTCTTCTGCGCGATGGCGGCGAGGTTGCCGAGCACGAGCGAGAGTGCGGCCACCAGCGCGATCACCGGCACCCAACCGGGCACGTAAGCCTTCCACGCCCCGCTGCCTTCCGCGCCGGCGAAACCGAGCATCATCACCTTGGCGAGGATGAAGAAGCTGGCGACCTTCGAGCCGCTCGCGATGAACGCGGCGCTCGGCGTCGGCGCGCCTTCGTAAGCGTCGGGCACCCAGAGGTGGAACGGCACGGCGGCCACTTTGAAGCCGAGGCCGATGACGGTCATCACGATGGCCGCGAGCAGCAGCGGGTCGAGCGTCGGCCCGGTGAGCGCAGCGGCGATGGCGCGGAGGTTGGTCGCGCCGCTCAGGCCGTAGATGAGGCTCATGCCGAACAGCGTCGCGGCCGCAGCCATGCCGCCGAAGAGAAAGTATTTCAACGCGGCCTCGGCGGACTTCGAGTTGTGCTTGTTGAACGCAGTGAGGATGTAGAGCGAGAGGCTGGTGAGTTCGAGCGAGACGAAAATCATCAGCAACTCCTCGGAGCTGACGAGGAACATCATGCCCACCGTCGCGAGCAGCAGCAGCGCGAAGAATTCCCCGACATGGTCGGTGAAGGTCGTCTCGATGGACAGCAGCGCGGTGAACAGCGTGAGCACGAGCAGCGATTGCTTCACGAGTTGCGTGAGCGGATCCACGACGAGCATGCCGTTGAGCAGCGAGGCCTTCTCCGGCACGACGAGCATCCACATGAAGGCCGCGACGCATCCCGCCGCCGTGAACATCGCCGCGAGCGTCATGCGCGTGCGGTTCGGTTCGGTGCGCAGCCACGCGAGGTCGAGGAACAGCACGACCAGCGCGGTCACGACCACGATGGTCTCGGGCGCGCAGAGCTTGAGGAGTTGGAGGTAATCGAAACTCACAGCCAGCCTCCTTTTCGCAGCGCGTCAAAAAGCGGCGAGCCGAACGCGGGCACAATCACATCGAGCAGCACACGCGGATAAAGTCCCACCACGACGGTGACGGCGATGAGCATCACGGCGCCGAAGCGTTCGGGGACGGAAATGGGTTCCAGCGGAGCGCCGAGCTCCAGCTCGGCGTGTTCGTCGTTCGCCGCATTTGATTCGCGCCGAACTGGAGTTCGGCGCTCCGCCGAGGAGTCCGTCTCACCAAAGAACGCCTTCACCACCGTGCGCAACGTGAACGCCACCCCGATGACGATGCCCACACCAGCCACCACGGCGAGCGTCGGCATCGCGCGCCAGGCACCGATGAGCACCTGGAGTTCCGCCACGAATCCGCTGAAGCCCGGCAGGCCCATGCTCGCCACCGCCGCGATGACGAACGTCACTGCCGCGAACGGAATCGCCTTCGCCAGCCCCATGCCTTCGAGGATGGCGAGATCGCGCGTGTGCGCGCGGTCATAGACCATCCGGCCCACGACGGCGAAGAGCAGGCCCGCAATGATGCCGTGCGAGAACATTTGCAGCACCGCGCCGCTCAGGCCGACCTCGTTCAGCGTCATCAGGCCGAGCAGCACGAAGCCCATGTGGCTCACGCTCGAGTAGCCGATGACGAATTTGAAATCCTTCTGCGTGAGCGCGACCATCGCGCCATACACGATGCCGATGACCGCGAGCCACGCGATGGCGTCGCGCCACACGAGCAGGCCGGCGGGGAACAGCGTCATCGCCACGCGCAAGCAGCCATAGGCGCCGAGTTTCATCACCACGCCGGCGAGCAGCATCGAGGCGGCGGTCGGCGCGGCGACGTGGCCGGTGGGCGCCCACGTGTGGAACGGCCACAGGCCCGCGAGAATCGCAAAGCCTATGAACACGAGCGGGAACGCCCACGTTTGGAAACTTTCCGGGAACGGGAACTTCGCCAGCTCGATGAGGTTCATCGAGTGCCCGCCCGCGACGACGAACGCCGCAACCAATCCGATGAGCACCATCGCGCTGCCGACGAACGAGTAGAGTGCGAGTTTCATCGCGCCGAACTCGCGGTTGGTGGAGCCCCAGATGGCGATGAGGAAATATTTCGGGATGATGGCGATTTCGTAGAACACGAAGAGCAGGAACAAATCGAAGCTCAGGAACACGCCGTAAACGCCGCCGATGAGCGCGAGGTAAAATGCGAAGAATTCCTTCGCGCGATGCTCGATGTTCCACGAGAAAAGAATGCCCGCGACTGCCGCGAGGCCGGTGAGCAGCACGAGCACGATGCTGATGCCGTCGGTGGCGAGGTGGTATTCGATGCCGAGCGAGGGAATCCACGGGAGCCTGGCGACGGTGGCGATCTCCGCACCCGGCTTGTGCTCGAGGAACCCGCCGACCGCGAGCGCGAGTCCGCCCAGCGCAGTCGCCAGCGCGACGATGCGCGCCGCGCGCGCGTTCCCCCGCGGCAGGCACATCAGCACCGCCACGCCGAGGAACGAGATGTAGATGGTCCAGGCGAGCATGGTCTATCTGGTTGCGAGTCGCGGCTTGGTTTTCTTTGTGACGGAATACTTCACAGGCTTCTCCATGAGAACCAACTGCTCGGCCAATTCAGATTCGGCGCTACGAACCTCAGTTTGGGCAGGTTCAAAGTTCATCACCAACGCCTCCAGCATCGGGTTGCGGTTCTTCTCTTTGGCCCCGACGTGGTAAAAATGTTCGCGCGTGAGCGTCGCAAAACCATCCCACCACTTTCCGAGCGATGGGTTGTGCCGATACTCGTTACTGTGCCAGGTGGAAAGAATGAACCGGGCCTTCGTGCTGGTCAGCAAACCTGCCAGGTCGCGCTCATCTTCCTCGGACCACGAGTTGAAGTAGTCCACGTGACGACCGAGATACGGCGGGTCACAGTAAATCAGGTCGGCTCTGGTCGCTTGCCCAATCACCTCGCGGAAGTCAGCGCAAACAAATTTCCAGTGGTTCGTCTTGGTTGCCTTCGCTACGTAATCAATCTGATTCGTTATCTTGGTGACGTAAGCCTGGGCAAAGCGCTCGGGCTTGTGGCCGTAAGGTGTATTGAACCCGCCACGGCTGTTGAAACGAATGATGCCGTTGAAGCACGAGCGATTGAGGAAAAGAAAATCCCACGGGCTACCAGTTCGGTTGAACCGCTCGCGCACCGCATTGAAGCGGGCTTGGCCGTCCTTGCTGAGTTTCTCGCCTTCCGCATCCAGAAATGCCTTGGCCTTTGCCCGCGTGATTTCGCCTGACTGAATCGCCCGGTAGAAGTTGATGAGGTGCGGGTTCTTGTCGGCAAAGAGTGCGTTTTGTGGGCACACATTGAAGCCGACCACTCCCGAACCCATGAACGGCTCAATCCAGCGGCCTTCTTCACGCAAGCCAGCGTGTTCAAGAATCCACGGCACCAGCTTCGTCTTGATGCCCTGGCACTTGATGGGAGGGACGAACACCTTGCTCATGTTTTCCTCCTTGTCGTCTTCGCACGCGGGTTTATGTGCTTCACGTCCTTGCCGCGATAAGTGAGGTAGTCGGCGAGTTTGGTAATCTTCTTTCCGGTTTCCGGCAGCGTGATCTTGCCGTAGTTCACCCAATACTCGTCGAACCACTTTTCACCGAGTTTCTTGAACATGCCGTTGCCGGCGAGGATGTCCTCGATTTTGGTGATGCTGCCGATGTTGGCCGTGTTGCCGCTGCCACTCCGATCCGAGGCAATCTCCCACTTCTCGCAGATGAAGAACTGGAAGTCGCGCACCACCGAAACTATCGAGCGAAGCTCGCTGAGTTTTTTTGGCCGCGTCTCCACTAACTTCTCCGTCACGGCCCGGCTGTAGATGACGCCGAGACAAAAATGCCCCGCGTATTCGGAATAAGGAAACTGGATGTTCTTCCGACTCTGACGATTGATGAAATACTCGCCGTGTGAACCGAGCGTGAACCCGTTGCAAAATTCCGGTTTGTCCTCCAGCCGATACGTCGTTTTCAGATCGAGGGCAAACTTCAGTTCAGGCTTCGTTTCGCTGA
>JACQFS010000211.1 GCA_016199935.1 Verrucomicrobiota bacterium
CAGATGACTGTCGCGACCGAGCGCATCGCCGAGGGAAATTTCGAAGCCCGCGTCGCGACGAAACGTAGCGATGAACTCGGCTCGCTCGCCGGCGCGATCAACCGCATGGCCGCGCGGCTCGCGGGCTTTGTCACCGGCCAGAAGCGATTCACTGGCGACATCGCGCACGAACTCTGCGCCCCCATCGCGCGCATCCAGATGGCGCTCGGCATTCTCGAACAGCGCGCGGATGAAAATCAAAAGGCCTACGTGGACGACCTGCGCGAGGAGGTGCAGCACATGAGCAGCCTCGTGAATGAACTGCTCTCCTTCTCCAAGGCGAGCCTGCGGCCGAAGGAAAACAAACTCGACCCCGTGCCGCTCGCGCCACTCGCGCAACGCGTCGTCGCGCGCGAGACGCACAACGGCACCGGCGACGTGCGCGTGGAAATCCCGGCGGAGCTGAGTGCGCTCGCGGAGCCCGAGCTACTCGCACGCGCGCTCGCGAACCTCGTGCGCAATGCCCTGCATCACGCGGGCAGCGCCGGCCCCATCACCGTCAGCGCCGCGAGCGAGGGCGGCCGCGTGACGCTCTCTGTTTCCGACAGCGGCCCCGGCGTGCCGGAGGAATCGCTCGCGCAAATTTTCGATCCGTTCTTCCGCCTCGACGCCTCGCGCACGCGCGACACGGGCGGCGTGGGCCTCGGACTCGCCATCGTGAAAACGTGCGTGGACGCGTGCCAGGGCACGGTGACGGCGCGCAATCGCGCGCCAACGGGGCTGCAAGTGGACATCGTGCTGCGCGCGGCGTGAGAACCGCCGCCGCGCTTTTCAGAAGGTGAATTCCTCGCCCTGCTGCGCGATGGAAATTTCCACGCCGGGCAGCTTCGCGCGCGCGGCGGCGAGGACAGCCTTGCGGTCGGCCCAGAGCTTGGCGGTGAGGTGGACGAGGATGAGCTTGGTGATGGCCTCGCCGGCGAGGAACGCGAAGAGCTGCTCCGGCTTGAAGTGCGCGAGTTCGCACACGAGCACATCCACGTCGTCCTGGAGCAGCGGCGCGAGATCCTCCGGCGTGCCAAGGTCGGCGCTGTGCGCGATGCGGTGGTCGGGCGTCTCGATGAGGAAGGAGAAGGCGTCGAAGTTCTGCTCGTATTTTTTCCCGAAGCGCGTGGCGAAGCTGTCGAGGTGCGTGGTGCGGAAGGGGGTGATGCGCGCGTGGCCGATCGGGAAGGCCTTGCCGGATTTCAGCGGCGTGTAGCTGAGTTGAAAGTTGAACAGCTCGTCGAAGAGGTAGCCGGCGTGGCAGAATTTTTTCAACGGCTCGATGCCGTCCTCGCCCATGAACACGCGCACGGCCTTCTGCCGCTGCCGCAGCCAGAGCGATTGGAGAAACATCTGGAAACCGCCGACGTGATCCGCGTGCTGGTGCGAGAGGAGGAAGGCGTCGCCCAGATCGTAGCTCAGGCCCGCGGCTTCGTAGTGGCTGGTAAAGCCGTCCCCGCAATCAATGATCAGCGAGGTGTCCCCAAGCTGGTAGAGGAAACCGGAATGGCCGCGGTCGGCGGAGGGAAAACCGTCGCCGACACCAAAACATCTGACGGAACAGAGGCCCATGCGTTGCGCGGGATTAAGCCGGGATTGCGGGGCGGGTGCAAGGCTGGAACGGCGTCGGCGAGCTTTTTTCTCGCGGTCAACCGGCGGCCACGGGCGCGCGATTGCGAAAGTGGAGAATCTTGAACTCCGGTGTGTCGCGCAGTTCCGCGACGAGTTCGAACCCCTCCTCGAACGGCGGGAAGAACGCGTCGCCCTCGGCCACGCGCTTCACCCGCGTGAGGTAGAGGTCGGAACAGTGCGGCAGTGTCTGCGTGTAAATGTCGGCGCCGCCGCAGATGAACATTTCGCGCCCGGCGGCCAGCGGCGCCAACTCGCCCAGGCTCGCGATGGTTTGCACGCCGGGAAAACTGAACCCGCTCCGGCTCAGGATCACCGTCGTGCGGTTGGGCAGCGCGCGGCCGATGGACTCGAAAGTTTTCCGGCCCATCACAATCACGTGGCCGGTGGTGGTCTGCTTGAACCATTTGAAATCCTCCGGCAGATGCCACGGGATCGCGTTGCCGCGCCCGATGACGCGGTTCTCCGACATGGCGGCGATGGCCTTGAAATATTTCATGGCGTCACCCACTGGCCTTTCCACGCGCGCGCCTTCCATCCGAAGATGGCGCGGCGATGGCCGGCGGCGGCGAGCCAGAGCCAGTCCAGCCGTTCGATGGCGGTGATGACGACCGCGAAATTTTCCCAGCCGGCGATGGTGTTTTCCGCCGTGGGCTTCTGGCCGCGCAAGCCGGGTGGCAGCGCGAATTCGGGCGAACGCAGTTCCGTGCCGGGCGGGTTGGTCGTGCAATAGTTCAACCGGCTGACCGCCGGCAACTGATCCCACAGCCGGCGCGCAAGTTGGTTTTGGCAGTGGATCGTGGTGCGGCCCTTCGCACGGACCTGCACCAGTTCGACCGGATCGGAAAACATCCAGGTCGCCGCGGGGTGCGCGTGCAACTGGCCGATCTTCGCCGAGCGGACGTCGGTGTGGCAGACCACCCGGCGCTCGTCGGCATGGACCTCGCGCAGCACCACGGTGCGCATCGCCACGCGGCCGCCGCCAATGGTGCCAAGCACGGGCGTGCGCATCGGGTCGCCGGGGTGGCGCGTCGCGCGATCGAGCCGGGCGAAAATGTGCGCGGGCAGCTCCGCGAGCGGACAGGTCGCCCAGTTCATGGTGTCGCGCCGGTGATCTCGGCGAGGAGTTTGAAGAAGCCGCGCTTGCGCGCGCTGCTGATGCCCCAGTTGACCGGCGGGCTTTGATAGCCTTCGTCGAAGCCCTCGCCCTTCATGCGATAATCGAAGAAGCCCCACGATGCGTGCGACTCGACGGCGGCGGTGAAGTTGTTCGTGGGCTGGTCGAAATCAAAGTGATCGTCCTCGTTGAACAGGATCGGCATCGGCCGGTAGCCGGGAACGGCGCGGGCGAGCCGCACCATTTCGCCGATGCGCGCGGGCTCCTTCACGCCGTTGCCGTGCAACAAAAGAAAATCCGAGGCGCGCACGACATTTTTCTTCGGCACCGTGCCGCCGCCGTAACTCGTGCCGACCAGGATGCGCCGCTCGCCGCGTTTGATGCCCTTCACCTGCGCGATGAGTTCGTGCACGCGGTCGGGCCGGAGGATCTCGTGGTCGTAGGACTTCACGTTGCACTCGTTGTTGATCTCGATGAGCACGTTGCGGTGATCGCGCGACAGCAGCCATTGGGTCGCGTTGTTCACGGCATCCCTCACGGCGGTCTCGTCGCGGAGCCGCTGGTCCTGGCCGAAATAAAAATAACCGAGGATGACGACCATCCCGAGCTCATCGGCGCGGGAGAGGATCGCGTCGAGGCGCGCGAGATAATCCGGGCGCAACGAGCCGTCGCCCTCGAAGGCGGAATTGTGCCACGGCTGGCTCTTCGAGTAGCCCTCGGGCGAGCCACCCTGAAGATTCAGCGTGAAGGCGAGCAGTCCGTGCCGGCGCCACCCGGGCATCGCGGCGAGGAACTCGCGCGTGTTGCGGCCCGCGTCCCATCGGCCCGTGTCCGTGTAGGCCCAGCGCGCGGCGGTCTCGGGATTCAGGTCGTCGTAGATGCCCTGCACCATGCGGGAGTTCATCAGCAAGCCCTCGATGCGCTGGCCGTGCCACGAGCGGCCGGCGTAGGTCGGCCGGCCGTTGATGCGAAAATCCTCACCGACGATCGAGACGGTGGTCTGGCGCGTTCCGGGCTGAACTTTCGGTTGCGGCCCGCGGCAACCACCGCCAGACGTCGCGAGGGCACAAAGCAGGATGGCGACGATTCGTTTCACGCGCGGCGAGGCTAAGCGGAAGCCGCGCGCGCACGGAAGCGCAAAGCCGCGCTCCGCTCACCGATACGGCTGGTGCAACGCCACCGCCTGCGCGCGCTTCGAGCGCATTCGGATGTTGAGCGCCTCGACGCCCACGCTGAACGCCATCGCGAAGTAAACGTAGCCCTTCGGAATTTCGTGATGAAATCCTTCCGCGACGAGCAGCAGGCCGATCATCATCAGGAAACTCAGCGCGAGCACCTTCAGCGTCGGATGCCGGTCAATGAAGCCGGCAATGTGTTTCGCGAAGAGCAGCATGAACCCCACGGCGATGACAACCGCGGCGATCATGACGCCGACTTGTTTCACCATGCCGACGGCCGTGATCACCGAGTCGAGGGAGAACACGATGTCGAGCAGCATGATCTGCACGATCACGGCGGAAAATTTCGGCGCGACTTTCGCGGACGCCTCGCCGTCCTCGCCCTCGAGCTTCTCGTGAATCTCGCGCGTGGATTTCCAAATCAAAAAGAGCCCGCCCAGCAGCAGGATCAGGTCGCGCCCGGTGACGCCGGTGCCGAAGAGCGAGAACAGTTCACGCCTCAGCGACATGACCCACGTGAGGCTCAGGAGCAGCGCAATGCGCGTGAGAAGCGCGAGCGCGAGGCCGGTCTGCCGCGCGCGGTGCTGCTGCTCGCGCGGCAGTTTGCCGGCGAGGATGGAGATGAAAACGATGTTGTCCACCCCGAGCACGATCTCCAGCACGGTGAGCGTGACGAGGCTGATGTAGATTTGCGGATCGGTGAGCCAGTCCATGGCGGCGAAGGTTGGCGAAACGGGACGGAGCGGCAAGCGCAACCGGACGCGAACGCGCAACTCGCCCGGACTCCCCGGAACTTTCTACGGCTGGGCGAACCGGCCGCCCGCGGCTACGGGTTGGCGAGTTTGGCGGCGGCGGAGAGGAGTTTCACCGCGCTGCTGGCGGCTTTGCGCACGTCTTCATTTTCATCGCTCTCGGCGGCCTTGCGCAGAAGCTCGAGGACGGGCGCGGATTCGTCGGCTTGAAAACGGATGACGGCGAGGGAGAGGGAGGCGACCTGACGCAACTGCGGGTTCTCGCTCTTGAGCCCCTCGATGAGCACGGGGACGCCGGCCTGGTCGGTGGGATCGAGTTGCGCGAGGGCGAGCGCGCACCAGAAACGCGTCTCGGGATCGCTGTCCTTCACGGCGTCGCGGATCGCGGACTGCGCGCCACGCGCATCCTTGCCCATGGCGTGCAGGGCGCGGGCGGCGTTGCGGCGGTTTTCGGGCTTCTCGTCGCGCAAGAGCGCGCCGATGGACGGCGCGTCGGTGGAGGTGATGGGTTTGTTGGCGAGCGCGGCGGCGGCCTCGGCGGCGCGGGCGTTTTCCGCAGCCATGACCGCGGCGGGTTCGGGCGCGGCCGCGTTGGTCTCGGTCTTCGGAGTCGGCGCCGCGGTCGGGTTGCCGCCGGACGCAACCGGCGTCCGGGTCATCCACCAATACACGGCCGCGCCGACGAGCAGCACGAGCACCGCACCCGCGGCGGGCAGCAGCCACGCGGGCATTTTCTTTGCCGGCTTCGGTCCGGCGTCGGCGGCCTTGGGCAAAAAGCCGGTCACCGCCTTGCCGGGAGCGACGGGTGCGGCCTTCGGCGCAGCTTTTGGTGCCGCGGCGGAAATGACGGTGGGCGTGGCGTGAATGGCCGTGACGGTGACGCCCGCGCCGGCCGGCTTGGTGACGGTCGGCGGCACGATGTCCTCGTCCAGCCCGTCCATCTCGAACACGGCCTCGATGTTGGCGAACTTGATGAGGTCGGTGTGCCGGATGAGCACCTCGCGCACGCGCTGGTTGTTGACGTAGGTGCCGTTCTTGGAGCCGAGGTCGGTGAGGCGATACTCGCCGTTGAGGAGGTCGAGTTTCGCGTGAGCCTTGGAGACCGACGGGTCCGCGATCTGGATGGCATTTTCCGGAGTGCGACCGACGGTGACGGACTCGCCGCCGATGGCGTGCGTCACTGGTGGCAGACCGGGCAGCCTGATGGTCAACTTGGGCATGGCAACGGAGTAACTCGAATAGCTGTATCAGCCTTTTCCCGGCAGGGCAATGGCTTTGGCGCGCGAAAATGACGGGGCCGTGTTCCGGCCGCGCTCATTTCACAGTCGCGAGAAATTCCACGAGATCTCGCAGGTCGCGCCGGCTCAGGATTTGCCCGAAGCCCTCCGGCATTCCCGACAAACCCTTGCGCCGATCCTTCACGTTCGCCTTCTTTACCTTCACCAGCACGCCGCCGGGCTGCGCAACGGTGATCTCGTCGGCGGTTTCGCTCTTGAGCACGCCGCTGACTTCCTCGTCG
>JACQFS010000212.1 GCA_016199935.1 Verrucomicrobiota bacterium
GCCGCGTTCGAGGTCCTTGATCTGGATTTCGCGCCGCTCGAACTCGCGCAGGAGCCCGCGCAGTTCCATGAGCGACTTGAGCCAGGAGTTCACGCTGGCCCCGCCGATGTCGTGCCCGCCCTTGGCGAGCGACTCGAGGCGCTGCTCGTCCTTCGCCATCACGGCGCGCGCGAGGGCGGCCTGCTCCAGCCACTTGCGAACCTGCGGCAGGAGCGCGCAGGCGTCTTCGCGGGTGTAGTGCTGGCGGAACTGCCGCTTCATGTTCGTGCGCCGCGGGCAAATCGTGCGGGGCCGGAATTAACGCAAAGGCGCAAAGACGCAAAGACGCGGGAAAGAGAACCAAACTCTGCGCCTTTGCGCCTTTGCGTCTTTGCGTTAAAAGTGAGCGGTCCGAGCGGCATGGCGCGTTCAGGTGCCCGGCGAGCCGAGCGCGTCGAGTTTCTTCTGCACGGCGGGGTTCTTCTCGATGCCGAGGGATTTCTGCCAGGCCGCGCGCGCCTTTTCCTTCTGCCCGAGCTTGAGCTGGATGTCGCCGAGGTGCTCGTAGAGCGTGGCGTCGGGTTCCTTGTTGAGCTTCACGGCCTTCTCGATCAGCGGGAGCGCGTCCTTCGCCCTGCCCTTCACGAACAGCACCCAGCCGAGGCTGTCGAGGAAGGCGGCGTTGTCCGGCTCCTGCTTGACGGCGCGCGCGATGAGCTTGTGCGCCTCGTCGAGATTCGTGTGGTGCTCGGCCCACATGTAGCCGAGGTAGTTGAGCGCCTCGGCGTAGTCGGGTTCGAGGTCGAGGCATTGGCGGAAATATTTCTCGGCGGTGACGAGGTCCTGGTTGCGCTCGTGGACGGAGCCGAGCTGGAAATAAAAGGTGTGGGTGAGGCGGTTGGTCTCGGTGGTCCTGGCGATGAGTTCGGCGGCGGTCATGGCCTTGACGGCGGCGGGATAATTTTTCGCGCGGCTGTGCGCGAGGCCGCTGTAGAACTCGACGCCAAAGGTGTCGCCGAGCAGCGTGCGCGCGCGCTGCATGAGCTTGAGGGCGTCGGCGGCGTGATCGGCGGCGAGGTGGACGCCGGCGAGTTCGAAGTAGGCGGGCTCGAGGCTCGGGTCGAGGCGGAGGGCGCGCTCGAGGTATTCGATGGCGTTGGTGTATTGCTTCTGCTGCGCGAGCAGCGTGCCCATGACATACCAGACGCGCGGGTTGCTGGGGCGGTCGGCGGCGAGCTTGAGGAGTTCCTGCTCGGCCTTCGCGTTGTCGCCAGCGAGGATGTAAAGCTCGGCGAGCTTTTCGTGGACGGTCGGCATGTTCGACTGGCGCTTGAGCACTTCGCGGTAAAGTTCCTCGGCGCGCTTGTTGTCGCCGTTGGCCTTGAAGCCGTCGCCGAGGCGCAGGAGCAAAATGGGATCGTCGGGCGTTGCCTTCCGCGCGCGTTCGAGCGTGGCGAGGATCTTGGGCTGGGTTTGCTTCTTCTCCCCCGGGCGGAGCAACTCGTAGCGCGCGTAAACTTCCGAGAGGCCGATGAGGAACGCGGCATCGGCGTCCTTGCGCTTCGCGGCCTGATCGGCCACCAGCAGCGCTTCCTTGAACTTCGTGGCCTCGACGTAAACCTGGAAAAGATTCTGGTAGGACGCGAACTCATTCGGATCCGCCGCGATGGCCTTGCGGCACGACGCGACGGCGAGATCAGTCTTGCCGGTCTGCGCGTAGGCGGCGCCGAGGAGCGCGTGGACCATCACGCCGGCACCGGGAACCTTCGCGGCGCGCTGGAGGAGTTCGATGGCCTGATCGGTCTTGCGGCCGCGCAGGAGGCGGCGCGCGACCTCGAGGACGAGTTCCTCGTTCGCGGGATCGGCGAGCGCGGACTTGTAGTATTCGTCGAGCGCCATGCGGCCCTCGCCACGCAGTTCGCGGCTGATGCCCGTGGCGTAGCGCGAGAGCGCCTCTACGCGCTCGTCGAGGGAGAGTTCGGTGGCACCGGGGGCGAGCTTCGCGGGCAGGCTGCGGGCGCGGTGCGTGGCGCACCCGCTCCCGGCGAGGAGACCAAGCGCCGTGAGGAGGACGAGGACGTTGGCCTTCATGTGGAAAAACACGAAGGCCGAGCGCGCCCGGCCGGTGCCGGGACGCGCCCGGTCTTCGCTGAATCGGCAGCGCCTACTTCTGCCAGGTGCGCTTCTTGTGGCGGTTAAGCCGAAGCTTCTTGCGGCGTTTGTGTTTGTTGATTTTGGCCTTGCGGCGCTTTTTCAGTGAACCCATAGCGTTTTGTTTTTCAGCGAACGCGGTCAGTATATGACCTTGTTCAGCGGATATTCAATGATTCCTTCCGCGCCCGCTTTCTTGAGCTGCGGCACGATCTCGCGCACGATGCGCTCGTCAATGATCGTCTCGACGGCGACCCAGCCGGGTTGGCTGAGTTGCGAAATGGTCGGGTTACGCAGCGCGGGCAGCGCCGCGAGCAGGCTGGCGAGATTCTTCGCCGCGATGTTCATCTTGAGGCCGACCTTCGACTCCGCCTCCATCGCGCCGCGCAGGAGCATCGCGAGCGTCTCGATCTTCTCGCGCTTCCACGAATTTTTCCACGCGGAGTGATTCGCGATGAGCCGCGGCGTGGAGGTGAGCAGCGTGTCCACGATGCGGAGCTTGTTCGCGCGGAGCGACGAGCCGGTCTCGGTGACCTCGACGATGGCGTCCACGAGCTCGTGCGCCTTCACCTCGGTCGCGCCCCACGAGAATTCCACCTCGGCCTTCACCTTGTGCTTGCGCAGATAGGCGTTGGTGAGCTTCACAACCTCGGTCGCGATGCGTTTGCCGCGCAGATCCTTCACCGATTTCACCGGTGAATCTTCCGGCACGCACAGCACCCAGCGCGTGGGCTGGCGCGAAACCTTCGCAAAAATAAACTCGCCGACTTCGTGGACTTTCGAGCCGTTCTCGACGATCCAGTCGTGCCCGGTGATGCCGGCGTCGAGGTAGCCGTGCTCGACGTAGCGGCTGATTTCCTGCGCGCGGATGAGGCGGATTTCCAGTTGGGCGTCGTCCACGTAGGGCACGTAGGAGCGGCTGCTGACCTGGACGTTGAATCCGGCCTTGGCCATCTTCTCGATGGTGGCGTCCTGCAGGCTTCCTTTGGGGAGGCCGAGGCGCAAAATGTTCTTCTTCGGTTCGCTCATGTTGATGCGTCGGGGCATTGCCGCAAAAAATCGTCCGGAAGGCAAAGGCAAACTCCTTTGAATTTGCATCCGCAACTAGGCGCGTGTTACCACACTGCGCCCGCGCACTTCGATGCGGCCCTCGGCCATCAACCGGATCGCCACCGGGTAAAGCTGGTGCTCGGCCTGTTGGATGCGCGCGTGCAGCGACTCGGCGGTGTCGCCATCGAGCACGGGGACGGTCTGCTGCGCGATGATCGCGCCGGTGTCCACGCCCTGATCCACGAAGTGCACCGTGCAGCCGGTGAACTTCACGCCGTAATCCAGCGCCTGCTTCCACGCCTCGAGTCCGGGGAACGACGGCAGCAGCGACGGATGAATGTTGATCACACGCTGCGGAAACGCCTTGAGAAAATCGCCCTTGAGGATGCGCATGAAGCCCGCGAGCACCACGAGGTCCACGCGCGCCTCGCGCAACGCCCCGATGTAGGCAGCCTCCGCTTCTTCGTCCAGCTTGGTGCGGAACTTCCCCGGCGGGATGAAGCGCGCCGCGATCCCCTGCCCCGCCGCGCGGGCGAGGATGCCTGCGTCAGCGACGTCGCTCATGACAATGGCGACCTCCGCCGGCAGTTCGCCGCGCGCACACGCGCCAGCAACGGCGACAAAGTTCGAGCCTTTGCCGGAGCCGAGGACGCCGAGCCGGAGCTTTCCTGTGCGATTCATGCGACGCAGTTCCTAAGCGCGCGCGCCGCGAAGGTCAAAGCTCAAACTTTGGGCTCCCAGCCCTTGCGATACTCGCGCGTCCAGAACTTCTGCGCGTCCGCATCGCCCACGAGCCGACGCGTTTTGGAATCAAGGTGGAGCGTGCGGCCGCTGCGGTAGGCCACGTTGCCGAGGTGGCAGAGCAGCGAACTTTTCTGCACCTCGCCGATTTCGGAGTTCAGCTTCTTTGCCTCGCCGCGGATGACGTCAATGAAGTTGGTGAAATGCGGCAGGTCACCGCCCGGGGCTTTGCCGGATTCAACGAGCTTGCCGGCGAGATCGTAGCGCTTCCAACCATTGCCTTCGATGGCCAGGCTGCCGCCGTCGCCGTAAAACTGCACGAGCGGAAACGTCTCGGGCTTGCGCGGATGGCAACTCGACCATTCCCACGTCAGCCCCTTGTCGCCGAAGTCAAACTCCACCACGCCCGTGTCCGGCGTCTGCTGATCATCCTGAAACGTGTAGCGGCCGCCGTTGCACGTCACGCGCGCCGGGCAATCCACGCCCAGTCCCCAGCGCGCGACATCGAGGTAATGCGGCCCGTTGTTCTGCAACTCTCCGCCGCCCCAATGCCACATCCAGTGCCAGTTGTAGTGGACGAGGTTGTCCTTGTAAGGGCGCTCGGGCACCGGGCCCTGCCACAGCGCGTAATCGAGCCGCGCCGGCACCGGCACCACCTTGCCCACGCCGATGCTCGCGCGCGCGCTGACATACCAACAGCGCGCGAAGCGCACCGCGCCGATGTCGCCGCCGTGGACTTTGGCGATGGCGTCAATGACGTAGGGCATCGAGCGGCGCTGGTTGCCCATCTGCACGTGGCGCTTCCACTTGCGGGCCGCCGCCACGATCAACTCCGACTCGTGCGGCGTGCCGCTGCCGGGCTTCTCGACATACACGTGCTTGCCGGCGCTCATCGCCATGACGGCGGCCGGCGTGTGCCAGAAATTCGGCGCCGCGATGGAGATGGCGTCCATGGATTTGTTTTCCAGCATCCGCCGAAAATCCTTCACGACCTCCGGGCGCTGGCCGGTTTTCTTCTCCACGGAATCGGCGCCCTTCTCCGCGCGCTCGGCGTCCACGTCGCACACGAAGCCGATGCGCGCATCGGAAATCTTGCTGTAGCTCTCCACGTGCGCGAGGCCGCGGCCCAGGCCCATGACGCCCACCACGACCTTCCCGTTCGCGGAACCGGCGGCGGCAATGGCGGGGAAACCGCGCGCGGCGAACGCGGCGGCACCGGCGGCGGCGGAGTGCTGGAGGAAACGGCGGCGGGACACGGGAGTTTTCATGGTGGTGAAATGTTTCGGGTTTCGGGTTTCGAGTTTAGCGTTACGGGTTGGGATTACTGACGGCTCAGAGCCGCGATCCTTCAAGTGACCGCGCCGGGCCGGAGACCGGCGCTCCGCCTGATCCCGTAGCAGTCGAGGTGACGAGACTCACTTTGATCGGATCACGGTGAACGGCCATTGGATGCTGGTTAGATGGAGCCACCTTACGTCGGCTGCTACCTTTTCGAATCAGATCTTCACCTTGAAGCGCTCGCCCTTGCGCAGCGACTGGGCGAAGGCTGCCATGAGTTCGGGAATCTGCACGAGGTCCTTGAGGCTCACCAACTCCACCGGCGAGTGCATGTAGCGGTTCGGCAGGCTGATGAGGCCGCTCGCGATGCCGCCGCGCGTCCAGAAAATCACGTCCGTGTCCGTGCCGCTCGATGCGGAGACGGCCTCGTGCTGGAGTTTGATTTTCTTTTTTGCCGCGACTTCTTCGAGCCGCTCGACGACGGCCGGATGATTGCAGCCGCCGTGCGTGAGCGTGGGGCCTTTGCCGATGCGCACGTCGCCGTGCTGCTCCTTGCTCACCGTCGGATAATCCGTCGCGTGCGTCACGTCCACCACCAGCGCCACGTCCGGCTGGAGCGAGTAGGCGATCTGCCGCGCGCCGTAGAGGCCGGTTTCCTCCATCACGTTCGACACGGCGCAGACTTCCGGCGCCAGCTTGCCCTTCGCCTCCGCGAGCAGCCGCAGCGTCTCCGCCACCGACCAGGTGCCGATGCGGTTGTCGAACGCGCGCGCCACGGCGAGGTCGTTGCGCAACATTTCAAATTCCTGGTTCAACGTGATCGGGTCGCCGATGCGCACGAGCTTCTTCGCCTCGTCGCGGGACGACGCGCCGATGTCAATGAAGAGGTCGTGGACCTTCGGCAGCTTGCGATCCTCGTCGCCCTTGGTGAGGTGCGGCGCGACGTTGCCGACGACGCCGAGCACCGGCCCCTTGCGCGTGTGGATGGTCACGCGCTGCGCCTTGGTCACCACCGCATCCACGCCGCCGAGGCGCTTGACGTAAAGGAAACCCTCCTCGCTGATGAAGTTGACGCTCATGGCGATTTCATCCGCGTGGCCGGCGAGCATGAGACGGGGCGAGCAGCCCTTGTTGATCACCGCAACGCAGTTGCCGTAGGCATCGGAGAACGTCTCATCGGCGAAGGGCTTCACGTAATCGAGCCACACGCGCTGCCCGCGCGTCTCGTGGCCGACGGGGCTGGGGGTGTTGACGAGGGTTTGGAGAAATTTCAGGGACGCTTCACGCATGGGTCGGATTAGGCGCGAGGCGCGACGGGAAATCAAGCGGCGGCAAGACTCCAACCGACCGTCGCCAATGACTCAGTCTCCGTTGGGACGGCTCGATTTTTTCGAGCCACGGCTCGGTGCAGCCGGTTCTGCTCAAACCTGTTTGGTCAACTGCACACCCTGTTGCAGCAGCTTCCTCGCGTCGGCGTCACTCTTCGCCTCGGCGTAGATGCGGATGATGGGTTCGGTGCCGGAGCCGCGCACCATCAGCCAGCTCCCGTCCTTGGCGACGAATTTCACACCGTCGTAACTCATCACGGCGGCAAGCGGGGAGCGCAGGAGCTTCGCGGGCGGGTTGCGCTTGCAGAATTCCATCAGGGCAGCGCGCTTTTCGAGTGGGAAGTGTGCGTCGATGCGCGCGTAACGGTGCGGGCCGTAGAGGCGCTCGAGGTTGGCGAGCAGTTTGCCCACGGGCTTGCGCTCGGTGGCGAGGAGTTCGAGCAGCATCAGGCCGGAGAGGATGCCATCGCGCTCGGGGACGTGCCCCGGATAACCGATGCCGCCGCTTTCCTCGAAGCCGAGCATCACATTGCCCTTGAGCATCTCCGCGGCGATGTATTTGAACCCCACGCCGGTCTCGACGAGTTCCAGTCCGTGCGCGGAGCAAATCTTGTCCACCATCGAGGTGGTGGTGAGGGCCTTGATGACGCGGCCCTTGGCGCGGCGGTTCTCGATGAAATGGTTCAGGAGCAGGCAGATGAGGTTGTGGGTGGTGAGGTAGCCGCCGCGGCCGTCCATCGCGCCGACGCGGTCGGCATCGCCGTCTGTCACGAGGCAGATGTCGTGGGGATGTTTGCGGAGGAAAGCCTGGGAGTTGCCGTAATTTTTCTCGATGGGCTCGGGATTGATGCCGCCGAAGTTGGGATCGTGCGCGGCGTTGATGGTGGAGACTTTGCAGGTGGTGCCCTTGAGCAAAGTGTCAAAGCAGCCCGCGCCGACGCCGTAGAGGGCCTCGTGGCAGAAGCGGAGTTTGGATTTTTTGATGAGCGGGAAATCCACGAGCTTCTTGATCGCGGTGTAATAGCCGGGGGTGATGTCCTTGACGATCACGCGGCCGGCGGCGCGGGCATCCGCGAGTTTCACCGCGGTGACGGGGCTCTGGTCGAGGAGCGCCTCGACGGCGGCGCAGATGGCCGGTTCGGCGCTGCCGCCGTAGTGGGCCTTGAGTTTGAAGCCGTTGAACGCGGGCGGATTGTGGCTGGCGGTGATCATGACGCCGCCGATGCCGCGGTTGGCCTTCACAGCGAAGCTGACGGCGGGCGTCGGCGTGGGAATGGAGGTGAGGATGACCTTGAAGCCGTTGCCGCCCATGACTTCGGTGACGCGCGCGGCGAATTCATCGGAGAGGAAGCGGCGGTCGTAGCCCACGACGACGGTGTTGCCGACGCCGGGGACGGGATGGGCTTTCCAATAATCGGCGGTGGCCTGCGAGACGCGGTCGAGGTTGGCGAAGGTGAAGTCTTCGGCGATGACCGCGCGCCAGCCGTCGGTGCCAAATTTGATCTGGGCCATGATGAGTGAGGAGTAAGGAGTAACGGGTAAGGGGTGAAAGGTGACGGGCCGCGCGAAGGTCAGAAGTTGTAGGCGGCGACGGGTGGTTCCTCGGTCGCGACGGCGACTTCAGGGCGGGGCGCGGCGGCATTGATGATCTTCCGCATCTTCGTGACGGCGGCTTTCATGTTCGGCTTGCGGAAAAGCGACGTGCCCGCGACGAAAGTATCCGCGCCGGCAGCGGCGCACTCGGCGGCAGTCTCGTTGGTGATGCCGCCGTCCACTTCGAGGCGGTAACGGAGCTTCTGCTCGCGCCGCCACTCGTCGGCCTGCTGAATCTTCGGCACGCACTCGTGGATAAACGGCTGCCCGCCGAAGCCCGGATTGACCGTCATGACAAGAAGAAGGTCGAGATGCTTGAGGTAAGGCTCGGCGACGGCGATGGGCGTGGGCGGATTCACGGCGAGGCCGACTTTCTTGCCGAGCGAACGGATTTTCCAGATGAGCGGCATGACCTGCGCCTCACCCAGTTCGGCGTGGATGATGATCTGGTCGGCGCCGCCCTTCGCGAACGGTTCGAGGAGAATCTCCGGCTGGCTGCACATGAGGTGAACGTCGAAGAACATTTTGCAGACCGGCCGCAGGGTCTTCACCACGTCGGGGCCGAAGGAGATGTTCTGCACGAAATGGCCGTCCATAATGTCGAGGTGCAGCCACTCCGCACCGGAACGCGCGGCGCGGCGGGCTTCATCGGCAAACTTGCCGGAGTTGGCGGCGAGCAATGACGGGGCGATGACCATGCGCGAGAGCTTAGACAAAGGGCGCGGTGGGAGGGAAGGGAAAGTGCGCGGCGGGCGCGAATGACCAAGGACCGATGTCCAAGGAAGTCCCAAAACGCAAACTCCAAGTCGCGACGGGCGGAACTTGGAGCTTGGTGATTGTTTGGTTCTTGGTCCTTGGAACCTCGCTCACGCGGGCGCGGGCGCCGGAGTGCCGAGTCCGCCGATCTTGGGCGGCGCGGGCTTCGACATTTCGGGCAGCGGCGTGCCGGCCGGCGCACCCATCGTGGGACCGAGGTCCGGGGGCGGCGTGGGCGGCGGCGTGAGTTTGCCGGTCTTGATGATCTCGTCCACCTGCGAGCCTTCGAGAGTCTCGTATTCGAGCAAAGCATTCGCGATCATCTCGAGCTTGTCACGGTGCTGGATGATGAGCACACGCGCGCGCTCGAAGTTCGCGTTAATGATGCGCTTCACCTCGCCGTCAATGTCCTCCGCGGTCTGCTCGCTGTAATCCTTCGAGCGCATCATGTCGCGGCCGAGGAAGACATATTCCTGGCTGTCGCCGTATTGAATCATGCCGAGCTTCTCGCTCATGCCCCAGTGCATGACCATCGCCTTGGCCATCGAGGTGGCCTGCTGGATGTCGCCCGCCGCGCCGGAGGAAATGTCGTTGGTCGTGAGTTCCTCCGCGATGCGGCCGGCCATCGTGACGGCGATGAGGTCTTCGAGTTCCTTGCGCTTGCGGCTGAGGAGATCCTCCTTCGGCAGCCACATCGTGGAACCGAGCGACTGGCCGCGCGGAATGATCGTGACCTTGTGGAGCGGGTGCGTATGGGTGAGGAGGCAGTTGACGAGTGCATGGCCGGCCTCGTGCCAGGCGGTGCCGCGCTTCTCCTCATCGGACATCGCGAGGCTCCGGCGTTCGCGGCCCCAGCGGACTTTGTCGCGGGCCTCTTCGAGTTCTTTCATGCCGACGGCGCGCTTGTTGTTGCGGGCGGCGAGGAGCGCGGCCTCGTTCAACAGGTTGGCAAGTTCGGCGCCGGAATAACCGGGCGTGCCGCGCGCGATGACCGAGAGGTCGGCGTTCGGCTCGAGCTTCACGTTCTTCGCGTGGACCTTGAGGATCGCCTCGCGGCCGCGCACGTCGGGGAGGTTCACGACGATCTGGCGGTCGAAGCGGCCGGGCCGCAGCAGCGCGGGATCGAGGACGTCGGGGCGGTTAGTGGCCGCGATGATGATGATGCCTTCCTGAGTGTCGAAGCCGTCCATCTCGACGAGGAGCGCGTTGAGCGTCTGCTCGCGTTCATCGTTGCCGCCGCCGAGGCCGTGACCGCGGCTGCGGCCGACGGCGTCAATTTCATCAATGAAGATCAGACACGGCGTGGCCTTGCGCGCCTGCTCGAACATGTCGCGCACGCGGCTCGCGCCGACGCCGACGAACATTTCCACAAAGTCCGAGCCGCTGATGCTGAAGAAGCTCGCGTCCGCCTCGCCGGCGATGGCCTTGGCGAGGAGCGTCTTGCCGGTGCCGGGCGGGCCGACCATCAGAATGCCCTTGGGGATGCGGCCGCCGAGACGCTGAAACTTTTTCGGATCCTTGAGGAACTCGACCAA
>JACQFS010000224.1 GCA_016199935.1 Verrucomicrobiota bacterium
GAACGTTCCTGATGGTTGCCCGTTTGCCTCTGCTTGCAGTGCTGACCGCGCTCACGCTGGATGGAATTTTATCTAAAACGCGAGCGGAGGATCGCCGCGCGATCCCGACTGCCGACAAGGTGCAAACGGCGACGACGCATCCGATGCGGTATCGCATTTCACTCCCGAAGCAGTGGTCGCCGGATCACCAGTGGCCCGTGCTGGTCGCGCCCAGCGCGCATTATGGCGACAAGGGAAAAAGCCTCGCGCTCTTCGCGGCGGAACGCGACGCGCGCAAGGCCGGCTTCATCCTCGTCGCACCCTTCGTCATCAATGCCGATCCCGTGCGCAACATGGCGGAGTATCGCGGCGCCGTCGCCGACGCGATTGCCGCGGCGGACGCGGCCACGGGCGATGGCTCACGCGATGAGGACGCGCGCGCGAAGTTTGATTCGGAGGGCGTTCGTGCGGTCATCCGCGATGTGCAGCGGCTTTATCGCGGCGAGGAGAAGGTTTACCTCGCCGGCTTCTCGTCCTCGACGCACATCACCTATCTCTTTCTTTTCACGCATCCCGAGTTGCTCAAGGGCGCGGTCATCAACGCCGGCGTCTATCTCGGGCGCGGCGTGGATGAAGATCACCTGCCGCTTCCGAACTCGCCGGAGCGCGCCGGCCTCGCGGTGAAATTCATCATCGGTGAAAACGATCCCGGCTACGCGAAGTGCTCGGAGAACTGGCGCGAGACCCAGGCGCAACTCCTCGGCTGCGGCCACGTCGCGTCGAAGCTCCAGACGGAAGTGATCAAGAAGGGAAACGCCGCGAACCTCGGCACCGGCCATCAATGGTATCCCGCGCGCATCCTGGATTTTTGCACTGCCACCGAACCGACAACGCGACCATGAAACGCCTCGTCAAGATCTTCACCATCGCCGTCGCGCTCGCGCTTCCCGTGCGCGCCGCTGAAAAGCTGAACGTCCTGCTCATCGTCTCCGACGACTTCCGCGACGAGGGCGGCGTGTTCACGCGGGCGCAGGTGAAGCTGCCGAATCTCGACCGGCTCGCGGCGCGGGGCGTGCGCTTCGAGCGCGCGTATGTGCAATACACGGTGTGCAACCCGAGCCGCAGTTCGTTCCTCAGCGGCCTGCGCGCGGAGCAGACGGGTATCGTGAACAACACCACGCTGCTGCGCTCGCGGCTGCCGGAGGTGGTGACGCTGCCGCAGTTGTTCAAGGAGAACGGCTGGCACGCGGAGGGGTTCGGGAAGATTTTCCATCTCGGCGGCGCGAAGGGTGAGGCGAATCGCGAGGCCGGCGGCGCGGGCGCGCCGTGGATGGATTTGCCGAAGTCCTGGCACGCCGCGACGGCGTTCGCGCCGACGAAGCTCGGGAAGAAAGTCGAGGGGCGCAATCTCACCGGCGGCGCGCTGGCGTGGTGTCACTGGGGCATGGCCGAGGGCGGCGACGAGGATCAGCCGGACGGCCAGACGGCGGCGGCGGTCGTGAAGTTGATCGAGCAACAGGGCGCGAATCCGTGGTTCATCGGCTGCGGTTTTCTGAAGCCGCACGATCCGTTCATCGCACCGAAAAAGTATTTCGATCTGTATCCGCCCGCGGAGATGAAGCTCTGGCGCGATCCGGCGGACATGACGCCGACGCCGAAGCTCGCGTTCACGGCCATGCTGGCGGAGTTCGGCAAGTTCACCGATCAGGAGCGGCTGGAATTCCTCCGCGCGTATTGCACCGCCGCGAGCTTCATGGATGCGCAGCTCGGCCGCGTGCTCGACGCACTCGATCGCGGCAGGCTTTGGGACCGGACGATCGTGATCTTCTGCGGCGACCACGGCTACCACACCGGCGAGCGCCAGTGGTGGAACAAGAACACGCTCTTCGAGCGCAGTTGCCGCGCGCCGCTCCTCATCGCCGCGCCCGGCGCGAAACGCGGCGCGACGTGCCGTTCGCTCGTCGAGTTCGTGGATCTCTTTCCCACACTCGCGGAGTCGTGCGGACTGAAAGCGCCCGCCGGTCTCGCGGGGAAAAGCCTGCGCCCGCTGCTCGCCGATTCCGGGAGTTCGATCAAGGACGCCGCGTTCACGCTCGTCACGCGCGGGCCGGGGCAATTCGGCCAGAGCGTGCGCACCGCGCACTGGCGCTTCACGCAATGGAGCGACGGCGCGCAGGAACTTTACGATCACGACCACGACGCCGAGGAAAACCACAACGTCGCCCAGGCGAATCCCGCCGTCGTTGCGGAACTTGTCGCGCGGATCAAAACTCTGCCACCATATCCGCCGACTCCATGAAACGAACCCCGTTCACGCTCGCGCTCCTCTGGCTCGCATGTGCGGCCCTTGGGTGACTTGCCGACTTTGTGGTGATAAAAAATGAAGACGCATCCGCTGAAGCCGGTTCTCCTCGTGTGCTGCGCCGTGCTGGTCGCGGGACAAACTTCCGCCGCGCCCGCGGTCGAACCATCCGCGACGCTGCCCGCGAAGAAAGGCGCACCCATTTTTTCCGATGACTTCAACCGCGCGGAACTCGGCGCGGCGTGGCGCGTGTTGCACCCCGAGTGCGTGATCGCGGATGGCGCGCTGAAGATTTCGCAGGTCAAGGAGCACAGCGCCGTGGGCATGGTGAAGGTCGGGCGCAAGGATGTGGTGATCGAGTTCAAGTTCCAGCTCGGCGGCGCGACCAGCTTCAATGCGGTGCTTAACGACCGCGACTTCAAGGAGGGCCACGGCGGGCACATCTGCCGCGTGTCGCTCTCGCAGCGCCAGATTTTCCTCGCCGACGACAAGGAGCGGCTGCGTCACGACCTCGAGGAGATGCGCAAGGACCCGAAGCGCAAAGCCGAGGCCGACAAGCTGGTCGCAGGGCGCAGCATCGGCTCTCCAATGAAGCTCGATCCAACGCGCTGGTATCAACTCGCGATCACGCTCATCGGCGACGAGATGCGCGTGAGCCTCGACGGTAGCCCGGTCGGCTCGCTCAAATCCTCCGGCCTCGCGCACCCGGTGAAGTCGGATTTTTATTTTGCCGTCAGCGGCAAGGACGCGCTGTTTGACGACGTGCACATCTGGGAAGCTGTCGGCGGCAACTGAAGAGTTTTTTATGAAGCGATCTCTCCTCACCCTCCTCCTTTCGTGCCTTTCGTGTGTTTCGTGGGCCGCCTCGCCGAAGCTCAACCTCCTCTACCTCACCGCCGACGACATGAACGCGGATTCGCCCGGCTGGATGGGCAGCACGATGGGCGCGACGCCGGTGCTCGATGCGCTCGCCGGCACGTGCCACCGCTTCATCAACAACCATGTCACCGCGCCCATCTGCCAGCCGTCGCGCGAGGCGATGATGACGGGCCGCGTGCCGCATCGCAGCGGCGCGCTCGGCTTCAATCCCGTAAAGCCCGGCACGCCGACGATGGTCACCGTGCTCAAGGCCGCGGGCTATTACACCGCCGGCATCAACAAGACCGCCCACATGAAACCCGCCGCGGAGTTTCCGTGGGACGACGACCTCGGTGGTTCGGGAAAAAATCCGCCGCTGTTGCGCGAGCACTTCGAGACGACGCTGAAGAACGCCGCCGCCGCGAAGAAGCCGTTCTTCATCAACGTGAACATCCAGTATCCGCACCGCCCGTTCCCCGGCTCGGGCGCGGTGGACGCGGAGGAAGGCGACTCGACCACGCCGAAGGCCAAGGCCAAAAAGGGCGAGGGCAAGATGACGAAGAAGAAGGCCGCGAAGCTTGCCGGCGCAAAGGCGGACGACACCGGGCGCATTTACAAGCCGGAGGAAATCAAGGTGCCGGATTTCCTCGAAGACATCCCGCCCGTGCGCGTCGAGGTCGCGCAATACTTCACCGCCGTCGCGCGCGTGGACATTTCGCTGCGCGGCGTGCTCGACGCGCTCAAGGCCAGCGGGCACGCGGACGACACCATCATTCTCTTCATGTCCGACCACGGCATGTCGTTCCCGTTCTCGAAGGCCACGGCGTATTTCAACGGCACGCGCTCGCCGGTCATTTTGAAATGGCCTGGAATGCCCGCCGCGTCGTTGCACGAGGAGTTCGTCAGCAGCGTGGACATCATGCCGACGCTGCTCGACCTGCTCGCGGTGAAGCATCCCGACGGCATGGACGGCCGCTCGTGGCTGCCGTTGCTGCGCGGCGAGAAGCAGGACGCGCGCGACTTCGTCATCACGCACGTCAACACCGTGAGCAGCGGCATGAGCCTGCCGCAGCGCTGCATCCGCACGAAGGACTGGGCGCTGATGTTCCACGCGTGGCCGGATGGCATGGCGAAATTCAAGGTCGAGGCCATGAGCGGCATCACCTACAAGGCGCTCGAAGCCGCCGGCAAAACCGACGAGCGCATCGCCGGCCGCGTGAAGCAACTCCGCGTGGGCGAACCGCTGATGTTCTTCAACGAACTCACCGACCCGAGTGAGCGCAACAACTCCGTCGCCGACGCGAACTACGCGCCCGAGATCAAACGCCTCGCCGCGCTGCTGGTCGCGCACATGGAGCAGACCGACGACCCGCAGACGGCGAATTTCAAAAAGGCGATGGAGAACTGGAAGAGCAAGCCGGCGAAAAACTGATTCCCCTCTGGCGTGAAGCTTGAGCGTCTCCAACCACACCAGCGCGACGAGCTCGCGAAGTTGATCCACACCTCGCTGGATGTCTGGCATCGCACGCGGTTGAACACAGACCGGTTCGGCAACGAGTGGGAACCGTTTCGATTGACCGTCGAGGTCTATGAAGCACTCGACCCCGGTTGCTGCGTTGTGGCGATGGACGACTCGGGCGCGCTCGTCGGTTCGGCGTTTTTTCATCCGCGCGAGACGCACGTCGGCGTGGGCGTTGTCAGCGTGCACCCGACGGTTTTCGGTCGCGGCGTCGGGCGCGCGTTGATGGAGGAGATCATCCGCCTCGCCGCCGGCAAACCGCTGCGACTCGTTTCCAGCGCGATGAACCTCGATTCGTTCTCGCTCTACACGCGGCTCGGTTTCGTGCCGCAGTTGATGCTGCAATCCATGACGCTCCAAGTTCCCACCGCTGGCTTCCCCGGTGCGAGCACGCGCATGAGGCCGGCGACGATGGCGGACGTGGCGGCCATCGCGGATTTTGAATTTCGACTCAATGGCATCCGCAAAGAGCAGGACTACCCCTTCTTCGTCGAAAACCAATCCGGCCGCTGGCGACTCGCGGTGATCGAAAAACCGGACGGCTCGCTCGCGGGCTTCCTCGCCGCATCGGCGTTGCCCCCGGACAACTTGCTCGGGCAAGGCGTCGCCGAAGATGAAGCGACTATGTTGGAACTGATGCGCGGCATGTTGGACCAGCATTTCCGCGGGCAGAGCGTCGCGTTCATTCTCCCGTCGAGATGTTCGTCGCTCGTGCAGCAGGCGTATGCGTGGGGCGCACGGAATCGCGAAACCAATCTCCTCAGCGTTCTCGGCGACGCGCCACCGATGCGCGCTATTACCTTGCCGACATTCCTGCCCGAAAGCGGTTAGCCTCTCATTCACCAAATCGAACATGAAAGCATTCCTCCACTTGCTCCTCGTCACGCTCCACGTGTGGCTCGTCGCGCCGACCTTCGCCGCCGCGCGCAAGCCCAACGTCATTGTCTTTCTCGTGGACGACATGGGGTGGATGGATTGCGGCGCGTATGGCTCGAAGTATTACGAGACGCCGAACATGGACCGCTTCGCCACGCGCGCGATGCGCTTCACCGACGCTTACGCGCAGCCGCTGTGCTCGCCGACGCGGTGCAGTTTGCTCACGGGAAAATATTCCGCGCGCCACGGCACCACGAGCGCGACGGGCCATCAGCCGCCGCAGCCGGCGGGGCACAAGTTTCTCCCCGACACCGCCGGGCCGAACCAGGCGATGCTCACGCCGGAGAGCAAGAACTACATGGAGCCGTCGGAATACACGCTGGCGGAGGCGTTGCGCGACGCGGGCTATCGCACGGCGCATCTCGGCAAGTGGCACCTCGGCCTAACGCAGCCGCACTGGCCGGAGCAGCAGGGTTTCGATGTGGCGTTCCACTGCCATCCCGATCCGGGTCCGCCCGGCGAATATTTTTCGCCCTACGGCGTGAAGCCCGATGGCAAGCCCGGCGGGAAAAATCGGGTTGGCACCATCACCGACGGCCCGCCCGGCGAATACATCGTGGACCGGCTCGCGGATGAGGCGGTGAAATTCATCACGGAGAACAAGGGCCGGCCGTTTTTCCTGAACCTATGGAACTACGGCGTCCACGGGCCGTGGGGGCACAAGCCGGAATACACGAAGGCGTTTTCCTTGAAGAAAGACCCGCGCGGCGTGCAGGGCAATCCCATCATGGCCTCGATGCTCAAGAGCGTGGATGAATGTTTCGGCCGCATCCTCGACGCGCTGGAGAAGAACGGCCTCGCGGACGACACCATCATCGTCTTCAACTCGGACAACGGTGGCAACACGCACAGCAACATGGCCGAGGACGGCAAGACCGAGAAGCGCAAGGCGGACGACCCGTTTATCACCGACTGGCGCAAGTGGGCTGGCAACCAACCGCCCACGATCAACACGCCGTTGCGCGACGGCAAGGGCACACTCTACGAAGGCGGCACGCGCGTCCCGCTTATGTGGGCGTGGCCAGGCCACATCAAGTCCGGCACCACGAGCGATGCGGTGGTGGGGCATATTGATTTGTATCCGACGCTGCTCGACCTGCTCGGCCTGCCGCGTCCCGCGCAGCAGAAGATGGACGGCGTGAGTTACGCGCGCGTGCTTCGGTCCGAGGGTGCGCTGGAGTGCAAGGCGTTCTTCAATTATTTTCCGCACGGCAAGAGCCCCGCGAAGGCCGGCGGCGTGTGGGCGCGTTCGGGCGATTGGAAACTCATCCGCTGGTTCGGCAACCTGACGGATGACGTGCGCTTTGAACTCTACAATCTCCGCGAGGATCTGAGCGAAACGAAAAACCTCGCCGCCGCGCAGCCTGTGCGCGTGAAGGAACTCGACGCGCTCATTGACGGCTTCCTCGCCGACACCGGCGCGACGTATCCGCGTCCGAATCCCGCCTACAAGCCAAACGTGGCGCGCGTCGCGAATCCGAAAGCCGCCGCCAAAGCTTCCGCGCTTGGCGCCGATCCGCTCGAAGGTTGGAAGGCGCGCGGCTGCGAAGCCGTGGTGCAGGACGGCGTGCTCACGATGACCGGCACGGGCAAGGCCGGCGCGGCCTTCCTCGGCCACGCGATGGGCAAGCTGCAAGGGTCGGTCGTCGTGAAACTCCGTGTGCGCAGCGCCGTCGGCGGCGTGGGCAAGGTCGAGTGGATGGGCGATGCGGCGGCGGGAGCGGAGCCGAAGTCCGTCATGTTCACCGTCGCGGCGGGTGATTGGCAGGAACTCACCGTGGACGTTCCCGCGAAGGGCACACTCGGCACCACGCGGCTCTACCTTCCCGCGGGCGCTCAGCCGGTGGAGTTGGACTGGGCCGAGATCGCCGCGAAGGGCGCGAAGCCGCAGCGGTGGGAGTTCAACGCGAAGTGAAGCCGCGGTGGCGATTTTGTTAAGCGAGTGTAAATGAGCGAAACGATCTGCGATCCGACTCGTCTCGTGGGCTAACGAGCAACACATGAAGACGACAACGATTTCCCGGATGCGCGAGAGATTCGTCGGCCTGTTTGTGCCCGCGATTGTCTTGCTCGGAATCGCGGCCCACTCGTTCGGCGCGGACACCATTTCTTCCAACTCGCCGCTCGAAACTTCGTGGATGACCTACGCCGGCGGCAAGTATGCGCGCATTTACCAGAGCCAGTCCGATGCGCTCGCGGGCAACTCCGTCTCGACCTTCATCCCCACGGGCCGCGTGCAACATGGCGGCCAGACCAACCCGGCCTACGCCGGCATTCAGTCCATCCGTGTGTCGAGCAACTATGTCTATGTGCAGAGCAGCGCGCTCGCGAACCACACGATGGGTCCGTGGTATTTTGATGCGACGAAGACGAATCTTTTCGTCAACTGGCCGAGCAAGCAGGACATGCTCGCGCGTTTCCCCCGCGTGCCGTCCACGAATGGCACCGCGAATCAAAAGCGGACCGCACTCGGTGCCACCGCGCTGTGGGTGGACGGCACGATCATCCACAACCAGCTCGACGCGTTCTATTGGAACGGTGTCAACGGCGACACGAACGTGGGGAGCGTCTTTGTGCAGAGCTGGCAGCGCAATGCGCGCTACGCCGAGGGGCTGACGTTCGATCCCGACGGCGCGCACCAACCGTTCACCGGCGAGCATCATCATCACATCAGCCCGCAGGGTTTGCGGCATGATCTCGGCGATCACGTGGACTACGATCCGGTCACGCACACTTACAGCGAGAGCACGAATGCGCCGCAGCACTCGCCGATTCTCGGCTGGGCGTTCGACGGCTATCCGATTTACGGGCCGTATGGTTTTTCCGTCACGAACGACCTGAACAGTCCCGTGCGCCGGATGGTGAGCGGCTACGTTTTTCGTGACGGTAGCTTCGGCACGACGAATCTCAACGTGACCGGCCGCACGACGTATCCGCAGTGGGCGCTCGACATCGGCAAGCCCACGACCAACAACGGCCCACCGGTGAACGCGAGTTATCCGCTCGGCTGGTATGTGCAGGACTTCGATCATCTCGCTGACCGCGCCGGCTACGTGCAGGGCGTGGACTTCGACCTCGACCGCTACAACGGCCGCACGTGCCGCACGCCGGAATTTCCCAACGGCACCTACGCCTACTTCGTCGCGATCAGCGCCGACGGCACGCCCGCGTTCCCCTACGTCATCGGCCTGCAATATCACGGCTGGCGCAACGGCGGCGATTACGGCAATCCGGCGTCCATCGGCTTCACGAGCGTCGAGACACCCAACGTCACGAACTATCTCGGCGGCGCGAACGCACCGATGAGCATGCGATCGCCCGCGTGGTCGAACGCCGCCGGCGGCACCATCACGCTCACATGGGTCTCGGCGGAAGGCGGGCGCTACCAGATTGAAGCCGCGGACAACTTGACCACGAACACCTCCTGGACCGTGCCCACGAACAACATCCCCGGCGCCGCGCTCCAAACGTCTCGCACCCTGGGCGCGCCAGTGCCGAAGCGCTTTTATCAGGTGCGCACGACGGCCTTCGATACTTACGATGCGGTCAGCACGCCGTGAAGCGTATGAAAGCTGCGCAAACAATTCTCCCGCTCGTTGCCGCCGCTCTGTCCGCGAGCGCGGCCACGGCGGAAATCCCCACGCCGCAGCAACTCGATTTCTTCGAGAAGAAAATCCGGCCCGTGCTGGTGGAGCATTGCTACAAGTGCCACTCGGCCACGTCGGAAAAAATCAAGGGCGGCCTCACGCTCGACACGCGCGAAGGATTGCTGCGCGGCGGCGAGACCGGGCCGGCCATCGTGCCGGGCGACGCGGGCAAGAGCCTGCTCATCGAGGCCATCCGCTACGCGAACCCCGATCTCGCGATGCCACCGAAGAAGGAGGGCGGCAAGCTGCCCGAGGCGGTCATCCGGGATTTCGAAGCGTGGGTGAAAATGGGCGCGCCCGATCCGCGTGGAGGCGCGGCCGCGACGGTCGTTAAAAAATACGACACGTCGAACGCGAAGAGTTGGTGGAGTTATCAGCCGCTCCGCAAAGCCGCCGTGCCGCAGCCGAAAAATTCCGCGTGGGCGAAGACGGACATTGACCGCTTCGTGCTCGACGGTTTGGAGGCGAAGGGATTGAAGCCGGTTGCCGACGCCGAACTGCTCACGCTCGTCCGCCGGATCTATTTTGACCTAACCGGCCTGCCGCCGACGCCGGAGGAGATGGATGCCGTCGCGAAATCTGCAATCGGCAACCGGCAATTGGCAATCGAACAACTCGTGGACCGCCTGCTCGCCTCGCCGCGCTTCGGCGAGCACTGGGGGCGTCACTGGCTCGATGTCGCGCGTTACGCCGAGTCGAGCGGGCGCGACGAGAACGTCACCTTTCCGAACGCGTGGCGTTACCGTGATTACGTCGTCAGCGCGCTCAATCGCGACAAGCCCTACGACCGATTCATCCTCGAACAAATTGCCGGCGACCTTCTGCCGACGAGCAACGCCGCGGCGCGCGCGGAAAATCTCATCGCCACCGGCTTCCTCGCCGTCGGCGCGAAGTCGCTCAACGAAACCATGCCCAAGCAGTTCGCCGTGGATCTCGCCGACGAGCAGGTGAGCGCCGTGGGCCAGGCGTTCCTCGGCCAGACCATCGGCTGCGCGCGTTGCCACGACCACAAGTTCGACCCGCTGTCACAGCGCGATTACACGGCGCTCGCGGGAATTTTTCTTTCCACCGACACGCGTTACGGAACTCCCGGCGGCGTGCAGGGGCGCAACCTCGGTTCGCTCCTCGAACTCACGCCGGACGCCGCGCTGCCAGTGGTGGCGCGCCCGATGTCGGCCACCGAGCATCAGCGCAAGAGCGAGCGTCGCGACAGTCTGCGCGCAGAACTGCGCGGGATTCTCGCCGCGCGTGCGCCGGACAATCCGAACCGCGACAAGGCGATGAGCGAAATGAGCGCGTTCGATGTCGTCCGCGTCTTCACGCAGGTCGCGACGCTGGACGCCGAGTTGGTGAACTACGACGAGACGGGCAAACCCAAGACCCTCGCAATGGGCGCGCGTGATCGCAGTCTCACCTCCGCGGCACGCACCGACGGAAAGGCCAAGGGCAAAGGCAAAGGGATGCCGAGTCCCGGCCGCGGACGGCAATCTAGCGGCTTCGAGACCATCGCCGATGCGCCGCTCTTCGCGCGTGGTGACGTCAACAAACCGGGCGACCCTGTGCCGCGCGCGTTGCCCGCGCTGTTCGCGTCGGTGCGCGCGCCGGCGATTCCGAAGAGTGCCAGCGGCCGGCTCGAACTCGCGCAGTGGATGGTCTCGCCGCAGAATCCGCTCACCTCGCGCGTGATAGTGAATCGCACGTGGCACTGGCTCTTTGGCCGCGGCCTCGTGGCGAGCGTGGATAATTTCGGCACGACTGGCGAGCGGCCCAGCAACGCGGAGCTGCTCGATTTTCTCGCCGCGAAATTCGTGGCGGATGGCTGGTCGGTGAAGAAGCTCGTCCGCAGCATCGTGCTGAGCCGCGCCTACCAACTCGCCAGCACGCACGATGACGCCAGTTTTGCCGCCGATCCGGACAACGTGTTGCTCTGGCGACACAGCCCGCACCGGCTCGAAGCCGAATCCATCCGCGACGCGATGCTCGCCGCCGCCGGCGCGCTCGACCTCCGGCCGCAGGCCGGTTCGGTAATCGGTCGGGCAGGGGACGGCCCCATCGGCGGCCCGCGCAACCGCGCGATGACCGAGGAGCAGGTTGCCAAGGCCGACCACGACGCGCGTTCGCTCTATCTGCCCATCGCGCGCAACGTGCCGCCCGAAGTGCTCGCTGTCTTCGATTTGCCCGATGCCTCCGACGTGCATGGCGCGCGTGAAATCACCAACGTCCCGGCGCAGGCGCTGTTCCTGTTGAACAGCGAGTTCGTGGCGAAGCAATCGCGCCGCCTCGCGGAGCGTGTGCTCAAGGCGCATCCGGGCGGGGCGATGGAAAAATTCGAGGAGCGCTTCACCCTCGCGTGCCGGCTCGCGTTCGCTCGGGTGCCGGACAAAACGGAACTCGACGCCGCGCGTTCGTTGCTTGCAAAAAAATCCGGCGACGCGACCGCCGCGTGGACCAGCCTCGCCCGCGCGCTCTTCGCCAGCGCGGAATTTCGGCATTTGAATTGAGTATGAGCCGAATCAAACCAATGCGTGAAAGTGAGGCGGTCACTCGACATGTCGCCTCCTCTCTCATTAACACCCGGCTTCAGCCGGGTGTGGTGCGGTGGGCAAATGTTCCAGCCGTTTTAACGGCTTCCTGCGCCGACCGGGAAGCCGCTAAAGCGGCTGGAGATGTTGTCGTTCGTCCTTTCACCGGGCTAAAGCCCGGTGTTAATGTGATGGGAGAAGGAGCAAATGAGTTTTGCGCGCGGCTGGCCGAACAGAGTGCCAAAATATGAACACCCGGCTCTGCAATCACATTACGCCCATCCACACCCGCCGCGATGCGCTGCGGTTGATGGGCGGCGGCTTCGGCTGGCTCGCGTTCGCGGGCGTCGCGTCGGGAACGTCGGCTCCGAGTCCGCTCGCGCCCAAGACCACGCATCTTCCCGCGCGGGCCAAGCGGGTGATTTTTCTCTGCATGAGGGGCGCGCCGTCGCACGTGGACACGCTCGATTACAAGCCGAAGCTCAACGCCGACACCGGCAAGCCTGCGCCCAAGGCCGGCGCGAAGCTGCTCGGCTCGGCCTTCAAATTCGCGCAGCACGGGCACAGCGGTCAGTGGATCTCGGAATTGTTTCCGCAGTTGGCGAAGCGCGCCGATGACTTGTGCGTCGTGCGCTCGATGCAGACCGACCTGCCCGCGCATCCGCAGGCGTTCATCAAGCTGCACACCGGCACGTCGCAGTTCGTGCGGCCCTCGCTCGGCGCGTGGGCGCTCTATGGACTCGGCACGTTGAACCAGAACCTGCCGGGCTTCGTGAGCATCACGCCGCCGAGCGGCTTCGGCGGCGCGCAGAACTATGGCAGTTCGTTTCTGCCCGCGATTTATCAGGGCACGCGCATCGGCACGGACGGACGCCCGATTGCCGGCGCGGAGATGGCGAACCTGCGCCCGAAAATTTCCGCCGCCGATCAGCGCGCCGAACTCGACCTGGCGCAAACGCTCAATCGCCACCAGCTCGCGCGCGAGCGCGTCAGCCCGGAGATTGAGGGCGTCATCGAGTCGTTCGAGCTGGCGTTCAAAATGCAGACGGAGATGCCCGCCGTGATGGACTTGAACCGCGAAAGCGACGCGACGAAAAAACTTTACGGCATCGGCACGCCGGCCACGGAGGATTTCGGGCGCAAGTGTCTGCTCGCGCGGCAACTCGTCGAGGCGGGTGTGCGCTTCGTCGAGATCACGCACGGCAATTGGGACCACCACTTCAACCTCGTCGCCAGTCTGCGCGAGAGTTCCGCCGCCGTGGATCAACCGCTCTACGGCCTGCTCACCGACCTCGCCGCGCGCGGCTTGCTGAAGGACACGCTCGTCATTTGGACCGGCGAGTTCGGCCGCACGCCGCACGTCGAGGGCGCGGACGGACGCGACCACAACGTCGGCGCGTTCTCGCTCTGGATGGCCGGCGGCGGCGTGAAGCCCGGCCATTCCTTCGGCCGCAGCGACGATTACGGCTACGAAGCCGTCGAGGACAAACTACCCATCCACGATTTTCACGCCACGCTGCTGCACCTCCTCGGCCTCGACCATGAGAAGCTCACCTGCCGCCACGCGGGCCGCGACTTCCGCCTCACGGACACGAAGGGCGCGGTCGCGAAGGGAATCCTCGCGTAAGGCGGACCAACTTCGCCGTGTTCAAGTTTCGGTCACTGTGGCAGCCTTTTCCCCATGAAATCTGTTCGCTCCCGGCTCCGGCTTGTTTTCCTTCTCACGACCATTTGCTTTTTTGGCGGTGCAATCCC
Source organism: Verrucomicrobiota bacterium (assembly GCA_016199935.1). Taxonomy (GTDB): domain Bacteria; phylum Verrucomicrobiota; class Verrucomicrobiia; order Limisphaerales; family JACQFS01; genus JACQFS01. The sequence continues at coordinate 13,519 of JACQFS010000224.1, forward strand.
GATCTTCGCCGTCGGGAATTATTTTGAAGTCGCCTATCCCGGCTCGAAGAACACCAACGAACTGATTTACGATGTCACGTATCGCCTGTGGATTCCCGATGGCGTGAAGACGCTCCGCGGCGTGATCGTGCATCAGCACGGTTGCGGTGTCGGCTCATGGAAGGGCGCGGTGCCCGGCGCGAAGGATCTCCACTGGCAGGCGCTGGCGAAGAAGTGGGATTGCGCGCTGCTCGTGCCGTCGTATCAGATGGGCGAGAAGGACAATTGCCGCCTCTGGTGCGACCCGCGCAACGGCTCGGAGAAAACTTTCCTCAAGTCGCTCGGAGATTTCGCGAAGCAATCCGGGCGCGGCGAGTTGGAAAAAGTCCCGTGGTGCCTGTGGGGCCATTCCGGCGGCGGATTCTGGTCGAGCCTCATGCTCACGCTGCACCCGGAGCGCATTGTCGCCATCTGGTTTCGCTCCGGTTCCGCGTTCGGCGCGTGGGAGAAGGGGGAGATTGCCAAACCGCAGTTGACGCCCGCCGTCTATCAGGTGCCGCTCATGTTCAATGGCGGCGTGAAGGAGGAGAGCGATCCGCGCCACGGGCCGGCGCGCGTCGCGGATCGCACGATGTTCAAACTGTGGCGCGAACATGGAGCTCCGGCGGGGTTTGCCCCCGACCCGCGCACCGGCCACGAGACGGGCGACTCGCGGTATCTTGCGATTCCTTTTTTCGACGCGTGCCTCGCGATGCGCCTGCCCGCGCGAACCGGTCAGCCGCTAAAGCCGGTGGACCTGAAACCTGCGTGGCTGGCCGACATTCACGGCGACGAGGCGCACCCGGCGGCAAAGTTCGCGCACGACCCGAAAGAGGCCGGCTGGCTGCCGAACGAGCGCGTCGCGAAAGCGTGGGAGCAATACGTGAAGTTCGGCGAAGTGGACGACACCACGCCGCCGCCCGCGCCGACGAATCCGACGGCGGCGGCGAAATCCGACGGCGTCGAGCTGACGTGGGATGCCGAAATTGATTTCGAGAGCGGCCTGAAAGCTTTCATCATCCAGCGCGACGGGAAGGACCTCGCGCAGTTTCCCGAGAAGCCGCAGAACAAATTCGGCAGGCCGCTCTTCCAGAACATGAGCTACGGCGACACCTGCGTGGAGCCGCTGTTGGATTTCAAGTTCACCGATACGACTGCGAGGGCGGGGGAGCGCCAGGAGTATCGCGTCGTGGCCGTGAACGGCGTCGGGCTGAAATCGAAGCCAAGCCGCACGGTCTCCGTGCGCTGCCGCGTAGTGGCGACACTCTTGTCGCCCTCGTCACACATTTTAGATCACGACGGCGACAAGAGTGTCGCCGCTCCTACCACACCCGCGCCCAGATCACCTTGAGGTAGCGGCTCTCGGGGCAGTTCATCATTACCGGATGATCCGCGCCGGCGCCGGTGCGGTCGAGAATCTGCAACCGCCGCCCCACCCGATACGCCGCGCGGCCCACGAGGCGCTCGAACTCCTCCATGTCCACCAACCCGGAGCACGAGCACGTCACGAGCAGGCCGCCGGGTTCGAGCACCTGCATGCCCATGCCGCTGAGGTCTTCGTATTTGCGTTTGCCCTCCAGCTCATCCTCGCGGCTCGCGACGAACTTCGGCGGGTCGAGGATCACGACGGGAAATTTCTGACTGTTGCGCTGCATCTGCCGCGCGAAGGAGAAGGCGTCGCAATGGACCCAGTCAATGCGCGCGTGGTTGAGGTTCGCGTTGCGCTTCGCCTGCGCGATGGCCTTCTCGTCGAGGTCCACGCCAGTCACGTCCGTCGCGCCGCCGAGCACTTTGGCCGCGAGCGCGAAACCGCCGGTGTAGCAGCAAAGGTCGAGCACTCGCGCGCCCTTGACCATTTGCGCCAGCTTGAAACGGTTCTCGCGCTGGTCGCAAAAAAATCCCGTCTTGTGCCCGGACTCGAAGTCCACCTCGTAGCGCACGCCGTGCTCGCGGATTTTCGCGGGCCGCGTGTCCGCCGGCGGCGTGTGGTCAATGCCCTCGATGCGCGCGATGAAATCCTCCACCTCCACGACCTCGCGTTTCGTGCCGAGCCGCTGGTGCAGATACGCGAGCCATTTGGGCAGGCGCTGATAAACGCCGAGGCTGTGGACCTCCACGCTCAACGTGTCGCCGTAGCGGTCCACGGTGAGGCCGCTGAGTTGGTCGCCGTCGGAGCTGATCACGCGGTAGGCGTCGGTCGCGCTGTGAGCCGGAGCGTCTGACGGAGCGGCGGTCTCCGACCCGGCGAGTTCCGCGTGTTCAGCGAGTTCAGCCGATGGGGCCGAATCGGGCCGGGTCGGAGACCGGTGCTCCGCGCCGAGGCCGAGCAGCTTTTCGCGCAGGTCCACGGCGCGCTCGAGCAGTTGATCGAGATGTTCCTCGCCCACGTGCTCGGTGCCGTAGTGGACCATCCGCAATGGCACGCGCGCCGGCGGATTCCACAGGCCGCTGCCGAAGCGCTGCCCGGCCTTGTCGAACACCGCGACGAAATCGCCCGGCTGTGCGTCCGGTGACGCGCCGCCGATCATCGCGGGGAAAAAATGCGGATGGCTGCCGTGATACTTGAGCTGCACCCAGGGCGTGGGCCACGCCTCGCTGCCGGCGGGCGGGGCATCGGCGCGGCGCTCCCATTTCGGCGCGCCCATGGCCGGCCGCGTCGCGCGGGGGTTGTAGGGACGCGCGCGAAAGGGCCGGCGCGGCGGTGATGAGTGTTCCATTGCGGGCATGGGCTTAAACGCTGCGCGCGGCGAAGGCAACTGTTTTGGGGAGATCCCCTGCATAGCCGGCGTGTCGTGATGCGCCCTGCGGTTGAGCGTGCGATACTTCCGCCTTGCGGGACGGGCCGCGCCACCGCACTGTCATGCCCAGAGATTTCCCTGCGCCGTTGGATTATTGCATCCCGAACTCCGTTCATGGACATCAAGATCGAGTGCCAATGTGGACAACGAATCGCCTTCGAAGTGGAACCGATGGCGGACGGTCGGATGCCGGTGGAGATCGAATGCCCGAGCTGTGGCAAGGACGTGACCGCCGAGGGTGATGCCGTGCTCGCGGCAAAAATTTCCGCCGCCGCCCCGCCCGCGCCGGTGCCGGCGGAGCCGGCGCGGCCGGCGTTGCGCCTCAGCCGTCCGGCCGCTCCCGACCCCGCGCCGATTCCGGCGGCGGCCCCTATTCCGCCGCTCGCGCCCGAGCCGGCAGCCTCCGCTTCGCCGCCGCGCAAGATCACCAAGCTCGTGGGCGATCCCCATTTCGGCCGGTCGGTGCTGGGCGCGTTGATCGGCGCGGCGCTGACGACGGCGGTGTGGTTCGGTTTGTGGAAGGCCACGGGCAGCACTTGGGGCATCTTGGCGCTGGGTGTCGGTTGGATGACGGGATTTTTTGCGCGCTTCATCGGTCGCTCGGAGGGACCACAAATGGCGCTTGCCGTCGCGGGCGTCGCGCTGCTGTTCATCTTCGGATTCCAGTTCTATCGGGCCCACGCCGAACTGGCGGGCTGGCGATCGGACGACGCAACGATTGAGAAAAACTATCAGGAGCAGCTCGCGCACGCGCGCAAGCTGGTCGAGGGCGTCCCCAACGGCTCGGACGAGGAAATCCGCGAGTGGATGGTGAAGGACGCGCGGGCGGATGGCGAGAAGCTCCGCGCTGCGGACATCACGGCCGACGAAATCAAAGTTTTCCAGGACTTCGAACTCAAGGCCGCCCGGGAGTTGGCGGGAGGAAAGCAGAGCAAAGAGGATTTCCGCGCCCGAGTCCGCCAGAACGAGGATCTTGCCATCAACAGCGTCTTTGGCCGGATCTACTTCTGGGTTCGCGCGATCGGCATTTTCAGCATCGTCTTTATCATTGGCGGCACTGGCTTGGCCTACCGATTCGGGAATGGCGAGGGTTGAGGGAGTTGTTTTCGTTACGCCGCAAATGCCCTTTGCTCTGGCCGCCTCCCCAGCTAAACCTTGCGCGTGAAACTCACCACTCTTCCGGCCGGGCTCGCCGTGGCTTTGCTGGCCGCGCGCCTCGGGGTGGCGACGCCGGAGGAACTCTTCGTCGCCACGCCGCTCACGGCGGAGAAAAGTTTCACGCCCGGCGTCGAGGGGCCGGCGTGCGACCGCGACGGAAATGTTTACGCGGTTAACTTCGCGAAGCAGCAGACCATCGGGCGCGTGCTGCCGGATGGGCGTGCGGAAATTTTCGTTGAGCTGCCGGGCAAAAGCACGGGCAACGGCATCCGCTTCGCGCGTGACGGCACGATGTTCGTAGCCGATTACGTCGGGCACAACGTGCTGCGAGTGGACCTGAAGACCAAAGCCATTTCCGTCTTTGCGCACGAGGGCGCGATGAACCAGCCGAACGATCTCGCGCTCGCGCCGGACGGCACGCTTTACGCGAGCGATCCGAACTGGAAGGATGGCACCGGCCAGGTGTGGCGCATTGACCTGAAGGGAAAAGTAAAACGCGTCGCCGAAAAAATAGGCACGAGCAACGGCATCGAGGTCAGCCCGGACGGCCGGACGCTCTACGTGAACGAAAGCGTGCAGCGCAACGTGTGGGCCTTCGACATCACGAAGGCCGGTTCGTTAAAGAACAAGCGGTTGCTGAAAAAGTTCGATGACTTCGGCTTCGACGGGATGCGCTGCGACGTGGACGGCAACCTCTACATCACGCGCCACGGCAAGGGCACGGTGGTGAAACTTTCGCCGTCGGGCGAGGTGCTGCGCGAGATTGACGTGCTCGGTCCGCACCCGACCAACATCTGCTTCGGCGGCAAGGACGGCCGCACGGCTTACGTGACGGAGGCGAAGGCGCAGCGGCTCGTGAAGTTCCGCGTGGACCGGCCGGGGCTTGAATGGCAGCGGTGGCAGGAACGTTGAGCCGCGCGCATGGACGCTACTGTCGCAACCCAACCTGCCAAGTCTCCGCCGCGCATCCGCTGGTGGCCGGCCTGTGTGATCGCATTCGCCGCGGTGGCCGCGATCGTATGCGTCCGACTGCAAGGTGACTGGCCGTTTCAGAAGCGCAATCTCTGGACGGGGCAGATGGTCATCATCGCGTGCGGGTTGCTGTTGGTGTGGTGGACTTTTCTTTCGCGCGTGCCGAAGCGTGTCCGGCTGCCGGTGACGCTCGGTGTGCTGGCGATGCTGATCGCGATGGTGGCGACGTTCCGCATCCGCGGCGTGAGTGGCGACCTGATCCCGATTTTGGAACCCCGCTGGGCGAAACGCGAACTGCCCGCCGTCGCCGCGCGGCCGCTGCCGCCGTCCGTCGCTTCCGGCTTCACCGACTTTCCGCAATTCCTCGGCCCCGGCCGCAACGCCGTGCTCGCCGGTCCGAAGCTCGACCCGGACTGGGCCGCGCATCCGCCGGAGATTTTGTGGAAACAAAAAATCGGTGCGGCGTGGTCCGGCTTCAGCGTCGCGGGCGGGCGCGCGTTCACGCAGGAGCAACGCGGCGCGGAGGAATGCGTGTCGTGCTACGACCTCGCCACGGGCCGGCTGCTCTGGCTGCACGCGGACGCGGCGCGCTACTTCACGGCCATCGGCGGCGAAGGGCCGCGCGCGACGCCGGCACTTTCCGGCGGTCGCGTCTTCACCCTCGGCGCGACGGGCTTGCTCAACTGCCTCGACGCCACGACGGGAAAATTGCTGTGGTCGCGAAGCCTCGTGAGCGACGCGCAGACGACGATGCCCGGCTGGGGCTTCGCGAGTTCGCCGCTCGTGCTGGAGGACAAGGTCATCGTGTGCGCCGGCGGCTCGATGCGGAAATCATTGCTCGCCTATCGCGTCACCGATGGCGAACCCGCGTGGGGCGCGGGCGCGGCGGAGATCGGCTACACTTCGCCGGTGGTGACGACGCTCGCGGGCGTGCGGCAGATCGTGGTGTTCAACCAGATGGAACTCACCGCGCACGACGCGGCGACGGGCGCGGTGCTGTGGGAATATCCGTGGGGCAACGGCGGCAGCGAGCAGCACGTCGCGGTGCCGGTGACCGTGGGGCCGGACCGCTTCGTCGTTTCGGCCGGCTACGGCGCGGGCGCGGAGCTGCTCGAACTCGCCGCGAAGCCGAACGGCCGCCTCGCGCCGCGCAGCGTTTGGAAATCAAAACGGCTCAAGGCGAAGTTCGCGAACTTCGTCGCGAGCGACGGATTCCTTTACGGACTGGATGACGGCATCCTCGCGTGCGTGGATCTGAAGGACGGCGCGCAGCGTTGGAAGGAGGGCCGCTACGGGCACGGCCAGGGTCTGCTCGTCGGGGAAAATTATCTGCTCATGTCCGAGCCGGGCGAACTGATTCTCCTGCGGCCCACGTCCGCCGCGCCGAACGAACTCGCGCGCTTCCGCGTTTTCAACGCGAAGACGTGGAACCCGATTGCGCTTTCCGGCGACCGGCTGCTCGTGCGCAACGATCAAGAGGCGGCGTGTGTCCGGCTCAAGGTGGCGAAGTGAGCGGCGCGCGGGAAGTCACGCGGCCAGCAGAAATTTGCCGAGCGCGGCCACCGCGCGGCGGACCTGCGCGCCATTCGACGAGGTGAGCCACGGCAGCGGATGAATGCGGGCGGGATCGTGGAATTCCCCGAGCAGGCGGGCGTTCGTGGGGCTGGAGACATCGGGCCGTCGTTGCGACACGAGCACCACGCGCGCGGCGCGCGCCGCGGCCGGCGCGAGCGCGGCGAGGACGAGCCGGGCCTGGTTCACTGCGCCGAGGCGGTTCGGGCAGACGATGACCGGCGTGGCGCGGAGCGCGGCGATCAGGGCGCGCGAGTCGAAACCCTCGCCGAGCGGGCTCAACAAACCACCCGCGCCCTCGATGAGCAGCACGTCGCAGCCGTCGCGGAATTTTTTTGCGTGCGCGACGATGCCGGCGAGGCGGGCGCGTTTGCCCTCGCGCCGGGCCGCGAGGAGCGGCGCGAGCGGCGCGCGGAAATGCCACGGGTTGATTTCGTCCAGCGTCAGCGAGCCGGCGAGGGCGGCGTGCAACCGGCGCGCATCGTCGCGCCCGCCGGAGCAGACGGGCTTGAGCGCGGCGACGGTGGCGCCCGAGTCGCGAAAATGCCGGGCGAGCAGCGCGGTGAGGACGGTCTTGCCCACGCCGGTGTCGGTGCTGGTGATGAAGATGATCTGGTGTGGCATGAGCTGCGAGGTGCCCGAACCTCAACTTGAATAAATGGTGGGCTGGCATGGACTCGAACCCTGGACCAATGCCTTAAAAGGGCACTGCTCTACCAACTGAGCTACCAGCCCACCCAAAGGCGCGCGAAAGTAATGAGCGTCCCGCGGCGGCGCAAGCGATTTTCCCGCGCTCACTTCACGCGCACGCGGTAGCTGCGCGTCTTCGGCAGTGTCAGCGGCGCAAACCCGCCGGTCTGGCTCCCGTCGTCCATCCATTGCAACTCGGACGGCGGCACGTTCGAGACCACCGGGTTCGACACGGTCAGCCAGGTGGCGAAATTGGTGGTGTAGAGGATTTCATACGCCGGGGTGCGGAAGTTGGTTTCGGCCGGCACCGTCCAGCGCACGGCGACGTTCGCACCGCCGCCCAGCAGCACGGTGGTCACGTGGAAGAAACTCGCCGCGTTCGTCGGGATCGTGCCGGCGAGGAACTCGGCGTAGTTGCTCTGGCCGTCGTTGTCGAAATCGCCGTCGCGCTGCGTCGGGCCGGTGCCGGCGGCGAGGTTCGTCACGCCGAAATATTTCAGCGCCCACGCGTCGTAGATGCCGTCGGTGCCGGTGTCGGTGTAGTTGAAGGCGTTGAGCGTGAGGTTGGTCGTGCCGTAGCTGACGCGGAAACTGCCGAGATGGTCGGTGGTCGCGACGCGTGCGTTGTTGGTGGCGTTGGCGTAGGTGCCGGTCTTCGAGGCAAACTCCATGAGGTTCCAGGTCGCGTTGGTCGTGGGCAGGTAGCCGTTCACCAGACTCAACTCGAGCGTGCCGCCAAAATTGGCGATGCCGCCGACGCTGACGAAATCGAACTCGTTGGTCGCAATCAGCCCGCCGATTTCAAACGTCATGGTGGCCGTGCCCGCGAGGGTCAGATCCTGGTCCACGCGCATCGCGCCGGGCGAGTTGCCGGGCTTGAAGAACGCGCCGTCATAAATCTGGACCGGGCCGCCGATCCGGCCGGAGCCGCCGAGGGTCGTGCCGCCGTAGAGGTAAACCGGACCGAAGCCGGTGCCGGTGCCGGACGCGTTGTTCACCAGCATGGTGCCTTCGGTGACGCTGACGCCGCCGAAAAGAGTGTTGCTGCCGGTGAGGTTGAGGATGCCGGTGCCGACCTTTGTGATGGCGGAGGGACTGTCAAATCCACCGTCGGAGATGTTGCCGGTGAGATTGACCTGGCCGCCCGGTGCCACGGTGACGCTGAGGGCATCCAACAGCGTCATGGTTCCGCTGAAGGTGGAGGCATGAGGAGTGACGCCGCCGATCGTCTTGGTGCCGCCCGTGCCAAACGTGTTGATGGTAATGGACTGGGGGATGGTATAGGGGCCGGTGGTCAGGAGATAGGCGGCCCCGAAGTTGTCGAAGAGTGAGATCGTGGCTCCCGGCGAGCCGAGCGGCCCCTGGCCGTTGGTGGTTTCCGCGGAGACATAGACCGCGCCGTTGATGATCTGGCGCGAACCGCCGGCATTGCCCGAGCCGGCGAGCGTGAGGTCACCCGCGCCGTCCTTGATCAGGCCGAGACTGCCGCCGAGGTAGCCGCGCCAGAGATTGGAGACACTGTTGTTGAGGCGGAGCGACGGGGTGTTGGTGGTGATGCTGTTCGTCAGCAGGCCGCTGCCGGTGAAACTCGAGACGCGCTGGTCGAAACCGCCCAGATCCAGGGTGGCCTGCCCGACGATCGTCAGCGGCGTGCCGGCGGGGAGCGCGTCGGTCGTCGCCAGTCGCAACACGCCCTCGCGGATCGTCGTCGTGCCGGACCAGACGTTGTTGCTGCCGAGCACGAGCGTGTCGAGGCCGACCTTGGTCACCGAACGCGAACCGCCGCTCTCGGTGATCGTCCCGTCCAGCCGCGTGATCACGCCGCTGCGTCCGATATCCACGCCGCTCTGGCCGATCTTTTCATCGGCGAGCAGGACGAAGTTGAAATTGTTGGAGAACGCGGTCGAGCGGCTGTCGTCAATGAACTCGTAGCCGCCGAGCGTGCCGCCGTTGAGGCGCACAGTCTTGAGCGCGGTGTTCGTGTTGTAAATCTGCGAGGCGATCTGGAAATCCACGCCGGCGGCCAGCGTGACGGTCTCGCTGATGAAGAGGTTGGTGAAACGGCCAACGCCGAGCCAGCGCTCAGCCGAGCCGGGTGCCTGCACGACCGTGGCCGTGGACGTGAAGGACTGGAGCGCGGCGTTCAACTCGAACACCGTGTTGCTCTTGAAGTTCACCACCGTGCCGCCGGCACCGAACGCCCCGTTGTCTCCGGCGCTGAGCGTGCCGGCATTCACCTGGATCGTCCCGCCGCTGAACGTCCCGCTGCTGTCACCAGAAAATTCCAGCACGCCGTTGCCCATCTTCGTCAGCGTGCGGTTCGTGCCGATGAGGCCGCCGCTGAAGACGAGCCGGTTGGTGCCGCCGGTGTTCAGGCTCGCGATGCCGGTGCTGCGCACATTGAGCGTGGCGTCGGACGAAAGCGTGAGCGGGCCGGTGGCCTCGAGCACATCGCGCGAGCGGCCGCCGCCGCCCACATCCACGCGCAACACCGCACCGAGCGGGCTGCCGGGCAGCGCCGTCAATTCCAGCCCGAACGGCGCGAAGAAATGCCGCACGTCGCTGCTCTGGCCGTCCCACACGATGATGTTGCGCTCCGTCGCGGTGATCTTGCCGGAGGCCAGCAGCATGTTCGTGCCGGCGGTGGCGAAGTTGAGCGTGGCGTCATTGCCGTTGAGGTTGAGGAAATTTCCGGCCGCCGCCTCGCCGAACGCGTTGTTCGTCCCGCCGACGGGCACGACGCCGTTGGGCACCACGTTCTGCAACGTCCCGCGATTGATCGTCCAGCCGTTGGTGTAATCGGGCTGCTCCACGTTGAAGCGCAGCGTGCCGTCGCCGAACTTGGTGATGGTCGCGGCGTTGGTGAACGGCTGGTTGTTGGTGAGCGTGCCGTTGACGAAGACCAGCGCCTCCTGGCCGGCGAAATCGAGCCGCGCGTTGAGCAGCGTGTTGTTGCTGGCGAGCACGCCGCCGCTGGTCACGGTGATCGTGTCCGCGCCGGGGTTGGTGTTGATGGAGCCGGCGACCCGCAGCGCGTAGATCGTCGGGTTGACCGTGAGCGAGGTGGTGCCGACGACCACGTCCACCACGTCGGTGCCGAGCAGGGCGGTGTTGAGGTTGGAGGTGGTGTAGATCGCGTTGGAGAACCCGTTCGTCCCGTAGCTGAGGAAGGAAAAATCCGTCGCGTTGACGATCCACGGCGCGACCATGCCGTTGCTGACGGCCGGGGCGTTGGTCACGGCGAACCGCTGCGCGTTGCCGAACTCGCCCGACGCCACGGTCGCGTCGCGCAACAGATGCAGCGTGCCCGCGCCGACGCGGGTGAGGTTGGTGACGGACAACTGCGTGAGCGACGCGTTGACGCCATCCACGAACACGCGCGAGCCGAGGTTCACGACGAGCCCCGCGTTGGTCTCCGTGATCGCGGTGCCGCTGCGCCCGAGGAGCTGGAAGGTGGCCCCATTGAGCGTCAGCGTTTCCTCGTCGCCGAAGCGGTTCGTCACGGCGGCGCCGTTGTCGAGTTGGAACGTGGAACCGGGGTAGATGAAAACGCGATTGTAGTTCGTGCGGCCGGCGACATCGGTCAGCGACACGCTCGCATTGGCGATGGTGAAGGTGCCGTAGTTGTGGATGTCGCCGGTGCCCAGCGGCCGGTTGGTGAAGCCGCTGATGACCGAAAGGGTCTGGAGCGGGTTGACCCGGGTGCCGCCGGTGAAGCTGTTGCTCGCCGTGATCTGCACCGAGCCGCCCGCCGAGGCGTGGCCGATGGGCACGGTGAACAGCTCGGCGCCGACGTTCAGCGAGTTCGCGCCGGTGAGCTGGTTGGTGCCGTTGAGCACGAGCGCGCCGCCGCCGCCGCCGAGTTTGTAAGTGCTGGCGAAGGGCGTGATCGGCTGCGAGTTCGTGCGCGTCGTGCCCTCGGTCACGCCGATGCGCACGTCCTGGTTCAAGCCGGCCGGCCCGAGGTTCAGCACGAAGCCGCCATTGGTCGTCGCGTCCAGCGCGAGCCCGCTGCCAGGCAGGAAATTAAATTTGCCCGCGAGCGCCGCGAGATTGGTCAGGCCGTTCGTGCGTGGTTCGAAGTTGAGCGAGACATACGCGCCGTTGCCGACGGTGACGGTGCCGGAGGGAAACGCATTCGTGTTCCCGAAGCGGATGCGCCCGGCGTTGCCGAACTCGGAGGCCTTGATGAACACGTTGCTCACGCCGGTGTTGTTGCCGAGCAACTCGACGAACGCGCGGTTGTCGGCGACGAGCGTGAGGTTCCGCGCCGTGCCGTCGTTCGTGAGGTTGCCGCTGATCTGGATGCGGTTGCCGGTGCCGCCGTCGCCCGAGTTGTTGATCACGCGCAGGAGCCGGTCGTCATCCTGCAGCACGAGCGGGCCCGAGAAAATCTCCCCCACCGGGTTGCCGGTGTTGAGGTAGGCAATCGTCAGCGGGCCGGCGAGCGTGACCCGGTTGGAGAAAATCACCTGCGGGTTGGCGCCCTGCCGCAGCATTGCGATCACGCCGCCGCCCTGGTTGGTGACGCCGCCGCGCGCGGTCGAGTTGAGCGCGAGAAACTCGTTCGCGAAAAAGTTCGTCGAGTTCGCGCCCAGCAGCAGCGCGAACTGCCCGCCGCCGTCCAGCCCGATCGGGCCGACGCCGAAGGTGTAACTCACGTTGGTGGTCGTCCAGTTGTTGGTCGGCTTCCAGCCGATGAAGCCCTGGTCAATCGTCACGGGGCCGGCGTAGCTCGGCGAGTTGCTGCCGAGATAGCCGAGCCGTCCGCCGCCGGACTTGCGCAGGGTGCCGCTGCCCGTCATGTCCGCCGCGAACTGCAACCCATACGTCGGGTCGCTGCCGGGGGCGGTCACGTTGAGCGTGGTGTTGCTCAACAGCAGCACGTCGCTGACGAACTCCACGGCGTAGGTCGTGTTGTTGCCCGCGGAGACGGTGAGGGAGACGCCGAGGTTGGTGAGCGTGTTGAACTGGGCGACGCCGGCCGTCGCGGTGTTCGTCAGCCGGTCCACGTTGAGGGTCGAGCCGTTGGAGACGACCGTGATGTCGTAGCCGGCGCCGGCGCCGAACTTCTGCCGCGCGCTGTTGGTGTAGCCGAAGCGCAACTCCAGTTGCCCGCCTTCCAGCCGCACGTCGCCGGGGCCGAGCGGCGCGTTGTCGGCGGTGCCGTTCGTCGCCGCGATCTGCAACTGGCCCGCGCGGATGATCGTGCCGCCCGTCCACGCGTTGGACTGGTAATTGGTCAGCGAGAGCCGGCCGCCCGCGGTCTTGAGCAGCGCGAAGCCGCCACCGCCGTCGCTCACCACGCCGTTGAGGATCAGCGGGCCGCTGTTGCTGATCAGTGCCGTGCCATTGCTGAAAGTGGTCGTGCCCGCGAAGCGCAGCGAGTAGCCGTTGGCCGCGCTGGCCTGGAACCAGTTGGTGCCGAGCGTGAGGTTGTTCAACGTGAGCGTGTTGTTCGCGCCGGCGATCAAGCGGTCCACGTTGATGACGCCGTTGCTCGCGGGATTGAAGCCGGCGGTGACGTTGTAGCCCGCGCCGGGGCCGAAGGTTTGATTGGTCTCACTGCGCAGCGCGAGCGTGCCGCCGTTGAGCGTGATGTCCCCGGTGCCGAGCACGTTTGTGGCGAACGCGGATGTGTTCGTGTTCGTCCCGCCGCCGGCGACGAGCGCGCCGTTGTTGATGATCGTGCCGCCCGACCAGGTGCTGTCGTTGACGTTGGTGATGAACAGCGTGTTGGGACCGTTTTTGGTCAGCGTGGTGCCCGGCGTCGTTTCCGTGATCGCGCCGTCCAGGCTCAACGTGGCCGTGAACGGCGTGAGGCTGACCGCGCCATTGAACGTGGCCGGGCCGGCGAACGCGAGCGAGTAGGCGTTGGAGCCGGTGACGGTCAGGTCGGCGTTGGTGATGCCGAAATTTCCGAAGGTCGTGCGGTTGCCGGTGACGGCGGCCGCGCCGATGTTCGGGCGGCGCGCGTCAAGCACCGCGTCGCCGGCGATGGTGATGCCGTTGGGCAGGGCGAAGTTGGTGTTCACGTTCGTGAACGTCACGCCGTCGGTGTTGCCGATGCGCACGGAGAGGGCGGCGAGGTTGCTCAACACGTAATTGGCATTGCCCAGAGCGCTGTCGTTCGTGTGCGTGGCGATGAGCGTCACGTTGCTGCCGAGCGACCACGTGCCCGAGTGCGTGTTGAATTCGTTGGTGAGGAACAACAGGCCGGGCAGCGGGCCGCCGAGCACGGACACGTTGCCGGCGCCCGAGATCACACCGCGCAGGAGGAGATCCATGCCGTTGGTGTGGGTGCGCGCGTCGTTCACGCTGATGGCGCTGTTGGAAATGATGGAGACCGCGCCGTTGAAGAGCCGGTTGCTGGCCACCGCGTCGAGCGTGCCGCCGAGCGTCCCGCCGGCGAGGACGAAGGCGTTGCTCACGTTGCCGATGGCCCCGTTGGCGAACGTGCCGCCGAAGAGGAAGTTCGTCCCGGTGCCGAGCGAGAGCGTGTTGTCAATCTGAAGCACGCCGCCGGTGATGAGGTTCGAGCCGGTGCGCGCGTTGGCGTTCGTCAGCTCGAGCACGCCGGTGCCCGCCTTGGTGAATGGATTGGTGCCCGCGCTGAACGGGGTCGGCATGAAGATCTCGTTTGTGCCGGCCACGTCCACCACGCCGCCGCCGCCGGTCAACACCAGCGCGCTGCGCGCCCACGTGTAGGAGGCGTTGAGCCGCAGCGTGGCGTTGCCGCTGATCGTCACGGTGTTGCCGACGTTGCCCAACCCGGCATCCGACGTCACCTCGAGCACGCCGCCGCTGATCGTCACCGCGCCGCCGCTGTAGGAATTGTTGCCGCTGAGGATGACGGTGTTCGTGGTGGTCTTGGTGAGGTTCGCCGAACCGCCCAACTGCGCGGTGACCAGCCCGCTGCGCATGGCGAACGAAGTGCCGCTGAGCGTGCCCGAGGTGCCGAGGATCGAGCCGTTCGTCAGCGAGATCGCGCCGACGGTGTCGCTGCGGTTGGTGATGTCGAGCGTGCCGCCGCTGACGTTGATCGCGCCGCCGGCGAAAATGTTGTTCGCGCCCAGCAGCAGCGTGCCGTTGCTGATCGTCGTCGCGCCCGTGTAGGTGTTGTTGCCGTTCAGCCGCAACGTGCCCGTGCCGTCCTTGATGAGGCCGCCGGTGGTGGTGCCGATGACGGACGTGATGATGGTGGTGCCCGCGCCGCCGACCGAGAGCGTGAGGCCGGTGCCGGCGATGGCGGTGGCGGAATTGAGCGTCAAGGTGCTGCCGGCATCGGCCGTGATGCGCGACGCGGCGGTGAGCGTGAGGGCGCCGTTGTAATTGTTCGAGACGCTGACGTTGTGGAGCGCGCCGGCGTTGGTGATGCCGGTGCCGGCCAGCGTGAGCGTCTCGGTGCTGATGGTGAGGTTGTTTTGGAGTTCGAGCATCGCGCCGTTGCTCACCACGGTGCCCGCGCCCGTGCCGCCGAGCGCGGCGCTGCTGCGGACGTTCAACACGCCGGCACCGACGAGGTTGGTGCCCGTGTGCGTGTTGGTGCCGCTGAGGATGAGCGTGAACGCACCCAGCTTGACGAGGTTGCCCGCGCCGCTGATCGCCCCGCCGAGCGTCACGTCGCCCGCGCCCGCGCCCGAGGCGGTGAGGTTCGTGCCGAGGACCACGGCCTCGTTGATGAGGAACGCGCCGGAGTTGTTCTGGAGCAACTGCGGGAGGTTCGCGCCGTTGTTCGTGAACAGGATGGTGTTGCCGGCCAGACGCTGCGTGCCGGTCGAGCTGCTGTTGAGCAGGAGCTGGTTCAACGTGAAGCCGCCGGCGAAATCATTCGTCGCCGTGTAGTTCGTCGTGCCGCTGCCGGTGAACTGCAGCGCGCTGTTCGTGCCGCTGATGGGCGCGCCGTTGGTCCAGTTCGTGGCGCTGCTCCAGTTTCCGCCCGAGGTGTTCGTCCACGCGTTGGTGCTTTGCGCGCGCCCGGTGCCCGGCGCGAGCAGCAGCAGCAGGGCAAAGGCGGCGGCGGGAATGTTTCGGCGGCTCGGCGGCGCAGGCTCGGTCGGTCGCGTGGTTCGGGCGGACATGGGTCAGGCGGTTCAGTGAATGATTCGGGCACTATTGCCTCACCCCGCGTGCATTATCAAGCCGCGTCGTGGCTCTATTTAAATGGGCCGGCGTGCTGGGCCTCGCCTTGAGGCAGTGGTTCCAACGCCCGCCCGCCGCAGGCGTCGCAGGCCGCCGCCGTCGCCGTGAACTGCGCTTCGCACCGCGGGCAAAACTTCGCGTGCGCCGGGTCGGACGCCGCAGGCGCCGCCTGCCACGTCGCGGCCGGCAGTTTCGTCGCGCCGAGAAAAGTTTCGAGCGGCGACTGCTGCGCGCGCCGGAACCATTCCTCCGTCGCGCTCGCGTCCGCCCCGGCGATGGGGCAGGTGGGCAGCAGGGGAAAATTCACGTCGCGCCAGCCGCGGCGCGCGGCGGCGGCGAAATCTTTTTCGTCCAGCAGCACCTTCGCCACCGCGAGCGGGTGAAAATTTTCCAGCAATGGCCGCGCAAGCGCGTCGCCCGCGCGGATCGTCGCCGCCGGGGCGAGCGCAAAAATGATCGCGAGCCGGAACCGCTCGTCACCCGCGTCGGGAAACAGCCGGCGATGCGCGCGAACGAACAAGACGGCCGCGCCAATGGTTTGCGCGAGAAGCAGGGGAATCATCCACCACAACGCCGGCAGCCAGCCGCGCAGCCACACCGTCACGGGGCACAGCAGAAACAGGTAAAGGAAAAGCATCTCGCACAGCACGCCGAGCCAGCGTGAGCTGAGGACGAGTGCCTCGCGCCGCGCGGCGATGGCTTGCGGGTCGAAGCGCGCGGCCAGCTCGCGCGTGATGCGCGCGGCTCGTTCGCCTTCGGGAAGCGCTTTCAGCTCACGGAGCCATTTGGCGATGTGTGCCGGCGCATAGACCGAGTCGCTCCGCCAGAACACGCCGCCGTTGACGCGGAGTTTTTTTCCGTCCGCGACGATGGTCTCGATCTGTTCCCAACGGAAAAATTTTCCCGCGTGTTGCGGCCGGCCGGCGGGGTTGGGCGACTCGGCGGTGTGCGCGAGCACGCCGGCGGGCGAGACCGAGACCGGAAACACGCGCGCGACGTGGACGGCCCCGAACGGCGGCAGCGGAAACGCCCAACAGAGACCGCCGTTTTCATTGCCGAAGATTTCGCCCGGATGCGCGAGCCGCCAGCGCGCGCAAACGAGTGA
>JACQFS010000225.1 GCA_016199935.1 Verrucomicrobiota bacterium
CGGCACCGGTGATGATGTTCACGACGCCGTCGGGCAGGCCGGCTTCGGCGAAGATTTCCGCGAGGCGCAACGCGGTGAGCGAGGTGGTCTCGGCGGGCTTGAGGACGACGGTGTTGCCGCAGGCGAGGGCCGGGGCGATTTTCCACGCGGCCATGAGGAGCGGGAAATTCCACGGGATGATCTGGCCGGCGACGCCGAGCGGGCGCGGCGTCTTGCCGGGGAAGGCATACTGGAGCTTGTCGGCCCAGCCCGCGTAGTAGAAGAAATGCGCGGCGACCATCGGCAGATCGAAGTCGCGCGATTCCTTGATGGGCTTGCCGCCATCCATCGTTTCGAGCACCGCCAGCTCGCGGGACTTTTCCTGAACGATGCGGGCGATGCGGTAGAGGTATTTGGCGCGTTCGCGCGCGGGCGTCTTGCCCCACACGCCGTCGTAAGCGCGGCGCGCGGCGGAGACGGCGTTGTTCACGTCGGTATCATCCGCGAGTGCGATTTCGGTGAGCTGACCCTCGGTGGCGGGGTTGATGGACGGGAAATATTTCCCCGAGTGCGGCGCGGTGAACTTACCATCAATGAAAAGCTCATGGCGCGGCGCGACCTTGATGTATTTGAAATCCTCGGGCGCGGGAGCGAAGTCCCACTTCTCGCCGAAGTTCAGGCGGCGATCCTTCGCGGGCACAAAGGGGCGGCGCTCGCCGCTGCCGAGGACTTCGACGCGGGCGGCCTTGGTGCGGGAAATTTTGCGCGCAGGAGTGCGGGTCTTGCGAAGGGCGGTGGCTTTCATCGGCGAAAGGTTGGCGAAGGGCAGGGGATTGAACAACAAAGAAAGGAGGGGATGACGGATCAAGAGTGAAGAGCGGCGGAAACCCTCACCCTGACCCTCTCCCATCCGATGGGAGAGGGGAATGAGCCCGGACCTCGCCCGGAATCTCGGTGGGCTTCTGCATATCTCGGCGCGTCCCTGGCAGTTCCCTCGCCCCTCGGAGGGGAGAGGGTCAGGGTGAGGGGCATTTCGCGCCGGTTCCCCGCGCGCTCAATTCATTTCTCCCCGGCCCACGCCACGGCGTTGAGCAGCAGGCGGCGGAAGTCGGGATTCTGGAAATCATCCGCATGGCCGAGCGTAGTGTTGAAGATGCGCGCGTGCTTGGGGCCGTAGAGTCTCGTCCACGCCAGCGGCTCGGCGGGCTGATCCGGAATGGAGCCGAGCAGCAACGGCTTCGCGTCCGGGACGAGCGGGCTGACTTTGTAGAGCGAGCCGATGGTGGTGAACTTGGAAACGGCAACGCCCTTCAGGATCGCGCTGCCTTGCGCGCCGGGTGCGAGGGTGATGATGGTGGTCGGGCCGTTGGGATGGTGATTGGTGTAATGACCGCCGAGCACCTCGGGATCGAAGTCCTGCCACACGGCGAGTTTCTCATCGGCCAGTTTGTCTTTCGGGCGCAATGCGAACGCATGGCACGCGGTGCGGATGCCGACAAGCGGCTTCCCGGCGGCGAGATGCGCGCGCACGGCGTCGAGCTGGTCGGTGTGCGGCGTGCGGCGGCGGACGCTGAGGAAAAGCAGATCGGCGTCCTTGAGCGCGGCGGTGAGTCCGGGCCAGTTGTTTTTGTCCTGCGCGTCCGCGTGGATGATCGTGACGCGATAGCCGGCGGGCTTGAGATCGCGTTCGGCGAACTCGGGCAACGTCTCCCACGTTTTGTATTCGTCCTCGCCGATCATGAAGACGACGTGCGGCGCCTTCGCCGCGTGCGCGGTGGGGAAGGGCAGGGTGAGGAGCAGGGCGAGGAGGAACAGGAGGCGTTTCATAATGGTGCGGGCGTTGGACAAACGGAGCGTGCGCTCACTTCGCATGTTTCACGATGAACTCGACGATGGGCGTCGGGTCGGCAAGCCCGTGCGGGTGATGGCCGATGCCGGGCTTGGGGATGGTGGTCACTGGCCCGCCGAGTTTTTGGTAACGCTCGGCGATCACGAGCGAGTTCTCCGTGTGCGGCACCACATCATCCGCGTCGCCATAGACGAGCAGCACGGGAATCTTCGCGTCGGCGATGGGCTTGAGGTTGTCCACGGGATTGCCGCGCCAGGCGAGGGCCTCGGCATCGGACTTGAAGTCGTAAGCTTTCAACATTTTCTGCCACTCGCCCGCGCTGCCCGCGCCTTTGCCGAGGTTCTTGAGCTTGCCGCCGGGCCAGCTTTTGAAATCGCACACGGCTGCGTCGGCCCAGATGCAGGACACCTTGTCCGGATGCGCGGCGGCCCAGTTGAAGCAGTAAAGCCCGCCGCGACTCATGCCGATGAGCGCGGGCTTTTTGGAAAGTCCGTATTTGCCGGTGAGTTCTGAGTAGAAAGGCAGCCAGAGCTTCTGCGCCTCGGGCGCGCCGAAGAGATCCGGCACGCGCAGGTAGGCGATGTGGAAGCCGCGCTTCACGAGTTCGACATCGGCATTGGCGAACGCGCCGAAGAACTCGCCGCGCCACGCCCACGGTTTGCCGGGCAGCGCCTGCTTTGGCACGACGACGGTGGCGGCCTTGCCGTTGAAATCGAAATCGTAACGGTCGTGCCCCTGCCATTGCGTGAGCTTGCCGGGGAACGGGGCGTCCGCGGCGCGGGCGGCGAGGCAGAAAAGGGAAAGGCAGAGGATTGAAGCGAGTCTCATGTTGGGTGGAAAAACATCTGAGCCTCCTAACGCCGGCCGCCTCGGTATTCCGGAGGTTTCTCATGCAAAGCAAACAGGTCCGCCGTTTCCATGGGTGGGGGATTTTTCTGGTCGGCGGCGGCAAACATTTCGCGCAACGCAGCCGGCCACGGTTCGGACGGAAACCGAAGCGCACCGCGCCGAAGCAACTGGCGGTTCCCCTCCGGCACATCGTCGTCCGCGCGCACGAAGATGGGGGTGAGGCGGAGTTTTTCCAACTGCTCAATCGCGCCCGACCAGGTGCCGCCTTCGTTGTAGCCGGAACTCACGACCAGCCCGAAGTCCGCCAGCGCATAAATGTGTTTGTTCCGCTGCATCGCGTTGCCGACATTGAAGCCAGCTTCGGGATCGAAGGCTGAAACCAATGTGAGGCGTCCATCTTGAATCGCTTCCCGCGCCGTGCCGGACGTGGCCGACCGCAACAGACTGTCGGCCAGCACGCCCACGACAGTCCCGCCGGCTTCAAGCGCGGCCAGCATCGCCAGTTGATCCACGCCCCGCGCGCCGCCGGAGACAACCTGCATTTCTTCGCGCGCCGCTGACGCCGCCGCGCGCCGGGTAAATTCCTCGCCCGCCGCGTCCACGTCGCGCGAGCCGACAATCGCGAGTCCGCCGCGCGACAAAAGTTTTTTCCCACCGCAACCGTAGATCAGCGGCGGCGCGTTTTGTTTCAGGCGGAGCAGGCGTTCCGGGTAATCCGATTCGTTGCGGCTGGCGACCCACACGCCCGCGCTTTGCCACGTCTCCACCGCCATGCTCAACATGAATCCGCGTCCGAGCAGGGCGGTGACCTGCTCCGCGTCAACCGCCGCGGGAAATTTTTTCAGCAGGGGCGCCGTGTCCGCTTCGAGCAACTGCTCCAGACCCGCGCCGGCGCGCTGCAACTGTTTTTCCAGTTCGTTGAACTCGCCGATGCTCAACGGTTGAACGTCCTTGTTCCGCCCGGCGCGCAACGGCGAGCACAACAGGAGCGTGGCCTGGGTTGCGGGTGAAAGCGGGTTGGCGCTCATGCGATTCAAGTTTCGTCAGTCTTGCTGGTTTGCGCAAGCGCGACGGGAAACACCGGGCCGCTGCCGGCCTGGCGCAACAGCGCGGCGCAAACGGCAAACGTCCACCCGCTGTCCACCATGTCATCCACGAGCAGCACCGGCCTGGTGAAATCCACGCCCGGCGTGACAGTGAAAACGCCGTCGAGGTTGTGTGCCTGCTGGAAACTGTTTTGCATCTCCTTCTGCGGCGGAGTCGCGCGGACCTTTCGCAACACGGGATGAAACGGCAGAGTCAACGCCCGCGCCAGCCGTCCGGCGAATTCAGCGACGAGCGTCGTGTGATTCAACGATGGCACACAGGTCACCCACGCCGGCTGCGGCCGCGGATTCCATTCGCGGACCATCTCCACGACGGCGGCCACCAGCCGGTCGTCGAAGCGGGCGGCGGCGGAATATTTTCCAGCGCGCACCAGTTCGCCCCAGCCGGCGTCGCCCCAGATCGCCAGCACGCGGCCTGTTTCCGTGCGGAGCGAATCTGAAACTTTTCCCGTGAACTGGTAGGCGCTGAATGCGTCCTTCGGCCAGAGCTTGCGGGGCCTGATGGGATGGTGGGTGCGTTGGAGGAACTGCGCGGCGCGCTCGGCGAGCGTGGGGGGAAATTGTCCGGCCAGCAGGGGTTCGCCGCGACAGACCGCGCAACGTCCGCACGGCGGCGCGTCGTGTTCGTCCAGTTCACGGGCGAGGAATTGCATGAGGCAGGAACGCGCGTGGAGATATTCGAGCATCCGGGTTTGCTCGCGCTTGCGAAGCTCCGTGAGCCGCTCGACGCGCCCCCAAAATGCCGGAGCGAGCGGCGCGACGGTGCGCTTCCAACGATTGTCCAGCTTGAGCAGCGGCGCGGGGGATTCGAGTGAGAGCAGTTTCAGCGCGTGATCCAGACGACCGCGCGGCGCGTTCAGTTTGATTTGCAACTCTCCGAGTGTCAGTCCTTCGGACGCGGCGTCGAGTCGCGCCAGAATCCTTTCAACCAGCTCGCGAGACGGAAACGCCGTCTCGATGAAGTGATCCGTGATGTCGCTGTCGCCACCGCCACCTAGCAACACTGCAAACGCATCCGGCAAAGCGCGCCCCGCGCGCCCCACCTGCTGATAGTAATGAACCACCGAACCCGGAAGCTGATAGTGAATGACGAAGGCAAGGTCCGGTTTGTCGAAGCCCATGCCGAGCGCGGTGGTGGCGACAAGCGCCTTGAGTTCGTTGCGAAGCAGCCGCGTTTCAAGCCGCTCACGTAAACCGGGCTGTCCGGATTCTTCATCCAGCCCGCCCCAATACGGCTCGGCATCAATTCCATTTTCGTGCAACCACGCCGCCACCGTGCGCGCATCGCGGATGGTGAGCGTGTAGATCACGCCGCTGCCGGGGAGTTTGGGCAGCGTGTGCGCGAGCCAGGCCAGCCGGGTGATTTCGCCGGGAAGAGAAATGTTTTGCAGTTGCAGACTTGCCCGCGCCAGTTTGCCGCGCTGGACGGTGAGCGACGCGCCGAGCTGCGATTGCAAATCAGCCACGACGCGGTCGTTCGCCGTGGCGGTGGTGGCGAGCACGCGGACGCTGGGCGGCAACGATTGCAGGATGCGCGTGATGCGCCGGTAGTCGGGACGGAAGTCGTGTCCCCAATCCGAAATGCAATGCGCCTCGTCCACCACGAGCAGGCCGATGCGCGCGGCCACGGGCCGCAACATGGTCCGCACAAATTCCTCGTTGCCCAGCCGCTCCGGCGAAACCAGCAGCACATCCACGCGGTCGGCGAGCAAGTCGTCGCGGATGCGCCCCCAGTCATCGCGGTTCGTTTCCTCCGACGTGACGCGCACCGCCCGGACGCCCGCGCGCGCGGCGGCGGCGATCTGGTTCCGCATCAGCGCCAGCAACGGAGAAATGATGAGCGTGGGACCGGCTTGTTGCTCGCGCAAAAGTTTTGCCGCGATGAAATAGACGTTGCTCTTGCCCCAGCCGGTGCGCTGCACGACCAGGAGCGGGCTGCGCCGTTCCAGCAGATGTTCAATCGCCTCGAGTTGACCGGGGCGGAATGTGGCTTGCGGATCGCCGACCGATTGGCGGAGAAGTTCAGTGGCGCGGTTTTGAAGCGGCGTCCCCATTTTTGGTTCGTCCACTCATCACGGCAATGAAAAATAATCGGCGCTCTGGTAATTCCCGTCCACCGCGCGCGCGATTTGCAGCAGCACGTCGTTGACGAGCGTGCTCGCGCCGAAGCGGAACAGGTCGGGCGTGAGCCAGTCGTCGCCGAGCGTTTCCTTCACCATCACGAGGTAGGCGAGCGACTGCTTGGCGGTGCGGATGCCGCCGGCGGGCTTCATGCCCACGCGCAGGCCGGTGGCGAAGAAAAAATCGCGGATGGCTTCGAGCATCACCAGCGTCACCGGCATCGTGGCGGCCGGGTTCACCTTGCCGGTGCTGGTCTTGATGAAATCGCCGCCCGCCTCCATCGCGATCTGGCTCGCGAGGCGGACGTTGTCGTAGGTGACGAGCTCGCCGGTTTCCAGAATCACCTTCAGGTGCGCCTCGCCGCAGGCTTCCTTCGTCGCGGCGATTTCGTCGAAGACTTTTGCGTGGTCGCCGGCGAGGAAGGCGCAACGGTCAATCACCATGTCAATTTCATCCGCGCCATCGGCCACGGCGCGGCGGACTTCATTGAGTTTGGTGGGCAGGGGAAATTGTCCGCTCGGAAATCCGGTCGCGACGGCGGCGATATGCACGGGCGACTCCGCGCCGAGAAATTTCCGAGCGTGCCTCACCATGTTCGGATACACGCACACGGCGGCGCAGTTGGGCACGCCGTATTTCGCCTCGATGGGCATGAGCGCCTTGCGGCAGAGGTAGGCGACCTTGCCTGGCGTGTCCTTGCCTTCGAGCGTGGTGAGGTCGCACATGGACACGGCGAGCTTGAGGCCCGCGAGCTTGGCGCTGGTCTTGATGCTGCGCTTGCCGAACGACGCGGCGCGCTCCTCGGCCATCACCTGGTCCACGGTGGGGACGGCGGTAGTGTGGAGTGTGGAGTGCGGAGTGCGGAGTAAAGCAAGTGCGCCGGCGGACATACGTGCACTGTAGTAACGGTGAGCGGCCAGGGCAATCACGAAGCCGCGCGTGTTCTTGTTTGAAATCTTCTCCGCGCCCTCTGCGTTAAAAATAAACGCGGAGGACGCAGAGGGATTCGCAGAGCAACGCAGAGGGAAATCAGTCAGGATAAGGCCGGCCTTCCTGAATAGTTGCCTTCGCGTTCCGTCTCGTGATACATGGTTTCCATGCACACGTTCCCCATCGTCGTTTCATCGCTTCGCATCGCCGCCGCCGGATTCATCGCGGGCAGTTTGCTCTTTGCCCCCGCCGTGCGCGCGGCCTCGTCGCCGCCACCGGGTTTCACCGCGCTGTTCGATGGCAAAGGCCTCGACGGTTGGTGGGGCGCGACCACGGAGGACCCGCGGAAATACAAGGCGCTCTCGCCGGAGGAATTTCAAACGAAGCACGAGAAGAGCCTTGAAGACATCGGGCAGCACTGGAAGGTGGACGGCGACGAACTCGTCAACGACGGCCACGGCCTCTACCTCACCACGGAGAAGGACTACGGCGACATCGAACTGCTCGTGGACTACAAGGCCATGCCGCTCGGCGACAGCGGCATCTACCTCCGCGGCGTGCCGCAGGTGCAGATCTGGGATTACACCGAGACGAAAAAATTTCCGCTCGGGGCGGACAAGGGTTCCGGCGGGCTCTGGAACAACTCGCCTGGCGCCCCCGGCAAAGACCCGCTCGTGCTCGCCGATAAGCCCTTCGGCGAGTGGAATCATTTCCGTATCATCCAGGTCGGTGCGCGGACCACGGTGTGGTTGAACGACAAGCTGGTGGTGGATCACGCACTGCTCGAAAACTTTTTCGACAAGAAG
This sequence comes from Verrucomicrobiota bacterium, assembly GCA_016199935.1. Lineage (GTDB taxonomy): Bacteria > Verrucomicrobiota > Verrucomicrobiia > Limisphaerales > JACQFS01 > JACQFS01. The sequence continues at coordinate 7,641 of JACQFS010000225.1, forward strand.
CGCACCAACGCCGCCGGCCAGTTGCCGATTCTGCCGCGTGGGCCGATCCAGTTGCAGACGCACGGCAATGAAATCCGCTGGCGCAACGTGTTCGTGCGCGAGTTGGGCAGCGACGAGGCGAACCGGATTCTTGCGAGCAAGCACAGCGAGGGCTTCAAGTCCGTCTTCAACGGCAAAGACTTCGACGGCTGGGCCGGGCCGGTGGAGAATTACGAGGTGAACGACGGCGCGATCATGTGCAAGCCGCACAAGGGCGGCACGCCTTACACCAAGGAGGAGTTCGAAAATTTCGTCGCGCGCGTGGAGTTCAAGCTGCCGCCCGGCGGCAACAACGGCCTCGCCCTCCGCTACCACGGAAGCGGCGACACCGCCTACGTGGGCATGTGCGAGGTGCAGGTGCTCGACGACACCGATGCGAAATACGCGAAGCTCGACCCGCGCCAATACTGCGGCTCGGTCTACGGCCAGATCGCCGTTCATCGCGGCTACCTCCGGCCGGTGGGCGAATGGAATTTCTACGAAGTCACCGTCAACGGCCCGCGCATCACCGTCGAACTCAACGGCACCGTGGTGCTCGATGGCGATGTGAGCAAGGTGACCGAGTTCATGGCGAACAAGGCGCACCCAGGCAAGGACCGCACCAGCGGCCACTTTGGCTTCGCCGGGCACAACGACCCGGTGGCCTTCCGCAACATCAGCATCAAGAAGCTGTAACGCGGCGCTTGCGGCGCGGGAAACTCTGCGACACCTTGCCCGCGCTTGCGCCCCGTTCTGAAAAAACTTTCAAGGCTGCGTCCGGCCGGCTGGCTGGCCGCGGCCTTTTTTCTGCTCGTGGTGGTGCAGGGGAACGCGGCGCAGACGCTCGCGTGTCCGACGCTCGAAGCGTCGAAGGACAAGCCGTTCGTCAACTCGCTCGGCCAGAAATTCGTCCGACTCCCCGGCACGAACGTCCTCCTGTGCATCTGGGAGGCGCGCGTGCAGGACTTCGAAACCTTTCTCGCCGCGAACGCGATCAAGGAATCGCCGTTGCCGCGGGGACTCACGCCGACCCAGCCCGCGTGCAACGTGAACTGGCACGAGGCCGTCACCTTCTGCCGCTGGCTCACGCGCGCGGAGCAGAAGCTCGGACTCATCGGCGCCGCCGACCGTTACCGCCTGCCTTCGGACGCGGAGTGGAGCCTTGCCGTGGGGCCGACGCGTTTTCCGTGGGGCGACAAATGGCCGCCGCCCGAGCCGGGGCCGAACTCGCCGGGCTACCAACCGGGCGACGGCGCGAACACCGCGCCCGTCGGGAGTTGCCCGCCCAACGCGCTCGGCATCCATGACCTCGCCGGCAACGCCTTCGAGTGGGTGCTCGACTGGTATGACCGCAAGATGAACCCGGTCGAGATCCGGCTCGAATACAAGCGGCTCGAAGACGACGGCGGGGGGCGCACTTACAAGGTGCTGCGCGGCGCGCCGTGGATTTTTCGCGACCCGATGAATCTGCTCTCGTCCTACCGCTACGTGAACGCGCCGGACAAACGCGGCGGCCTCTACGGTTTCCGCGTCGCGCTCGAAGTGGAGGGGAAACGGCCGGCGGCCAGCGTGAAGAGCGTGGTCGCGAAAACGGCGGCGGCCGGCCCGGTCGCGAAGGCTTCGGCCTCGGTCGTCCGCGGTCGGCAGTTGCTCGCGGGGCGCTGCACCGAGTGCCACCAGATTTTCGATCCGACGCCGTATGACGCCGAGTCGTGGTCGCGGCTGATCAGCTCGATGAGCGGCAAGGCGAAGCTGCGCGGCGGCGACGCGGGTGATCTGGACGCGTTCATCAGCACGGTGCGGACGGGGCAGAAGTGAAATCCGAAGCTCGAAATCCGAAATCCGAATTTCAAGCGGCAATCGCAAAACCCCCGGTGAGCGAAGGGCAGGGGAACGGGGGCAGAGGAATAATTTCTTTTGGAACACATTCCTTTGCCACCATTCCTTTGCCCTTTCGGTGGCTTTTTGCAATCAGCTCCCGGCTCTCGGATTTCGAGCTTCGGATTTCAGATGAGTCCCGCTAGTTTGCGCGCCGCATGAACGAGACGGCACTCATTGACGGATTGATCGGGTATCTCTGCTTCATCCCCATCCTCACTTTCCACGAGTTTGCGCACGCGTGGGTGGCGATGCGTTGCGGCGACGACACCGCGAAGTCCCTCGGCCGCGTGACGCTCAATCCGATCGCGCACATTGATCCCATCGGCACGGTGGCGCTGCCGCTGCTCGCCGTGTTCTTGTCTGCGAGCGGTTCGGGCGCGGCGAGCTTCATCATCGGCTGGGGCAAGCCGGTGCCGGTCAATCCCTACAATCTCCGCAACCGCCGCGCCGACGACACGTGGGTCGCGCTGGCCGGGCCGGTGATGAACGTGATGCTCGCCGTCGCCGTCTTCGCCATCGCCAAGGCGGGGCTGATCGCGGGGCTGCCGGTGGTCGCGGATGTGTGCGTGAAGCTGGCCGTGGTGAGTCTCTTCCTGTGCTTCTTCAACCTCCTGCCCATTCCGCCGCTGGACGGCTCGCACGTCGTGAAAAATTTCATCGGCATGAGCGAGGAAACCTACGCGAACCTGTGCCGCTTCGGGTTCATCGCCGTCATCATCGTGATCCAGTTCAAACCGGTGAACCGGTTTCTGGGCCACCTCACCTTCGAGACGATTGCCTTCCTTGCGGCCGTGTTCCGCGTGGGAAATTGAATCAGCGGCACCGCCGCAGCCAGCGCGCAAGCCGCCGACGCTCAGCCACTCCGGCCAGCGCGAGCAGCGCCGCCGCTCCGCCCCACGTCGCCGGCTCGGGCACGGGGACCACTTCGCCGGAGCTGAGAATCCTCCCGACGTAGATTCCCGGGTCCCAACCGGTCGGGTTCACGAAGAAGATTTCCCCCACCTGCCCGCCGGTCAGGCCGCCCGCGCTCGAGCCGAATTTGAGTTCCTCCGCCCCGCCGCCGCTGACGGGGGTGCCGCTCCAGTTCTGGATGAAGAGGTTTCCGGCCCAGGCGTTGCCCGAGCTGTTTAAGAAGGTGATGAGGCTGGTCCCGACGAGGGTGATGGTCGAGTTGGCGCTGAGCGTCAGCGCTCCGAAATTTTCACTGCGGCCGTTGCTGTCAATGGTTCCGCCGCCGAGAATGATTTTCGCCGCGTCATTCACCCGATTGCCGGCCGCGCCGTTCAACTGGAGCGTCCCCCCCAGGATGGACACACTGGAAACGCCGCCGAGCGCGTTGGCCGCGCTGAGTTTCATCAGGCCATTGTGGATGGTGGCGGTGCCCGTGAAGGTGTTCTCGGCGGCCAACTCCAGGCTGCCCGGGTCGTCCTCATCGAGATCAATGGCGCCGGCGATCGTGCCGCTGAAGCGCGAGACATTGGTCACCGCGAGCCGGAGGAACAGCGTGGCGTTGGTGCCGGTGTTGGTGATCACGGAGTTGCCGAAAAGTCCGGCGAGCGCCTGGTTGAAGCCGTGCAGGTCGTAGCGCGCGTAGTTGGTGACGAAGAGCAGGCCGTTGGTCGGGAGCGCGTTGGTCACGCCGTTGCGCAGGATGCCCTCGGCGAGGAGCGTGCCGCCGGTGTAATTGTTGGTGTTCCCCAGTTCCACCGTGTCAACGCCGATCTTGGTGAGCGAGCCGGTGCCGGTGATGAGCGCCTGGTTGGAGAAGACAAACGGGTCGTTGGTCAGGAAGTTCACGCCGTTGGTGATCATCGTGCGGCCGAGATCCACGCCGCTCTGGCCGATGAAGGAATTGGTGTTCAGCAACACCGTGTAGCCGGCGCCGAGCATCGCGCCGCGCGCGGGCCGGTTGTCGTCAAGGTATTGGTAGCCCTCGAGCGAGCCGCCGTTGAGCGCGATCGTCTTGCCGGTGAGGTTCGTCAGCACGCCGGCGATCTGGAGATGGACGTTGGTCGGCACCTGATACGTCTCGGCGGAGAAGTCGTTGACGAACCGGTTCGCGTCCGACTGCCAGCGCTCGGCGGAGCCGGGGAGCTGGTTGACCTTCGCCAGCGGTTGGAACGTTTCAAAACCCGCGGGCAGTTCGAGCACGGTGTTGCTGAGGAGGTTCACCACCGAGTTGGTCGTGCCGCCGAACGCGCCGTTGTGTCCGGCCGTGAGCGTGCCCGCGTTCACGTTGATGGTCAGGTTGGTGGCGGTCAGACTGTTGTCGGCCGCCAGCACGAGGTTGAGGTTGCCGAGCTTGGTGAGCGTGCGATTGGTCGCGTTGAGCGCGCCGGCGAAGATGACGCGGTTGCTGCCGCCGGTTCCGCCGCCGTTGACATTGGCCAGGCCGCTGATGGCGATCACGTCGAGCGTGGTGTCGGCGTTGAGCGTCACCGGCCCGACCACGGTCACCGGCACGCGGTCACGATTTTCAAATTGGAAACGCAACCGGGAACCGAGCGGGCCGTTGGAAACCGAGTTCAAGTCGATGCCGAAGGGCGCGATGAACATCTGCCGGTCATTGCCGCCGGGATCGAGCGCGATGATGTTGTTGTCGAGGCTGACGATCCCGCCCGAGGAGTAACCGGCGGTCGTCGCCGAAGTGTTGAAGCGCAGGATGCTGCCGTTGCCGTTGAGCTTGATCAGATTGTTCGGATCGTCGGCGCCGAGGACATTGGAGCCGGTGACGTTGATGGTGCCCTGGTTGAGATTCCAGCCGTTGGCGTAGGTCACGTTCGGCGCGATCAGCGTGAGGGTGCCGGCGCCGAACTTGGTGATGGTCGAGGCGTTGAGGAGCGGATTGGTGTTGGCGAGGACGAGTGTGCCGCTGTTGACGTAGAGCAGCGCCTCGGTGCCGGCAAAACTGAGCTGGGGCTGGTTGGTGAGCGTGACGCCGCTGTTCGAGTAGATCAGGCCGCCGCTGCTGATCGTGATGACCGCGGCGTAGTTCGTGAGCGCGGTGGTGTTGGTGGCCTCGACGCGCAGCGCATAAACCGTCCGCGTGGTCAGGTTGGTGGCGCTGCCGGCCGGAATGTTCACCAGGTCCGTCGAGGACGCCGTGTTCAAATCCGTGCTCGTGTAGGTGACGTTCGTGAAACCGATCACCGGATCGTAGGTGACGAAGGAGCGGTCGCTGCCGTTGACGATGAACGGCGACACCATGCCGTTGGCCATCGTGAACGCGCCGTTGGTATTGCCCACGAGGAAGCGATTGGTGCTGCCGAGGAACTGGTTGCCCCCGGTGCTGTTGTTCATGATGAACTCCATCGTGCCGGTGCCGATGCGGGTGAGATTCGAGACGGAAATGACATCGAGGTTGTTGACGGCGGCCTGCGACTCGATGCTCACGCGGGCGGCCCCGGAGTAGTTCAGGTTGGTGATGAACTCGGTGGTCGTGATGGTGCCGTTGCTGCCGAGGTGGCGCAGCAACGCGCCGTTCAGGGTCAACGTCTCCGCATCGCCGAACTGGTTGGCCCCGCCCGCCGCGCGCCGGTCGAGGATCAGGGTCGAACCCGGATGCAGCGTCAGAGGCTGGCGGTTCGTCACACCGTCAACCGAAAGTCCCGTGACGGCGTTCGCCACGTTCAACATCTGGAGCGTTCCGTAAACCTCCACTGCGCCGGTGCCCAGCGCGTTGGAATGGCCGACCTGCAACGTGCCCGACTGCACCACCGTGCCGCCGGTGTAATTGTTGCTCGCGTTCATCACCATTGTGCCCGCGGCGATCGGGGTGATGCGGACGATCTCGACCGCGTCGTTGAACGGGTTCGGACCGGCCAGCAGATTGCGCGCGCCGGTGAGCGCGTTCGTCGTCGAGAGCGTGAGCGTCCCGCCGCCGCCGCCGAGCTTGTAGGTGGAGGCGAAGGGCGTGATGGGATTGTTGGTGATCGTGGCGGTGAAACCGGTGGCCGCGCCCAGGCGCACGTCGCGATTCAATCCGCCCGCGCCGAAGTTAAGATTCACGTTGCTCAGGCTGCCGTCGAAGGCGACGAGGCTGCCGGCCTGAAAATCAATCCGGTTGGTGAGCGAGGCCAGCGAGCCGGAGCCGCCGGTGAGGTTGGTCGGATTGAAGGTGAGGTCCACCATGGTGCCCGGTTCGACGATGATCCTGCCCGCGGGCAGCGCGCTGGCGTTGGTGAGCCGGAGCACGCCGGTCGCGTCACGCCACGACTGGCGCACGGCCCAGTCGCCGGTGAAGCCCGAGTTGGTGCCGATGAACTCGACGGTGCTGCCGCCCATCGCGCGAATTTCCAAATTGCGCTTCTGGCCGTCGGTCGCGAGCTGGTCAATGACCTGCCGCGCGCCGGTGCCGGTGGGGGAGTTCGCCGTCCAGATCGCTCCGTCGCCACCCTCGAGGGTCACGTTGCGCAGCGTGATCGGCTGAATGGTGGTGGTGTAGGCGCCGCCGCTGGCGGAGAGAAACAACGTCCCGCGCAGGTGGATGGTGCCCGTGTTGGTGACCTGGGGCGCGTTGCCTTGGGAATCAAAGTTGAGCACGCCCACGTCGTTGCTGCGCATGCCGCCGATGCCGAGGTCGCGGCCGCCAATGTAGAGGTCGTTGGTGAAGAAGAAACCGGCGGTGACATTGTTTTGGAAAGCAAACGTTGCGCCGCCGTCCACGTAGATCGGCCCGGTGCCGAAGCCGTAACTGCCGGAGACCAGGTTCGTCGGCCGCCAGATCAGCGTGCCCTGCTCGACGATCGTGCCGCCGCTGAAGGCCGGCGCGGTGGCGTTGCTCAGAATCAGCGAGTCCGCGCCCTGCTTCACGAAAATGGTCCCGGCGGTGGATTCGGCGACCGGTCCGACCAGCACGTGCGTCTGGCCGCTGGAGGTGCGGAAGACGGACGTGCCGGAGATGGTGGTGTTGCCGTTGACGTGCAGCGGATTGTTCGCGCCGCCAAAGGTGAGCACCGCGTTGCTGACGAGGAGATTGTTGATCCGGCCGATGGGGTTGCCGGAGGTGAGGCGGTTGATGTCCACGGTCACATTGCCATTCAACACATTAAGGTTGTAGCCCGAGCCGGGGCCGAAGATGAAGTTGGCGGTGTTGTTGCGCAGTTGCAGCGTGGTCTGCGGCGCGACGCTCAAAACTCCCGCCGACCCGAGGATCGTGATGTCGGACGCGGTGCCGTAGGGCGTGGGGAGATCGGCCGTCGCCGAGCCGAGCGTGCCCGCGTTGAGAAACGTGGCGCCGCTGTAGCTGCTGTTCGAGTTGATCGTCAGCGTGCCGATGCCGTCCTTCGTCAACGTGCTCGGCCCGGTCTCGCCGAGCGCGCCGACGAGGTTCAGCGTCGCGCCGGTCAACACCGTGAGGCCGACCGACGGGTGCAGCAGAAATCCGGTCGCGGCATTCGTGGAGACGAACGTGCCGGAGTAAGTGTTGGTGCCGTAGAAGTGGACCGTGTTGGTGAACAGCAACGCGCCACTCACGCGCAGCGACTGGTTGGAAAGGATCGAGTCGTTGACGGCCAGGCGATAGCCGTCGTTGGTCGTGACGGTGAGCTGGCCGCCGGGCGTCGAGATCGAGCCGAGATAAATGATGCCGTTCGACGCGTTGGTGTTGATGCCGTCCACATTGATGGTGGCATTGCTGGTCAGCAGCACATCGTAGCCGGTGTAGCCGCCCGAGGAAGTGGGTCCGAACACGAGGTCCGAGTCCGCTCGCAACTGGAGCGTGCCGCCGCCGA
>JACQFS010000217.1 GCA_016199935.1 Verrucomicrobiota bacterium
CGAAGGCCTGCAGGCGCAGCCGATCAACGCCGCGACCAACTCCGATGCCTGGTATAATTCCGTGCCGCCGCTGATGAGCGTGCGCACGCTGGTGCAGTGGACCCAGGCCGCGAGCGCGCCCGGTCCCGGCAGCCGGACCATTTTCAGTTGCCCCACCACGAAGACCAACCCGACGCCGTCCCCGCCCACGATGGCCGCGCCGTTTTTCATGCTGGGCTTCAACGACCGGATGGATCCCAACGGAGGGAGCAGGTTTCGCATCACCGAACTGCTGAATCCGGCGGCGACGGTCATCTTTTCGGAAAACAATGAGTCCACCTTCCCCTCGACCACCGGCCGGTTCTGTCCGCCGCGCCACGCGGGGAACACCGGTGCCAACATTGCGTTTGGTGACGGTCACGCGGAACTGACGAAGACCAACGATTATTCCCGCACCACGGCCGAGGACAACAGTTCCACCGTCGAGTGGGCGATCGCCAACCGCGCGGTGTATTGGTATCCCTACAGCGGCGCACCGAAGTGAGCGGGCCCCGACCTCATTTGTCCTTCATGGAAAAGGCGAGTTGCTTGCGCAGCTCTTCCCGATTGCGTGCGTCGTAGTAATCCACCGGATTGTAATTGTCCGTCAGCACGATGCCGTCGGCTGGCGGCACGGCCAGCACACGGTTGAACGCGCGCTCGACCCGCGAGCGCACGGACGGGTGCATTTTCGTGAGGTCCGGCATGCGCGGTTCTGGCAACTCCCCTTGGTCGGTCGCGACGAAGAATAAATTGCCGCTGCCGTCGGCATGGATCCGCACACTCTTGAAAACGGTGCGCAGCGTCTTGTCGAGCGACGCGGTGAAGTAATTGTTGTGCGGGTCGAGTTCGCCGAAGCAATTGATGACGAGCACGCCGTTGGTCGTGAGCACCCGGCGCATCGAGGCGAAGGCCTCGCGGCTCATCAGGTGCGCCGGCGAGGAATCGCCGAGGAACGCGTCGAGGATCACGGCATCGTAGCGGTTGGTGGTGCGGTTGAGGAAATGCCGGCCGTCGTCAATCGTCACGTGTGCTTTCGCCGGGTCGAAGTCGAAAAACTTTTGCGCGACCGGCACGATCGCTGGATTGATTTCCACCACGTCCACGCGCATCCCGGCGTGCGCGAAATCCATCGGCACGATGCCCACGCCCATGCCGATGCACAGCGCCGAATCGAGGCGCGGCGAGTAGGCGCGGGCGAGTTCGGCGAGCATGTAGGTGAACATCGCGGTGCCCTGTTTGGTCTTCGGGTCGTAAAGATTCTGCGTGAGGAAGTCGTTGAGGTAATAACGGGTGCCTTCGTGCTCGACGACCTGGAGCATCCCGAAATGCGAGTTGCCGCGGAACAGTTCCTGCGCGCCGCTCAGCCGCGCGGTCTGGACGCGCGCCTCGAGCGCGGCCGCGAGGCCGATCACGGCCCACACGGCGATCAGTTTCGAGGCCGGGTTCGGCCGGCGCGCCCACACGAGGAAGTAAACGGTCGCCAGCACGACGAGCAGGCCCGCGTTCAACAGCATCGTCGTCGAGTTTGGCAGCAGTGGGATGAGCACGTAGCCGATGCCCGCCGTGCCGACAAAACTGCCGAAGGTGCTGATGGCCGAAAGCCGGCCGACCTGCGCACCGAGGTTGACAAGTGACTCGCTGATGGTGCGGATGAGGAACGGCCCCGTCATGGCCAGCAGCGTGAGCGGGACGAAATAGAGAATGAGCGACGCGAGCACCGAGCCGACGGCGAGCCGGAAGTCGAGGCAGGCGTAGGCCACCGGCTCGGTCATCACCACGGTGAGCGCGAGCCACACGGCGGCGAGGAGCAGCGCGCCGTAGAGCAGGGTGAGCCGGGGCGAGCGATCCGCGAGCCGTCCGCCGAGATAATAGCCGCTGGCCAGGGCGGCGAGCGTGACGCCGATTTGCGCGACCCAGACGAAGTGCGAGGTGCCGAAGTAGGGCGCGAGCATTTTGGCGCCGAGGATTTCCACGACCATCAGCACGCCACCGGCTACGGCGGCCGTGAGGTAGAGGAAGCGGCGTTCGCCGACGGAGCGGGTCGGGGAAGCGGAGGTTGAGGGCGGAGCGGGTTTCTTCACGCGGGGGTTTTACGGGAGCCGGGCGGTCAGGGCAAGCCCGGCTCCAAAAGCATTGCCCTCGGGAGGGGGACCGTAGTAGTTTTGCCCCGTGCCCGTCAGAACTTCCAACGGCATTCTATTCCGCCCATGGGTGACGGAGCGGCGCGGGTTCACGCTCATCGAATTGCTGGTGGTGATCGCCATCATCGCGATCGTTGCGTCGCTGTTGTTTCCGGCCATCGGCAAGTCACGCGAGCGGGCGCGGGCCGTGGCGTGCCTCAATAATCTCAAGCAACTCCAGCTCGCGTTCAACCTGTGCATGGACGACCACGACGACATCATGCCGCCGAACAATTACGTCTTCTCCATCGGCGGGCCGGGAGCGACGAACACCGCCGGTCGCTACACGGAATCCTCGTGGTGCCCGGGCGACGTGACGGTGGACACCACCGACTACAACCTGCGGGCGGGCGTCCTGTTCCCCTACAACGAGGCGACGCGCATCTACCGCTGTCCCTCCGACCCGTCCGTGATCGCCGACGTGGAAGGCCGGACCGTCTCGCGCACGCGGAGTTACAACCTCAGCATCTGGATCAACTGCAAGAACGAGCCGAAATCCTACACGCGCTCGACCACCGTGCCGCGCGTGGCGGAAATGTTCACGTTCATTGACACGCACGAGGACGGGATCGTGGACCCAACGTTCGGCCTGTATCAGCCCGACACGTTCTGGGGCGACTTCTGGATTGATCAGCCAGCGAACCGCCACAGTCAGGGCGCGAACCTCGCTTTTCTCGATGGGCACGTGGAGCACTGGCGGTGGGACGCGCCGAAGGAATTTTCCGTGTGGGGCCAGTTCTATTCGAGTCCCGAGGACAAGGCGGACTTGCGCCGGTTGCAGCAGTGCATTCCCACCACGGAAGAGTTGAACCAGCCGCATTGAGCGCGCGCGGTTCGAGTTCGGGGATCCAGCGGTGAGGAAATATTTCCACGTCATCAGCATCGGCATTCAGAACACGCTGGCCTACCGCGTGAACTTTCTGTTCCGCACGCTCTTCGGCTTCATCCCGCTCACCGGCACGATCCTGCTCTGGCGTGCGATCTACGATGGCAAGGGGGCCGGTGGAAAAGTGGCCGCCTACTCGCTGGCCGGGATGATCTCCTACTACCTGCTCGTGACGATCGTGGATGTGCTCACCGCGGTGAACGAGGACGACTGGCAGATCGCCGCCGACATCAAGGACGGAAACATCAGCCAGTTCCTGCTCAAGCCGATTGACTACCTCTGGTATCGGCTGTGCCTGTTCTTCTCCGGTCGGCTGATCTTCAGTGTCATCGCGGCGGTGCCCGTGACAGTTTTCATTTTGCTGCAACGGCAATACTTCGTGCTGCCGCCGGACGGGATCACCTTCGCGGCGTTCTGTTTCTCGACCGTCCTGACGGCGCTGCTGCAATTCTTCATCTCCTACTCGATGGCGATGCTCGCATTCTGGGTGCTCGAGGTCTCGACGTTCATCTTCATCGTGTTCGCCTTCGAATACATCGCCAGCGGGCATCTCTTTCCGCTGAACATCCTGCCGCCGATGTGGCAGGACGTGATGTTCTTCACGCCGTTTCCGTTCCAGCTCTACTTTCCGGTGAGCATTTATCTGGGACAGCTGAGCCGCGCGGAGCTGGCCTGGGGCCTCGCGGTGCAGGCCGGCTGGGTCGCCTTGTTTTACTGCGTCGCGCGCTTCATGTGGCGTCGCGGCATCCGGAAATATTCGGCCGTGGGAGGGTGACATGAACGACGAAGCCCGAATGACGAATGACGAACTGCCAGTGAAGCCGGCGCGCGGCTTGCGCCGATACGTGGCCGTTTACGCCGCGATGTGGCGCAACTCGGTCGTGCGCGAACTGGGCTTCAAGGCGAACTTCCTCCTCTGGATTTTCGTCGAGGCGCTGTGGTTCGCGCTCCAGTTGTCGTTCGTCGCCGTCATCTACCTGCACACGGATTCGATCCGCGACTGGACGAAGTGGGAGGTGGTGATGCTCATCGGTGCGAGCCATTTCATGCAGCAGCTTTTCACGGCGTTCTTTCTGACCAACTGCGTGAACCTCTCCGAACTTGTCCGCACCGGGCGGCTCGACTTCATCCTCCTGCTGCCGGTCAACACGCGCTTCCTCGTCTCGCTGCGCAACGTGGACCTCGGCGGCTTCGTCAACGCCGCCTCCGCTCTCGCCGTGATGGGCTACGCGGCGAAACAGTTGCACCTCGTGCCCGGCATCGGGCAGGTCGCGGGCTTTCTCGTGCTGTGCGCGGCGGGCCTGCTCATCCACTACTCGCTGATGTTCACGATGGCGAGCGTGTGCTTCTGGACCGTGCGCGCGCAGGGCATCGTGTGGGGCTACTACAACCTCTTCAACATCGCGCGCCTGCCGGACTCGGCGTTCCGCGGCGTGTTCCGCGCGGTGTTCACCTTCGTCGTGCCGATGCTGCTCGTCTCGAACGTGCCGGTGAAATTGCTCGTGGGAAAAATCGGCTCGCCGCTGGAGATGCTGTTGCTGCTCGGCATGACCGTCGCGTGCTTCGCGATCTCGGAAGCGATGTGGCGCTTCTCGCTCCGGCACTACACCAGCGCGAGTTCCTAAAATCGGGTGCGCTACTTTTTCAGCCCCTTCACGAACGAATCCCGCGTGCCGCTGTCTCGGCGCAGCGTCTGGATCGCGGACCAGTAGTCACTCGAGCTCAAGGTATCTTCAAATTCTTGCAACAACCCGGCGTGTGCTTCGTCTTTCGGCCAGGTCTGATCAAGGAGCTTTTTAGCGAACTCCATCTGGCCGGCATAGCGCCAGCGGAGGACTTCGCTCAGTATTTCGGAACCATCAGTCGGCGGCGCGGTGGATCGGGATTTTAGCTCTTCAATCAGCGACTCCTCTTCGTCTTGCGTCGGCGCGTGCTTGCGCATCAAATCTGTCGCTACTCGATACTCACCGCGCTGCCAACGAAGGGCAATCTGTGGCGGTTCGATGTGTATCATTTCGTTCGTGCCGTGGCTGAAATGGACGAAGCAACCCTCAGCAATCAGAATCTCAGGGATCCCGTCACCATCGAGGTCACGAAACACGGGCGGATTTACGTAAGGATGGGATTGAATCGAGAAGTTTGTTTTGAAGGAGTCGCCAAGCTCATAAACGTCCACATATCTGTAAGTCAGGTCATTTCGTTCATCGTGAAAAATGACAAGATTTGAAGTGCCATCTCCATGAATGCTTAACCCGAAGTGGATGGGAAATTCTCCAGCCAGGCCGGCGTTGGTCACTGCGCACTCGCCAAAAGCGGGGACGACCAGAATTGTTTCGTCCCTTCGGCGCAACTCAGCACACGCGTCGTTTCGCGCGTAGTAGGGAACCCGATCGCCGAAAAGGCGACGAGCAAGTTGCGGGAATTTGTCGTGGCACCATTCCTTGTAATCGGGAGAAGTCCGCCGCCAGATTCGCAACTGGTATTCCCCGAGCCGGTGCGTCTCGACCAACTCAAGGCCTGCGGCAGCGTCCGGACAACTGCGGTGGCGACGCACCGAAAAGTCTGCGAGCGAACCCACCGAGACAGCGATCAGACACGCGATAACGGTTTTGCGCCGCATTAGCGTTCACTTCTTAAGCCCCTTCACGAAACGCTCCATCCGCTCCAACCCCTTCTCGATGTTCGCCATGCCCGTTGCGTAGCTGAGACGGACGTAATCATCCGCACCGAACGCGATGCCGGGAACCGCGGCGACCTTTTCCTGTTCGAGCAGCTTCGCGCAAAACTCGGACGACTTGAGGCCCGTGCCGCTGATGTTCGGGAATAGATAGAACGCGCCCTTCGCGTTGAGGCACGTGATGCCGGGCATCGCATTGAGTTTCTGATGCGCGTAACTGCGCCGGCGCGCGAACTCGCCGAGCCAGCCGCGGAGGTGGTCCTGCGGCCCGTTGAGCGCGGCGACGCCGCCCTTCTGCGCGAAGCTCGTGGGGTTGCTCGTGCTGTGCCCTTGGATCGCATCAATCGCCTTCGCGATCGGCTCGGGCGCGGCGCACCAGCCCAGCCGCCAGCCCGTCATGCTCCACGCCTTGGCAAAACCATGCACGATGATCGTGTGCTCGTAGTGCGCCGGCGAAAAACTCGCGGCGCTCTGATGCACCGCTCCGTCGTAGAGCAGGTGCTCGTAAATCTCGTCGCTCATGATGAGCACGCCGCGCTCGATGCAGAGGTCGGTGAGCGCCTTGATTTCGGCGGGAGTATAGACGCTGCCCGTCGGATTGCTCGGGGTGTTGAGGATGAACAGCCGCGACTTCGGCGTGAAGGCGGCGCGCAACTGCGCGGGCGTGACCTTGAACTCCGTCTGATCCGTCGTCTGCAAAATCACCGGCGTCGCCGCCGCGAGTTTCACCATCTCGGGATAGCTCAACCAATACGGCGCGGGGATGATGACCTCGTCGCCTTCCTGGCACGTGGCGAGGATGACGTTGTAGCACGCGTGCTTGCCGCCGCAGGAGGCGATGATCTGCGACGGTTTGTAGTTCAGTCCGTTCTCGCGCTTGTGTTTGTCGGCGATGGCCTGGCGCAATTCGGGAATGCCGGCGGCCGGCGTGTATTTGGTGAAGCCCGCGGCGAGCGCCTGCGCGCACGCGTCCTTGATGTGCTGCGGCGTGTCGAAGTCCGGTTCGCCGGCACCGAAGCCGACGACGTCAATGCCGTCGGCCTTCATCGCCTTGGCTTTCGAGTCAATGGCGAGGGTCAGCGAGGGCGCGAGCGCGGCGGCACGGGTCGAGATGCGATAGTTCATGTCAAATCAGGGGCGAAAGAATTAGCGCGAGGGCAGGGGACTGCAAGGGCAAAGCGGGAGACGCATGGGTTGGCGATCGGGTTTCACGCGAACACCGCGCGCGCCCGGGCGAGGTCGCGTGCGATCTGTTCCTTCAGCGCCGCGGGCGAGGAAAACTTCTGCTCGTCGCGCAGCCGGGCGACGAAGGTAAGTTCCATTTCTTGTCCGTAAAGGTCGCCCGAAAAATCCAGCAGGTGCGCCTCGACCTGAAGCGACGGCTCCGACTTCGCGAGCGTGGGCCGGAAGCCGATGTTCAGAGCCGCATGGTGCGGGTGGTCGCCGAGGCGCGCCTGCACGGCGTAAACGCCGCTCGGCGGAAGTTCGAGGCCGGCCACGTCGAGGTTCGCCGTCGGGAAGCCGAGCTGGCGGCCGAGGCCGTCGCCGCGCACCACGGTGCCGCACAGGGAATACGCGCGGCCGAGCATCTGACTCGCACCGTCGAAATCGCCGGCGCGGATGCGTTCGCGAACGCGCGTGCTGCGGACCGGCTCGCCGTCGAGCGCGACGGACGCCAGCCCGTGGACCGTGAACTTCAACTCCGCCCCGAGCCGCTTGAGCAGCGCCACGTCACCGCTGCGCTGGTGGCCGAAGGAAAAATCGCCGCCCACGCACAGGCTGTTGACTTCGCCGAACCCGCTCACCATTTCGCGCACGAACTGCTCGCCGGTCTTCTCGCTGAACGCGCGGTCGAAGCGGATGAGCCACAGCGCGTCCGCGCCGAGCGAGCCGAGCGCGTGGAGCCGCTGGTTCAATGGATAGATGAGCCGCGGCGCGCGACCGGGCGCGACCACGGTGTTCGGATGCACATCGAACGTGACGATCACCGCGGCGGCCTCGTGCAGCCGCGCGTCATCAATCATCTGCCGCACGACCTGCTGGTGGCCCAAATGCACGCCGTCAAAAAAGCCGATGGCCGCGCAAACGCGCGGGGCGCGGAGGTCGGATGGTTGTGCGAGAACGCGCATGGTTACGGATTACTTCTTACTCCTTACGCACGTAAGGAGTAATGCGTAAATGGATCAGCCGCCGGTCGCCAATTTCAAAAACGGAATCACCCGCTTTTCCAGTTCGCTCACCGGCAGGGCGAGAATCTGGTCCAGCGGCGCGGCGGCGGCCACGGTGAATTTTCCGATGTCCGTCCGGCGCAGCGTGAGCAGGTGCGCGCCGCAGCCGAGCTTCTGCCCGAGCTCGTGCGCAACGCTGCGCACGTAGGTGCCCTTGGTGCAGGCGAGCCGGAAAGTGCCCACGGGTTCGGTGTAGGTGGTGAAGCGAAAGTTGTAAACGTGGACGAGCCGCGGCTCGCGCACGACCTCGACACCCTTGCGCGCGAGTTTGTAGAGCGGCACGCCCGCCAGCTTTTTCGCGGAGACCATCGGCGGCACTTGCTGGAGGTCGCCGATGAATGCGGTGGCGGATTCGTTGAGCTGCTCCACGGTCAGCGGCGGGACGGGCAACGTCGCGGTGATTGCGCCGTCGCAGTCGTAACTGTCGGTGGCCTCGCCGAACTTGATGTCGCCCTCGTAAACTTTGTCGGCGCCCATCAACTTCTCCGAGAGCTTGGTGCCGCGGCCGAGGACGATGATGAGCAGGCCGGTGGCGTTGGGATCGAGCGTGCCGCAGTGGCCGACCTTCTTGATCCCAAACTTCCGGCGGATGCGGTCCACGACGTCGTGCGACGTGCAGCCGGCGGGCTTGTCCACGAGCAGGCCGCCGTCGAGCGGGGAGAATTCAATCAGGGCCATCGGCGAAATTATTTGGCTGCCTTGAGCGTGGCTTTCACCGCGGCGATGACGCGGCGCTGAACGGCGAGCGGCCGGCCCTCGATGCGCGCGCCGGCCGCCGCACTGTGGCCGCCACCGCCGAACAGTTGCGCGACCTCGTTGACGTTCACCGCGCTGTCCTTCGAGCGCAGACTGATGCGCGTGAGTTCCGGCCCGAGTTCCTCGAACACCACGGCGATGACCACCGGTTCGATGGCGCGGATGTGATCAATCAATCCCTCGGCGTCCTCCGGCCCCGCGCCGGTGCGCGAGAAGTCCGCCTGCTTGAGCCAGAAGTAGGCGATGCGGTCGTGGTCGGTCAGGTGGAAACGATTGTAGACGTGCTTCACGAGCTTCACGCGCGCGAGCGGGAACGACTGGTAGATTTCCTGGCAGACTTTGCCAAGGTTCGCGCCGCGCTTGATGAGATCCGCGGCGGCGTGGAGGGTGGCCGGGCGCGTGGTCGGATATTGAAAAGAGCCGGTGTCCGTCGAGATCGCCGCGAAGAGGTTGTCGGCGATCTCCTGCGTGATGGGCCAGCGCGCTTCCTTGAGCAGGCGGAAAATCAACTCGCCGGACGAAGGCTCGCGCGGCGAGACCCAATTCACATCGCCGTAGCGGGTGTTGCTCGCGTGGTGGTCAATGTTGAGGAGCGATTTGCGGTTGGTGATGCAGTCGCCGGTTTTTCCGAGGCGCTCGAAGCTCGCGCAGTCGGTCGCGATCACGAGGTCGAACTTCTGCCCGCGGCGCGGCGGCTGAACGAGCCGGTCGGGATCGAGGAAGCGGAGCTTGTCGGGCACGGGGTCCTGGTTCCAGCAGGTCACGTCCTTGCCCTCGTTGCGGAGCGCGAGGGTGAGGCCGAGTTGCGAGCCGATGCAGTCGCCATCGGGCCGGATGTGGCCGACCACGCAGATGCGCCGCGCGCCGGCGATGGCGGCGAGGAGGCGCTCAATGATCTGCGGGCGCTGCTTCATGGCTCGGGCGGCTTGGTTTCGAGTTCGTCGAGGATCGCAATGACGCGGTTGCCGCGCTCGATGGAATCATCGGCGATGAACTTAAGCCGCGGCGTGTAGCGGAGTTCGACCACGGCGCCGACGAGGGTCTGGAGTCGCTTGGCCTCCTTGCCGAGAAACGCGCCGGCCTTTTTCTTCTGCGGCTCGGAGCCGACGACGCCGACGAAGACGAGCGCGCTCTGGAGATCTTTGGCGACCTTCACATCGTTGACGCTGATGAGGCCGCAGTCGCTCATGGGCACCTCGCGGCGCAACACTTCGCTGATCGCGCGCTTGAGGAGTTCACGGACACGTTCGAGGCGGAGGGTTTGCATGGCGGACAGCGGCGGGAGCGCGGGATGAAAATTATGATTGTGATTGCGAAGGGAGGTGGAAACCGGTTTTCCGGATCGCGCTCCGGATCAATCTCACAGTTTCGCCGCCACCTTCTCGATGGTGAACGATTCGATGGTGTCGCCGACCTGGAATTCGTTGAAGCCATCGATGCGGATGCCGCATTCGAGGCCGGAGCGGACCTCGCTCGCCTCGTCCTGGAAGCGGCGCAGCGAGGTGATGGCGCCCTCGTAGAGCAGGCTCTTGCGGCGCGAAACGCGCACCTTGCCGCGGGTGATGCGGCCGTTGTTGACGATGCAGCCGGCGACGTTGCCGCCCTTGGAGAGTTCGAACACCTGGCGGACTTCCGCGGAGCCGATGATCGTCTCCTTCGCGTCGGGCTCGAGCAGGCCGGCCATGGACTCCTTCACCTCGTCAATCAACTCGTAGATGATCGAGTAGAGCTTGATCTGCACGGCCTCGCGCTTGGCGACATCGGACACGCCCACGTCAATGCGCGTGTGGAAGCCAAGCACGATGGCTTTGGACGCGGAGGCGAGCAGCACGTCGGATTCGGTGATGGTGCCGACGCCGGCGTGGATGACATCGAGCGTGACCTTGTCGGATTCGATCTTCTTGAGCGCCTCGACGATGGCTTCCTCGGAGCCCTGCATGTCGGCCTTGACGACAATCTTGAGGGACTTGGACTGGCCAGCGGCGAGCGTGGTGAAAAGATTTTCCAGCGTGACCTTCGGGCGGCGCTCCTCCTGGGCGGCGAGCCGGGCTTCCTGCTGGCGCTCGCCGGTGATCTGGCGCGCGTCCTTTTCGCTTTCAATGACGGTGAACTCGAGGCCGGCCTCGGGCACGCCGTTGAGACCGAGCACCTTCACGGCGACGGAGGGTGAGGCTTCCTTCAGGCGCTGGCCTTCCTCGTTGATGAGCGCACGGACGCGGCCGTAGAACTGGCCGCACAGAATGATGTCGCTCAGGCGGAGCGTGCCTTTACGCACGAGCACGGTGGCGGTCGGGCCGCCGGGCTCGAGGCCGGACTCGATGACGTTGCCGATGGCCTTGCGGTCGGGGTTGGCCTTGAGTTCCTGGAGGTCGGCCTGAAAGACGATCATCTCGAGGAGCTTGTCCACGCCGAGTTTCGTCAGGCCGGAGCAATCCACGAAGATGGTGTTGCCGCCCCATTCGTCCGGCACGAGCCCCTTTTCCTGCAACTGCTGGCGGACCTTCATCGCGTTCGCGTTCGGATGGTCGCACTTGTTGACGGCAACGATGATCGGCACTTTCGCGGCCTGCGCGTGGCTGAGGGCTTCGAGCGTCTGCGGCATCACGCCGTCGTTGGCGGCGACGACAAGGACGACGATGTCGGTGACGTTCGCGCCGCGCGCGCGCATGGCGGAGAAGGCGGCGTGGCCCGGGGTGTCGAGGAACGTGATCGGCGCGAGTTCACCTTTTTTCTCCGGATGCGGAACGGTGATGGTGTAGGCGCCGATGTGCTGGGTGATGCCACCGGCTTCGCCCGCGGCGACGCTGGCCTTGCGGATGGTGTCGAGGAGCGTGGTCTTGCCGTGGTCCACGTGGCCCATGATGGTGACGACGGGCGGACGCGTCTTGAGATGCTCGGGCTTGTCCTGGATGACGTCGGCTTCGACCTTCTTGATGGGCGCGTGGACGGTGCCGCCGCCACGATCGCGTTTCTCGGCCTCGAAACGGAAGCCGTGCTTGGCGGCGACGCGCTGGGCGATGAGTTCGTCGAGCGCCTGGTTGACGTTCGCGAAGACGCCGAGCTCCATAAGGTCGGCGATGAGCTTGAACGGCTTGACGTTCATTTTCTCCGCGAGGTCGCGGACGATGATGGGCGGCTTGATGGAAATCACCGGCGCGTCAACCGGCGTGACGACCTTCGGCTGGACGGGCTTGGGCGGCGCGGGCGGTTTCGCGGGCGGTTGATCGGCGCGGGTGAAACCACGTCCACCGGGAGCGGGCCGGCGGTCGTTGCCGAGCGACCGGCCGGGCGAGCCGGGCAGACGCGCGCCGGACGCGGGCCGTGGCTCGGGCGCGCGCGGGGCCGGGCGGGTGGGAAGATTGATGCGGCCGACGAGGTCGCCGCGCTGCGGTCCCGGCGGGGGCGGAGGCGGGGTGGGCGGCGCGAGCGGAACTACGGGTGCGGGCGGCGGGGCAAGCGGCGCAGGTGCGGGCGGAGTCTTGGCCTCAACTGGCGCGGGAATGTCAGCCGATGCTGGTGACGGGGGCGGTTCAGAGATGACGACGAGGGCTTTCTCGGCAGTCGGCGGGGGCGGCTCGGGTTTCTTGACGCCCCCGAGGCTTTCTTCGAGGAACTCGGCCGTGATCTTGTCGAGCGAGCTGGAGGGAACCTTGGCGGCGGCTATGCCCAGTTCCTTGGCTTTGACAAGGACGACCTTGCTTTCAACGCCAAGCTTCTTTGCGATGTCGTAAATACGGACGGGCATAATGTGACTTCGGCCGCGCGGCTGACCGGGAACGTTTTCATGCTGACACGAAACCGGTCATGCGCTTCAACTCTTTCAACCGTTGCTCGGATCTTTCCCGCGACGTTCAGCTTCGGCCTTCACGGCGGCAACCACCGCCTCGGCCTGTTCGCCAATCTCGGGAATCTCTTTCAAATCTTCCACCCCGGCCTGCGCCAGGGTCTCGACATTCAGGAAACCGGCGTGCACCAGCACACTGGCCTGCGCCTCGGTGAGCCCGGGAATGGCCGCCAGCGCCTTGACGGCGCCCGCGACCTTCTGCTCGAAGCCCACGATCGAAACCTGCTCGGCCTCGATGTCCACGTGCCAGCCGGTGAGCTTGGAGGTCAGCCGCGCGTTCTGGCCGCGCTTGCCGATGGCGAGCGAGAGCTGGTCGTCGCTGACTAGGATCCGCGCGCGCTTGTTGGCATCGTCGAGCTCGAAGCTCTTGAGCTTGGCGGGCGCGAGGGCGTTGGTCAAAAAATCGCGAGTGTTGGTGGACCACTTGATGATGTCCACTTTCTCGTTGTTCAGCTCGCGCACGATGTTCTTCACGCGCTGGCCGCGCAGCCCCACGCACGCCCCGACGGGGTCCACCTTGTCGTCGCGCGAATGCACGGCGAGCTTGGTGCGGAACCCCGGCTCGCGGGCGATGCCCTTGAGCTCGATGGTGCCGTCGTTGATCTCGCTGACTTCGAGTTTGAAAAGCTTGATGACGAACTGCGGGTCGGCGCGGCTGAGGATGATCTCCGGGCCGTGCGGCCCCTGCTCCAGCGCCTTGACGAGGCAGCGGATGCGGTCGCCCTGCTGATATTCCTCCGTCGGCACGCGCTCGCGGTTGGGGAGGATGGCCTCAAATTTTCCCAGATCCACGATCACGTCCGAGCGCTCGAAACGCCGGACGGTGCCGCTGACGATGTCGCCCACGCGGTCCTTGAACTCAGCGATGATGTTCTCCTTCTCGGCGCGGCGCAGATGCTGCATGAGGGCCTGCTTGGCGTTCTGCGAGGCGATGCGTCCGAAGCCCGTTGGCGTGACTTCAAGTTCGAGTTCCTCGCCGACCGCGGCATCGGGCTTGATGCGGCGGGCGTCGAAAACAGAAATCTGGTCGTGCTTGTAGACAACCTTTTCGGAAACGACGAGCTTGGCGAACGCCTTGATGTCGCCGGACTTCTCGTCAATGACGCAACGCAGATCGCGCGCCGGGCCGACCGCCTTCTTGGCCGCCGACAGCAGGGCGTCCTGGACCGCGGCCAGGAGCACCGTCTTGCTGATGCCCTTCTCGCGTTCCCAAAAGTCCAAAATGGCCAACAGTTCGGAATTCATACGTTTCAACGCATTGCAACCGTGGGCGGACACGCCGCCCGTCGAACCCGGAGAAACAAAAAAGTCGGCAGATGACTGTCCGACTTCGCACGCCGGGGAACCCCGGCAATCGTCTCTAAGTTGATGGTAGGTTAGGAAGCCGGGGGAGAAGCGTCAAGCTTCCAATTCCCCCGCGCGAGCGGTGCTTTGACCCCGGGAGGCTGTAAGCCGAGTTTTGTCTGCGTCGCTTGCGCGACGGAGAGGATCATTTATCTGAGCAGCCGATACCCGGAACCCGGTCCGCTTGCGCGGGCCTGACGCGGGCCGCGTCGAGGATTCCCTATTTGGCCTTGCACCCGATGGGGTTTTCCGTGCCCCGTCGCTTGCGCTTCGGGCGGTGCGCTCTTACCGCACCTTTTCACCCTTGCCTGATTCCCGTTGCCGGGACCATCGGCGGTTTGTTTTCTGTGGCACTGTCCGTCGGCGGGACTCGCGTCCCGCCGCCCGCGTGTATCCCCGGACGAATCCGGGGTTACGCGGCATCGTGCCCTGCGGAGCTCGGACTTTCCTCCCCCGGCCGAAGCCGGGAGCGATCCTCCGCCTCCCAAGATCAAAGCGGGCGAAAGCTATAAGAGCCGCGGACCTTTCGCAAGCTAAGCCAGATATGGAATCGTCAGCGGTCCCTGCGGCAACACCGCCACGCGCGCAGCCGGGCCGAGCCGGTGCAGCTCCGCCTTCACGCGCGCGCCGATGTCCGCACAAGGCGTGAGGAAACAGCCGCGCGTCACTTCCTCCGGGAGCGAACTGTAAATCTCCACCCGCGCGCGGCGCTGGATGAGCGCTTGGATTTGCGCCTGCCACTGCTCGGGCGCGACGAATCCCGGCGTCGCCAGTCGCGCGAGAATTTCCTCCGGGCTCCGCGCGCTGCGGAGCAACCGATCGAACGGACTCCGCGCCGGCACGCCTTCGCCGCACTCGCACGCGAGCAGCAGCAGCCCGCCCGGCTGCAGGATGCGCGCGCCGGCGCTCATGCCCTTCACCGCCTGATAAAGATTCTGGTCGAGCGGATAGCCGCTGTTCGTCGTCACCACGATTTCAAACGGCGACTTCACGCGCTGCATCGCGGAGCGACGGACGAATTCGCACCCCGCTCGGTGCGCCTCGACGAGGTCGCCCGCGAAGACGCCGGTGATCTGCCGCCGTTCGTTGAGCGTGACGTTGAGCAAAAAACTCGGCCCGACGCGCTGCGCGATGTCGCGCATTTCCTCCCAGATCGGATTGCCGGCGGTGATGCCGAACGCGGCCTTCGGGTCGCCGATGTGGCGCGCGCCGTGGTTGCTCATCACCGTCGCGAGTCCCGCGCAGCCGGGCATGATGCCCTTGGGCCCGCCGCTGAACCCGGCGAAGAAGTGCGGTTCGATGAAGCCGGTGATTATCCGCACATCCGCGTGCGCGAGGTGGCGGTTGAGCAGGGCGGGAGCGCCGTCGCGCGTGACGCCGAAGGGGACGAGGTCCTCGGCACGCTCGCACTCGTGGTTCAGCACGCGGTAATTTGCAACGACGGCCGGCGTGAGCAACTGCTCCAACTCCGCGCGCGTGTTCGGCCGGTGCGTGCCGGTGGAGTTGAGCAGCGTGATGTTTTCGCGCGGCACAAGTGGTGCGAGAAAGTCGAGCAGCCACGGGATGAGCCGTTCGTTCGGCGTGGCCCGCGTGATGTCGGTGAAGACGATGCAAACTTTGTCGCCCGGCTTGACCCAATCGCGCAACGGCTTGGCGGCGATGGGCTGACGCAGCGCGTCCAGCACCGCCGCCCGCTCGTCGGCGAGGCCTGGCGCGTGCGATGGCTCAACGACTTTCGTGCGGTCGTCGGGCAGCTCGACGTTCAAATGTCCACGACCGTAGGCGAGTGGGAGTTTCACGTGATGGTTCTGGTGCGGGAAAAAGATAAAGGCCGAGCCGGCGTGTGCAAAGCCCCAAGTCCGGGTGGACTCGCCCACCCCTCAATTCCCCGACGGCTTCAGCAACTTTCCGATGAGCTCAAGCAACGAGTAGGGATCGTTGAGTTTCTCCCCCTGCATCGTTGCGCCCCGCGTGACCGCGAGCACCAGCAGCCTCCCGCCGAGGTCGTCGCGCGAGACAACGTTCGTCATCACCTCGTTGGTCCAGCGGAAGCGGAGCGTCTTGGTCGCGTTGGGGTCGCGCTGATCATCGAAATGAAGTTCGCCCAGCGACAACTCCAGGCGCGCGATGGGCGGCATCTCCTTCGCGTCCGCGGCCGGCGGCGCGTTGGTGCCGCGCTTGAGGGACTGCCGCTTGCGCTCCGCCTCGCCCCGCTCCTGCAACGCGTCGAGATTGCTCCGGCCCTTCTGGTCCACCACCACATTGACTCGCGCGAGGTTGATGCGCAGTTCCTGCAGCTTCGACTGGCCGTTGGTGGATGGCTCGCGGTCCACGCTCACGGCGAGCTCGGGCAGGTTCAAAAATTCCGTTCCGCCGAACTCCGGCGTGTTCATCATCCGAAAGCCGGCGATGCGGATGCCCAGCGGGCGCAGGGATAGTTTCAAGGAATCAATTTCCGTGGGCATCCCGGTTACGCGTTCGATCTGCGTCCGCACCACCCGGCGCGCGATGTTCCCGAGCGACAGCGCGAGGATGACGAGCAGGAGCACCCCGCAACCGAACAGCCCGAGCAGCACCTTCCACCACAGGCCGCCCGAGCGCCGTCGGGGTGCGGGGACAAGAACGGGCGGGGCATTTGTTTCGGAGGTGCTCATTTCAAATTCTCTTCGCGGATGGTGACGCCGCGGGCAGGCGCAAGTTTCAAGCGGCGGTTCGGTGTCCACGCTTCTGCGTGTCGGCAGGCACCGGACACCCTGAAGGGTGGACACCCAACGCTCCGACTTCAGACCGGCACATCCTCCGGCCGGACTTCGAGGCATTCGTCCTGATCCTCCCAGATCAAGGTCGGGAGCTGTTCGAGAAATTTCGGCGCGAGCCCGGTGCCCGCGAGCGCGAGCAGTTTCTCCGCGGACTGCGCGGCGTCCTCGTAGGCGCGGTCGTAACTGCGCGCGGACTTGCGCTGCCGATCATCCCAGTGCGCGACCTGGTGGATCGGCGCGTATTCCTCGGCCCACGCGCGGACCTCGGGCAGCAACGCGCCGGGAATTTCCTCCAACGGGACGCAGGTGCCGTTGCAATGCTGGCAGACCAGCCCCGACTCCAGCACGTCGCGCGTGAGCAACGGCAGCAGCGGCGCTCCGCAACACGGCGCGGCTGGATAATTCGCCGGGAGCGTGACGAGGCTCCGCAGCGTAAGATGCCGGTCGCGCGCGATCTGCGCCGCGAGCCGATACGCGCCGAACAGCGGATGCGACAGCCGCCACACGCGACCTTCGAATTGCGCCAGCGTCTGCGACATCCAGCGCGCGAGCGTGAGGTCGTCGAATCCCTTGAACGCGAGCGCGTATTCGTCCCACAAGCGGTCCAGGGGCGAATCGTCTTCGGCAAAATCTTCAGCCATCGGGCGCGGAGTGTGGCGGGTGAAGGCGGCGGGCGAAAGGGGAAAGTCGCGCCGCGAGAAGTATTCAGTCGTCAGTGTTCAGTTGTCAGACGAAGCGCGTTCGATTCCAACCGGCGGACTGAACACTGAAAACTGAACACTGAATACTCGAAACTTCCGACGCCCTCCCTTACAACCACAGCGTCATGCCGCCCGTGCCGCAACTCACGCCCGACTCGCCGCTCACGGCGTTGCTGGGCGTTGGCGACAAGCGCGTGAAGATGCTGGAGCGGTTGGAACTTCGGACCGTGGGCGACCTGTTGCTTCACGCGCCGCGCCGTTACGAGGATCGCCGGAAGTTTCTCGCCATCGCCGAACTGAAACTGGGCGAGGCCGCCACCGTGCGTGGCAAGATCGTCGCCGCCGGCGTGAAGCGATGGAAGAAGGGCACGCGCGCGATGTTCGAGTGCGTGTTCGATGACGGCTCGGCCCGGCTGCATTGCCGCTGGTGGCAGATGCAGACGTGGCACGAAGACTATTACTCGGTCGGTCGCGAGTTCCTCATCTTCGGCAAACCCGAGTCGCTGCGTCCGCGCACCATTGACCATCCCGAGACCGAACTCATCGAGGGCGGCGAGGACGAATTCATCCACGTCAACCGCATCGTGCCCGTGCACCCGCTCACCGAGGGACTCACGGCGCGCATGATGCGCACGCTGGTGTGGCGCGCGCTGGATCGATGCGAGCCGCTCGTCGCCGAGCCGCATCCGGAGATCGTGCTGAAAAATCTGCCGCCACGCTCGAACGCGCTGCGGATGGTTCATTTTCCAAATGAATTCACGGACGTCGAGTTCGCGCGGCAGCGGCTCGCGCTCGACGAGTTCATCGAAGTGCAGTTCGCGATGCAGCGGCGGCGGAAAAAACTTTTGGCGAACGCGCGCGGCCTGCCGTGCGCGGGTGACAACCGGCTCATCAAGCCGTTCCTCGCGCGCCTCGGCTTCGCGCTCACGTCGGCGCAGACCAAGGTGCTCAAGGAAATCCGCGCCGACCTCGGCGGCGCGCACCCGATGCGCCGGCTGCTCCAGGGCGATGTCGGCTCCGGCAAGACCGTCGTGGCCGCGTGCGCCGCGTTGATGGCGCTGGAGAGCGGCTTCCACGTTGCGATCAGGGCGCCGACGGAAAGCCTGGCGGAGCAACACTACCGGACCTTTTGCGAGTGGCTGGAACCGCTGGGCCTCGGCGTGGAGGCCCGCACGGGTTCGGTGAAAACTTCCAACATTCAACATTCAACGCTCAACTTCCAAGGCGGCTCCGCGCATCCCGCATCCGGCATCCAGCATCCAGCATCGCTAACCATCGGCACCCACGCGCTCATCGAGGCCGGCTTCGCGCCGGAGCGGCTCGGGCTCGTGATCATTGACGAGCAGCACAAGTTCGGCGTCGCGCAGCGCGAGCGGCTGGTGCGCAAGGGCGCGTATCCGCATCTGCTCGTGATGACCGCGACGCCCATCCCGCGCACGCTCGGGCTCACCGTTTATGGCGACCTCGACATTTCGGTCATTGATGAAATGCCGGCGGGCCGCGGGCGTGTGCGGACGTTCGTGCGCGCGGCCGAGGCGTTGCCGAAGGTGTGGAAGTTCATCCGCGACGAAATTGGCAAGGGCCGGCAGGTCTTCATCGTCTATCCGCGCGTCGAAGACAGCGGGGCGGGGGAGGTGAAGGCCGTGACCGCCGAGTTCGAGAAAGTCTGCGCCGCGCTTGCGCCGTTCAAAATCGGCCTGCTCCACGGGCGCCTGCGCGCGGACGAGAAGGAGCGGGTGATGACGGCCTTCCGTGCGAATCATCTCCAAGCGCTGCTCGCCACGACGGTTGTCGAGGTCGGCGTGAACGTGCCGAACGCGACGGTGATGCTCGTCGAGAACGCGGAAACGTTCGGCCTCGCGCAGTTGCACCAGCTTCGCGGGCGCATCGGGCGCGGCGCGCACGAGTCCTATTTCATCATCGTGGCCTCGGCGAAGACGCCGGCGGCGCAGGAGCGACTCAAGGTGCTGGAGGACACGAGCGACGGCTTCAAGATTGCCGAGGCGGATTTGAAACTGCGCGGGCCGGGTGATCTGGTCGGTGCGGCGCAGAGCGGTTTGCCACCTTTGCGATTCGGAAATTTTGCGGAAGATTTGCACCTCGTGGAACGCGCGCGCGCGCTGGTGTCGGAAGCGCTGGGCCGGGAGTAGGGCGGGGGGAATTTCCATCGCCAGTCGGGTGCGGGAGGCGTCCGAACGGAATGGCGGGAGTGGCGGGGCTCGAACCCGTAACCTCTGCCGTGACAGGGCAGCGCTCTAACCAATTGAGCTACACCCCCGCGTTTGGGGTGCGGCAAAGTAGGGACGTGACTTTGGCAAGTCAACGGCGAACTCGCCGCCGAAAAAAATGATTCGGGCAGCAGACGCCAAGGAGGTGGGGGTGGGGAACCCCGCTGAAGAAACGTGCTGCCACCCGAATCGAAATCTGGCCGCGCACCGCCGCTTCACTTTCGGTCGTGCGGCCCCACGGGCGAAACATTAGAACTCAGACCGACCGTGTCAATACGGCAAAATTCGGGTTGGTGCCCGATTTGGTATTTGAGAGTGCGGCGGGGCGGGGATTCGGAAGATGAGCAATTGATTCGACGGGGGTTTGGGCTTACCACTCGCCCATGATCAATTCGCGCAGGATACCGCCCGGGATTTGCCTTTGCCTCGTGACGCTTGCCGCTCTGCTCGCCCGCGCCGCAATTGCAGCCGAGTCCTCTGCCGAGAATCCCGGTTCACCAGGCGACGGAAATTTTACCGTCGGCCCTCAATACAAGGTTGATCCGGACCTGACCGACCGCGGTAATCCAAAAGGGAAATACTTCGAGTTCGTCCTGCGCCTGGCCGACAGCAAAATCTTCCGGGGTGACGATCGCACGCTGGATCCTGCGAAGAAGCCGGTGCGCACCGAGCGTAAGATTTTCGTTTACGTGCCCGCCGCCTACCGGGACGGCACGCCTGCTCCCGTGCTCGTCATCCATGACGGACCCGGTCAGCTGGCCCTCGTCCGCAATGCGCTCGACAACCTCACGATTTCAAAAGATCCGAACCGCAAACTGCCGCCGTTCATTGCCATCGCCGTCCAGAACGGCGGGAACGACGGCAAGAAAAGCGAGCGCGGTTTGGAATACGACACGATGTCCGACCGGCTCGCCCGCTTCATCAACGACGAGGTGTTCCCCGTCGTGCTGGCCAACGCGGAGATCAAAGCCGCCTTTCCGAAGCTCGCCCTGACCCGCAACCCGTTGGGCCGGGCCGTGATCGGGTGCAGTTCCGGAGGCGCGGCGGCGTTGACCATGGGCTGGTTTCGCCCGGACCTCTTCCGCCGCGTGATCGCCTACTCGGGGACGTTCGTTGACCAGCAGGATGACGACGCAGCGGAAGAAGTCAAATTCCCGCTCGGCGCGTGGGAATACCATTCGGGGATGAAACTCATCGAGAAGAGTGAGCAGAAACCTCTACGCATTTTCACTCACGTCTCCGAAAACGATCTGCGCGCGAAAGACCCCGAGGAGACGCATCACAACTGGGTGATCGCCGGCCAACGCACGGCCGCCGCCCTGCAAGCCAAGGGCTACCATCACCGCTTCGTCTTCAGCCGCGCGACGGGACACTGCGACCGCCGTGTGTTCGAGCAAACCTTGGCGGATACTCTCGTCTGGGTCTGGCGTGGCTACCACCTGGAGTGACGGCTATCCGTTTCGTCGCGTGTTTTAATAAGGCAACCAAGTTAAATGGTGGAGGCGGCGGGAGTTGAACCCGCGTCCCAGGCAAGTGAACCAGCCGCGACTACATGCTTAGTCCGACGGAATTGTCGGCTGCGGGATGCCGGTCGGACACGAATCCCGCTGCTTAGTCTGCATGGATTTTTCTCGGCTTGGGCGCGCAGTCTCCGCCTTCCGCCATGCCTGCAATTGCGTTCGTCCGACCTAGCAGGTGTCAACCGGCGAACGTCACAGCCTTAGGCCGCGAGAGCGAACTCTTCGTTAGCTTTTATGTTTTGCCACGAGGTTTAACGAGGCCAACGTGACATCCTCGGCATGCCGCCTCTGGCGCATTTACTTGGTCGAAACCGGTGCGCCCCCATCACTGAACTGACCCCGCGAGTATCCGCCGGGAAGGAAGCCGGGTCAAGTGATGAGGAAGATTCAAATCGTCCTCGTCCTCGTCGTCGCCATCGAACGGCGGGGTGCGGGCCCCGAAAAATCCGAGGACGAGAACGAGGACGACGACGAGGACGAGAAAAAAGCGGGGCCGGTCTCGCGACCGGCCCCGCTCGTGATTGGATTCGAGGTGCGGCTTACATCCCCATGCCGCCGCCGTCGTGATGATCGGCGGGCGCGGCGGGTTTGTCTTCCTTGACCTCGGTGATGAGGCACTCGGTGGTGAAGAGCAGGCCCGCGATGGAGCTCGCGTTCTGGAGCGCGGTGCGCGTGACCTTCTTCGGGTCCACGACGCCGGCCTTCACGAGGTCTTCGTAACCGCCCGTCGCGGCGTTGAAGCCCTCGTTGCCCTTGCGCTTCTTGACTTCCTGCACGACGACCGAGCCCTCGTAGCCGCCGTTGTTGGCGAGCCAGCGGGTCGGATACTCGATCGCGCGGGCCACGATGGTCACGCCGATCTGTTCGTCAGGATCGCTGAGCTTCACGGCGTCAATGGCCGCGGCGCAACGGAGCAGCGCCACGCCGCCGCCGGGGACGATGCCTTCCTCGACGGCCGCACGGGTCGCGTGCAACGCGTCTTCGACACGCATCTTCTTTTCCTTCATTTCGGTTTCGGTGGCGGCGCCGACGTTGATGACGGCTACGCCACCGGCGAGCTTCGCCAGGCGTTCCTGCAATTTCTCGCGGTCGTAGTCCGAGGTGGTTTCCTCGATCTGACGGCGAATCTGCGCGACGCGGCCCTGGATTTCCGAGGCCTTGCCGCTGCCTTCGACGATGGTGGTGTTTTCCTTCTCGATCAGCACGCTCTTGGCGCGGCCGAGGTCGGTCAGTTCGAGCGACTCCAGCTTCACGCCGAGGTCCTCGCTGATGAACTTGCCGCCGGTGAGGACGGCGATGTCTTCGCACATGGCCTTGCGGCGATCACCGAAGCCCGGCGCCTTGACGGCGCAGACGTTGATGGTGCCGCGGAGCTTGTTGACGACGAGCGTCGCGAGGGCTTCGCCTTCGACATCCTCGGCGATGATGAGCAACGGCTTGCCGGTGCGGGCGACCTTCTCGAGGACCGGGAGGAGGTCCTTGAGGGTGCTGATCTTCTTCTCGAAGTTCAGAACGTAGGCGTCCTCGAGCTTGCACTCCATGGACTCCGCGTTGGTGACGAAGTAGGGGGAGAGATAGCCCTTGTCGAACTGCATGCCTTCGACAATGTCGAGCGTGGTCTCAATCGTCTTGGCTTCCTCGACCGTGATGGTGCCGTCCTTGCCGACCTTGTCCATCGCGTCGGCAATGGTGTTGCCGATCTCAGTGTCCCAGTTGGCGGAGACGGTCGCGACCTGCTTGATCTCTTCCTTGTCCTTGACCTTCTTGGCGATCTTGTCGAGATGCGCCACGGCGGCTTCCACGGCCTTGGCGATGCCGCGCTGGAGGCTGATGGGATTCGCGCCGGAGGTCACGTGCTTGAGGCCTTCGCGATAAATCGCCTCGGCGAGAACGGTCGCGGTCGTGGTGCCGTCACCAGCGGCGTCGCTGGTTTTGGAGGCCACTTCGCGAACCATCTGCGCGCCCATGTTTTCGTAGGGGTCTTCGAGTTCGATTTCCTTGGCGACCGTCACGCCGTCTTTGGTGACGGTGGGGGAGCCGTATTTTTTGTCGATGACGACGTTGCGGCCTTTGGGGCCGAGCGTCGCGACGACCGCCCGGGCGAGCTTGTTGACGCCACGGAGGAGGGACTGACGAGCTGCCTCGTCAAACAGGAGTTGTTTCGCTGCCATAATTTTTCAGTATTTGATTTTGTGTGGTGAGTGGTGGAACGGGTTTAACCCAGGATGGCCATCAGATCGTCGGCATTGAAGATCTTGTATTCTTTGCCATCGAGCTTGATGGGCGTGCCGCCGTATTGGCTGACATAAACGCGGTCACCGACTTTGACTTCAAACGGAACTTTCTTGCCGTTGTCGTCCGTCTTGCCGGTGCCGAGGGCGATCACTTTGCCCTCCTGGGGTTTTTCTTTGGCGGAATCGGGAATGATGATGCCGCCCTTTTTGACTTCTTTTGCTTCGAGCGGTTCCACGAGAACGCGGTCGCCGAGAGGCTTGATGTTGACTGCCATAGTTTTGCTGTGTTGTTGCGTTTGTTGTTTGACTGGGTGTCTCGAATTAAATCCCGCCGCACCCACGGCGAGGAAATCATGAATTAAGACCGATCAACGTGGTCAAATTCTTCTTCGTTGAAAGGTAGTTCTACACTCCTTGGAAATTCTTTGAGGTAATTCTCCAATTCACCCGTCGTCCAAGGAATAAAAATAGTGTCCGACTCGTCATTTATCGCGCCCCTGACGCGGTTCAAATCTTGGAGAGGAATCAAACAGGGGGCGCCTGCGAATTGCTTGCGGCCGTCAGTTTCCAAATGGATTGTCACACCAACTCCTTGGAACTGATTTGCTTCAACCAAAGGATTGTAGGCGTTGCCAAGGCCAAGGGTAAAACTTCCTCCCCCATCTCGGAGTTGCTCCTTACTTGCAACAAGAATAGTCGCGGTTGGGTTACCCCGAATTAGCGCAAGCCGGTTAATGTCGTTCAAGCCGCTACGAACCAGTCGGGCTTTATTTGCTTTGTATGGATAATGGAATTGCACGGCTTGTTTACTTCTTCTCGTCCACGACCTCGGCATCAATGACCGTGCCATCGTCCTTCTTGCCGGGTTCCTTGCCCGCGTCGGCGGACTTGCCGGCGGCGTCGGCCTGCGTGGAGGCGGTCTTGGCTGAGGCGTTCTTGTAAAGCTCCGCGCTCGCCGTCTGCATCGTCTCGTTCACCTTTTCCATGGCGCTGCGGATGGCCGCGGTGTCGGTGCCCTTGAGCGATTCCTTCAGGCCCGCGATGGCCGTCTCGACCTTCTCCTTCTCGCCGCCGATCTTGTCGGCGTTCTCCTTGAGAAATTTCTCCATGCGATAGACAAGATTGTCGGCCTCGTTGCGCGTCTCGATTTCCTCGCGCTTCTGCTTGTCCTCCTCGGCGTGGGCCTCGGCGTCCTTGCGCATCTTCTCAACCTCGTCCTTCGAGAGGCCGCTGGACGCGGTGATGGTGATCTTCTGTTCCTTGCCGGTGCCAAGATCCTTCGCACTGACGTTCAAAATGCCGTTGGCATCAATGTCGAACGCCACCTCGATCTGCGGCACGCCGCGCGGAGCCGGGGGCAGGTCGGTGAGGTGAAATTTGCCGATGGTCTTGTTGTCGCGCGAAAACTGCCGTTCGCCCTGGAGGCAGTGAATCTCCACGCCGGGCTGGTTGTCGCTCGCGGTGGAGAAAATTTCCGATTTGCGCGTCGGGATCGTGGTGTTGCGTTCGATCAACTTGGTGAACACGCCGCCGAGCGTCTCGATGCCGAGCGAAAGCGGCGTCACGTCGAGCAGCAGCACGTCCTTCACTTCACCCTTTAGCACGCCGCCCTGGATCG
>JACQFS010000220.1 GCA_016199935.1 Verrucomicrobiota bacterium
GGGCTTCTGAGGATGGACTGGCAACTCACCCTGCTCGGCGCGACCGCCTACGTGCTCCTCGGCCGCTGGCTGGTCCGCGCGCGGTGGCGCGGGCGCGCGCCGGCGTTTGCCGTGCTCAATCTGGCGGCGGTGATCGGCCTGACCTTTCAGCAGTCGAATCCGAAATTCATGATGCTGTATGTCGCGCTCGTGTGCGGGCAATACGTCGCGCTGCGCTGGTGGGCGACGCGCGCCGGGTGGCTGCCGTGGCTCGCGTTCCTGATGCCGATCGCGGCGCTGGCCGTCGTCCGCTACGTGCCGGTGGGCGTGTGGGCGGCGATGAGCGCGGGGCTGCGCGAGAAGATTCGCGAGGACTCCCATTTCAATTTCGCCGCTCACTTTGTCGGCCTGTCCTACCTTGCGTTTCGCACCAGCCAGCTCGTGCTCGAAGTCCGCAACGGCGTCGTGAAGCGGCCCGGCTTTTGGGAATACCTTGGCTTTGCATTCTTCGCTCCCACGCTTTCCGTCGGGCCGATCAGCCCCTACCGCCAGCACGTCCGCGCGTTCGGCGAAACGGATCGGCCGCAGATTCCCGTCGGCCGCGCGCTGCTGCGCGTGCTGGTCGGCGCGGTGAAATTCAAATTCTTCGGTGCGCTGCTGCTCCAACTCACCTACTCCGTGCTGCTGCTCGACGGCCATCCGCATCATTGGGTGGACCTGCCCGTCGCGGTGGTGGCCTACTACCTTTACCTCTACTGCAATTTCTCCGGCTTCTGCGACCTCGCCATCGGCGGCGCGGGCCTGATGGGCATCGCGGTGGCGGAAAATTTCGACCGGCCCTTCGCCGCGCGGAACGTGAAGGATTTCTGGAACCGCTGGCACCTCACGCTCTCGCAATACATGAGGGAAGTGGTCTTCTCGCCGCTCTCGAAGGCGCTCGTGCGCGCGTTCGGGCCGACGCGCGCGAACCACGCCATCGCGTTGACCATCGTCGTCGTCTTCCTGCTCGTGGGCGTGTGGCACGGCGTGGGTTGGAACTACGCGGCGTTCGGCGCGGCGCACGCGCTCGGCGTCGTGGCGAACCACTACTACACGATCGCGTTGAAAAAGTGGCTGGGGCGCGAGCGCTTCGTCGCGTATAACCAGAGCCGGGCGATCCAGGCGGCGGCCGTGGCGCTGACTTTTTGCTACGTCGCGGCCAGCCTGTTCCTGTTCGCCAACGACTCGACCGCGATGAAAAGCATCTTTGACGCGCTCACGCGCTGAACGCCAGGCATGGAATCCGCGCAAATCATTTCCTACGCCGAGATCGCCGAGGGCATGACCCGCGAACGCGACTACGTCATCACGCCGGCGGTGTATGAAAATTTCCTGCGCGCCTTCGATGACCGCAGCCCGATCCATGTGGACGAGGAACACGCGCGGGCGAAGGGCTTCGCGGGCCGGGTGATGCACGGCGGCATCGTTGGCGGGTTTGTGTCGCATTTCATCGGGATGTTTTTTCCCGGCGCGCACAGTCTACTGCTCTCCGCCGAACTGCGTTTCGTACAGCCCTCGTATCTCGGCGACACACTGCGCCTGTCGGCGAAGGTCGCGCAGAAGCTGGATGCGCAACAAGTGGTAGTCCTGCATTTCAAAATCCATAACCAGACCCGCGGCGTCGCCGTCGCCACCGCGCGCGCGCAGGTGAAGGTGATGTCGCCGTGAGCCGCCACACGGTCATCATCACGGGCGCGACGAAGGGACTCGGGCGTGAGACGGCGCTGGCCTTCGCGCGCGCGGGCCACCGGGTGCTGGGCCTTTACGCGAACGACGATGCGGCGGCGGAAAAGTTGCGGGTCGATCTGCGGCCACTGAGCGACGACTCCGAGGTCATCCGCCACGATGTCACGCGCGAGAATGTAGAACTGTGGAGCCGGCCCGAGATTGAGCGCGCCGAAAGCCTCGTGCTGATCAACAACGCCTGCGCGCCGTTTGCTCCGCAGCCGTTTCACCTTTTGAGGTGGGAGGATTTTGAAAGCGGCCTTGCCGTGGGATTGAAAGGAAGCTGGCTGTGCGCCCGTGCGGTGCTGCGGCCGATGGCGCGTGCCGGACGCGGGACTATCGTCAACGTGCTCACCACCGCGTTGCACGGTCTGCCGCCGAAGGGCTTCGCCGCCTACGCCACCGCCAAGCACGCTGTGCGTGGCCTCACGCTTGCGCTCGCCGCCGAGTATGCGGCGCGGGGCGTGCGCGTTTTTTCCGTCTCGCCCGGCTTCATGTCCACCGCGCTCACCGCCGGCTGGGACGCGCGGTTGGTCGAGGCCATCCGCGCCGGTGCGCCCGAGACGATGCCGGCCGACGCGGCCCGCCGAATTCTGGAACTGGTGACGGACGCCGCGACGCCGGGGCAGGGCGAGGATCACCGGATCTGACCCGGTCCGTGGGCTGCCGCGGAGCATTGCATTTCAAACTTCCGTTCCGCTAACGTCCCGCGCGTGTCAAAAATTCTCGGCATCTCCGCGTTCTACCACGACAGCGCCGCCGCGCTGATGGTGGACGGCGTGATCGTGGCCGCCGCGCAGGAGGAGCGCTTCACGCGCAAGAAGCACGACCACAATTTTCCCAAGAACGCGGTGGAGTTCTGCCTCGCCGAGGCGCGGATCCAGCCGGAGGACCTCGACTACGTGGTGTTTTACGACAAGCCGCTGCTGAAGTTCGAGCGGCTGCTGGAGACCTACCTCGCCTTCGCGCCGGCGGGGCTGCGGTCGTTCATGATGGCGATGCCGCTGTGGTTGAAAACCAAGCTGCACCTACCGCGCGAAATCCGGAAGGCGCTCGGCGGGCGCTACAGGAAGCGCATCGTGTTCGTCGGCCACCACGAGTCGCACGCGGCGAGCGCGTTTTATCCCTCGCCCTTCGATGAGGCGGCGGTGCTGACAATGGACGGCGTGGGCGAGTGGGACACCGCGAGCATCGGCCACGGGCGCGGGCACAAATTGGAAATGCTCAAGACGCTCGCGTTCCCGCACTCCATCGGCCTGCTCTACAGCGCGATCACTTACTTCTGCGGCTTCCGCGTCAACTCTGGCGAATACAAGCTCATGGGCCTCGCGCCCTACGGCGAGCCGAAATACGTGGACCTCATCCTCGACAAGCTCATCGACCTCAAGCCCGACGGCTCGCTGGCGATGGACATGAAGTATTTCAATTATTGCGAGGGCTTGACGATGACGAGTCCCGCGTTCGACGAGTTGTTCGGCGGCCCGCCGCGCGACGCCGAGTCCATGATCACGCAGCGCGAGATGGACCTCGCCGCCTCGATTCAGAAGGTCACCGAGGAAGTCGTCCTCCGCATGGCGCGCACGGCGAAGCAGCTCACCGGCGCGAAATATCTCTGCCTCGCCGGCGGCGTGGCGCTCAACTGCGTCGCCAACGGTGTGCTGCTGCGCGCGAAAATTTTCGAGGACATCTGGATTCCCGCGCCGGCCGGCGACGCGGGCGGCGCGCTCGGCGCGGCGTTGCTCGCGCATTTCCACCTCCTCGAAAGCGAGCGGAAGCCCAACGGCTCCGACGCCCTCATCCGCGGCTCGCTGCTCGGGCCGAAGTTTTCGAACGACGAAATCCGTGCCTTCCTCGAAGCGCAACAGATCAAGCATCACTTCCACGCCGACGAGCCGCTGCTGCTGCGCGAGACGGTCAACGCGATGCTCGGCGGCAAGGTCGTGGGCTGGTTTCAGGACCGGATGGAGTTCGGCCCGCGCGCGCTCGGCGCCCGCAGCATCATCGGCGACGCGCGCAACGAGACGATGCAGTCGCAGATGAATCTCCGCATCAAGTTCCGCGAGAGCTTCCGCCCGTTCGCGCCGAGCGTGCTCGCGGAGGACATCGGCGAGTATTTTGAAATTGATCGCGAGTCGCCCTACATGCTGCTCGTCGCGCCCGTAAAAAAAGAAATCCGCTGCGACCTCACGCCCGAGCAGCAGCGCGCGATGAAGGACCCCGATCTCCGCAAGCGCGTGAACGTGAAACGCTCGACGATCCCCGCCGTGACGCACGTGGACATGTCCGCGCGCATCCAGTCGGTGGACGAGCGGCGCAACGGCCGCTATTACCGGCTCATCCGCGAGTTCAAGCGGCAGACCGGCAGCAGCGTGATCATCAACACCAGCTTCAACATTCGTGGCGAGCCGATCGTCTGCACGCCGCAGGATGCCTACCGCTGCTTCATGGCGTCGGACATGGACGTGCTGGTGCTGGAAAATTTCATCCTCTACAAGACCGAGCAACCGCAGCAGAGCGAGACCGAGCGCGCGAAATATCTCGGCAGCTTCTCGCTCGACTGACCCGCCATGATCAACCCCTTCAAAGATGTCAACTGGAACCCCGGCCGGCCGGAGCGGCGCAAGTTCGCCGTGAGCCTCATCATCGGCTTCCCCATCGTCGGCGCGCTCATGCTGTTCGCCGCGTGGCTCAAGACGCACGCGTGGCAGCCGTTTGGACTCTGGCTTGGCGCGATCGGCTGCGCGGCCGGCGTGGTGTTCTGGCTCGTGCCGCAGATTGCCAGACCATTTTATGTCGCGTGGTATTTCCTCGCGTGCTGCATCGGCATCGTGGTGAGCAATGTGTTGCTCACCGTGTTTTTCTACCTCGCGGTGACGCCCGTCGGTTGGCTGCTGCGCGCATGCGGCCGGCAGCCGTTGAGCAAGGGCTTCGACAAAAGCGCGGCGACCTACTGGCGCGACGCGGAAAAAGGAATTGAAGCCAGCCGCTATTACCGCCAGTTTTGAAACACCATGAGCGACGAGCAGAAGAACCAGTTTGAAAAAGCCGGCGAGCAAATCGAGGGCAGCCTTGTCGGGGAATTCTTCCTCATGCTCCGGCAGAACAAGAAGTATTGGCTCGTGCCGCTCATCGCCGTGCTCCTGCTGTTCGGGCTGCTGATCATCCTCGGGGCGACCGGCGCCGCGCCGTTCATCTACACGCTGTTCTGATCCGGCGCGGGTGACCGACCCAGGTTCAAAACCGTGAGCACTTTGCAAATCGTCGTTCCGATGGCCGGGCGCGGCGCGCGCTTCGCCAACGCCGGCTTCACCACGCCCAAGCCGCTCATCCCCGTCGGCGGCCGGCCGATGATCCAGTGGGTCATCGAAAACATCCGCCCGCGCCGCGCGCATCATTTCACCTTCATCTGCCTCGCGGAACATCTCGCGCAGCAGCCCGAAGTGCCGGCCGAACTGCGCCGGCTCTGCCCCGGTTGCGACATTGTGCCGGTCGCGACTGTGACCGAGGGCGCGGCTTGCACGGTGTTGCTCGCGAAAAAAATCATCAACACCGACGACCCGTTGATGATCGCCAACAGCGACCAGATCGTGGACCTCGACATCAACGACTACCTCGCCGCGGCCGACGCGCCCGGGGTCGCCGGTTTGATCATGACTTTCTGGTCCGATCATCCGAAGTGGTCCTACTGCCGGCTGCGCGGCGACGGCACCGTGAGCGAGGTGGTGGAGAAAAAAGTGGTGAGCAACGAGGCGACCGTGGGCATCTACAATTTCCGCCACGGCCGCGACTTCGTGCGCGCGGCCGAGGCGATGATCGCGGCGAACCTGCGCGTGAACAATGAGTTCTACGTCGCCCCGACCTACAACCAACTCATCGCCGCCGGCGCGAAGGTGGTCACGATGAAGACCGGCCGCGAATATGCCGGCATGTATGGGCTGGGCATTCCGGAGGATTTGAAATCTTTCCAGACCACGGAGTATTTCCACCGCCGCGCGCAGCCCGCGTGAGCCCGGCCTGAATTGCGATGGACTTGGAAATAATCATCCCGATCCGCAACCCGACCGATGTGCTGCGGCAGACCATCGCCTCGCTCGTCGCGCAGACCGACCGCGGCTTCCGCGTGCTGATCAGCGACAACTTCAGCGCGAAGGGTGGCGAGTTCATTGACGACGCGATGGCGCAACTGCGGTCGGCGGGCCTCGTCGCGCGACGCGTCCAGCCGCCCGCGGAACTCGGCCGCGTCGAGCATTGGAACTGGGCGCACCACGCCGCGACCGGCGCGTGGCTCAAGCCGCTCTTCGCCGGCGACTGGCTGGAGAAGCACTACGTGGCTCGCGTGCGCGCCGCGGCCGCGTCGCATCCCGAGTGCCGCTACGTCTTCGCCAACTACACCATTCATCGCAGCGGGCAGCCGCCGATGTCCGAGGCGAAACAGTGGGGCGCGCGCTTCCACTCCGCGGCGGAGTTGCGCTCGCTCGTGTTGCGCATTGGCATGCAGTTCGGTCCGCCGAGCGTGGCGGCGTATCATCGCGAGGCGTTCATCGCGGCCGGCGGCTACGCCACGGCGCTGCCGATCGCGGCGGACAGTCTCCTCTTTTGCACGCTCGCGGCCACGTTCGGCGCGGTGGGGCTGGACGAGCCGCTCTGCCATTTCAACATCCACGACGCGCGCTTCTCCACTACGCTGCCGGGCAAGCGCCGCGACACGCTGCGCGAATGTCTCGCCTACTACTGGATGCTCGCCGCGCACGCGTGGGCCGATCGGTTCGCCTTCTCCAAGCTCGCGTTCGCGCGTCTGGTCGCGCGCGACCTGCGCCACTACTGGGCCGGACGATGACGCCCTGGCTTGAAATCATTTTGTCGGTCGCTGGCGAGGGCGCGAAATGTTCCGTCACCGTGGACTCGCTGCTCGCGCAGAGTGCGAGCGGCTTCGGCGTCGTGCTCGGCGACGGCGGGGAAAATGGTGAACGACTCGTGGCGACGCGCGCGCGGCTCGATGCCGGCGGGATCGCGGCGCGATGCGTGAGCCCGCCGTTCAAAGCTGGCCGCGTAATGCTCGCGAACTGGACGCACGCGCAGGCGCGGGCCGCGTGGTTGAAACCGCTGCGCGCCGGCGACACGCTCAAGCCCGACACGGTGCAGCGGCTCCACGAGCACGTCACGCGGCGGCCGGCGGCGCAGTTGATCCGGATGGGCGGTGAACTTCCGGCCGGTGCGCCGGCCACGTTGACGCCCGGCGATTTTCTTGCGCACTTTCCGCCGCGCGGTGGTTGGCCCGGCGGCGCGGGTGAGTTTGCCTTTCAGCGCGCCGCGTGGTGTGCGCTCGGCGGATACGCGCCGCAGTTCGCCGCCTGCGCGGAGTCGCACTTGTGCCTGATGCTGGCGCTGCACCACGGCTGCGATCAACTCGCCGGATCGCTCGTGAACTGCGGCGGGGACGAAGAGGTCGCGCTGTGCTGGCGGCGGGCGTTGGAGTGGCGGCTCGTCATGAAGCAGGCCCAGATTTTCTGTCACAACGCCAAACTGCCGTGGCCGCCGCGTCCCGTGTCGCGATGACCACTTTGCCTTCATGACCCGGAGCCGATTCATTCAGTGGCTGCACCGCGAGCGCAGTTCCGCGCGGCTGGGATTCCTGTTGCAGATCGCCACACGCGCGCTCGGCAGCCTCTTCAGCCTGTTGTGGACGCGGCTGCTGCTGGACGCAATGGGCCTCGCGCTGAACGGATTGTTCCTGACCTTCCGCTCGCTCGCCGCGCTGGGCGGACTCGGTGAACTCGGTATGGGCGCGGCCGTGGCGCTGCGCGCGGGGCAGTTGCTCGGTCGCGGCGAGGACCGGGAGCTGCGGGAATTTCTCGCCGTGGCGCGCGCCGTCTTCGTGCTGCTCGCAGTGGCGGCGGGCGGAATTTTTTTCGCGCTCACGCCGTGGCTGCCCGGGTGGATGCACTTCGGCGACGTGGCTGGTGCGGGGCCAATGGTCGGACTCTTCGCGATAGGCGCGGTCTCGGTCGCGTTCCTGATGCTGGCGAGCTACCTGAACAATCTGAACCACGGCGCAGGCAACGTGACGTGGCCCGTGGTGCCGGCGTTCGTGCTCACGCAGCTCTCGCTCGCCGCGCACTGGTGGCTGGCGCGCGGGGGTGCGCCGCTGTGGCTCCAGTTCGCGCCGTATGTCGCGGCGGCCGGGATCGGGCTGGTGCTCGCGTGGTTTTACCTCCGCGCGTCGCACCCGGTGCTGGCGCGGCTCACGCCGATGCGCTTCGCGTGGCGCGCGGTGCTGGCGTTGCAGGAAAAAAGTTTCTGGATCTACCTGAGCAGTCTCGGCAACCGCATTTACACCAGCACCGACCAGTTGCTCATCACCGCCGGGTTCGGCCCGGAGCAGGTGCCGGCCTACGCGAACAACTACAAGCTGTGCGAGCTGGCGTGGTTCGTCATCGGCGCCGCGAGCTTCGCGAGCCTGCCGAAGATCACGCAATGGATCGCGTCGTCCGCGCCGGCGGATCGCGCGCGCGTGGTGCGCGAGACGCACCGGCTGAATCTTTTCCAGACCGTGCTCGGCTGCGGCGCGGCGCTCGGCTACCTGGCGGTCAACGACGTGTTCATGCGGCTGTGGCTCGGCGAAAAAATGCTCGTGCCCGCCGCGTGGCAGATCGCGTTCGCGGCGAACCTCGCGGTGACGACCTGCGGCGATGCCGGCATCCAGTTGAGCCTGCGCTTCGGCGACCGCGGGTTGCGCGTCGGCGGCGGCGTGATCGGGCTCACCGGACTGCTGAACCTCGCGCTCTCGTTCATCGCGATGAAGTCCGGCACCGTCGGCGGCATCGCGTTCGCGACGGTGGTGGCGCAGACGGTCCTGAGCCTGGTGCTCGGGTGGTTCGTGTGCGCGCGGCTGGAATTGAACTGGCCGAAGTGGGCGTTCAAGACCTGCGTGCTGCCGCTGGCCGCGGTGGCGCTGGCCGGCGCGGCGCGGCTGGCGCTGCGGCCAGACTCGTGGCCGCACGCGGCGGCGCTGGGCGGAATCTGTCTGGCGCTGTTCCTCGTGGTGAC
Organism: Verrucomicrobiota bacterium; assembly: GCA_016199935.1. GTDB lineage: Bacteria > Verrucomicrobiota > Verrucomicrobiia > Limisphaerales > JACQFS01 > JACQFS01. Next base: position 8,791 of record JACQFS010000220.1, read on the forward strand.
GTGGCTCTCGGGATTCACCTTTGCCTTCGTGCGCGAGGAGCTGCGGATTTTGCGCGGCATGCTGGGGCGGTGAAACGGAGCGCGGGCTTCAGCCCACTTCAACGTAATTGGGTCTGGCCACGTTGAAGCGGCGTAAACGCCGCGCTCCGCACGCGGGCTGGATGGCGGCCTCAGAATTTTTGAAACCGCTCTAGCCGCGCAGCTTCGTCTCGCGCGTCCGGATCGCGGCCATCGCGGCGAGCAGGGTCTCCTTGAATTGCGCCGGGTTGAGTTGTTGGGCGGTGCGGGCGGCGGCCTCACCCATGGCGCGGCGGCGTTCGGGTTGCGTCGCCAGCAGCAGGAGTTTTTCGTAGATGGCCTGCGGGTCGCGGATCGGAACGATGAAACCGTTGACGCCGTCCTCGACGAAATGGTTCAGGCCGGTGTGCGGGGTGACGATGATCGGCACGCCGCACGCCATCGCTTCCAGTCCGGTGCGCGCGAGTCCCTCCTCGAGCGAGGCGAGCACATAGACGTCACTGTCCTGAAAGAAGCGGGCCAGTTCCGGGTGGGGCATCGAGTCGCGCCACTCGGCCAGCGGGAGATAGGGCTGGAGCACGCGCGCGGAATCTTCGCGGACCGGCTTCGTGAGAATCAGCTCGGACGCCTTGAACTCACGCCGCAATTTTTCAAACGCCTGGAACAGATACACCGTTCCCTTGCGCAGGCTCGCGCCGCCCGGCGAAACCACCCGGAAGGTGGACGAGCGACGCGGCTGCGCGGGCGGTTTGAAAATGGCGGGGTTGAAGGTGCGGTTGACGGTGAACAGCCGTTCCGGCGCCACGCCCTGCGCGAGGTAGCTTTCGCGCACGTAGTCGGAGGCGCAGAAAAAATAATCGCTCAGCTCAAGGTTCCGCAGGACGCGCTCCTGATGGCTGCGCAGGTAGGGATCGGAACGCACGCCCCAGCGCGCGTGCTCCTCGCACATGATCTCCCAGTAGTGCAGCGGGTGGGAATTTCCGACGCTCAGCATCGTCACGCCGCCGAGTCGCCGCACCTTGGCGAACGCCTCGTTGGCGTAGGACGGGCTGGCCAGAATCCAGTCGCCGCGCTCGATGTGCCGCGCCGCCCACCGGCCGAACAGCGGATGCAACAGATAGCCGTAGCTTTCGCCCAGCTTGGAACTCAACAGCAGGGGGCCGGCGACGCGCAGCGCGCCGAGCGCGAGGTTGTTTCGCAACTGCTCCGGCCGCACCCAGCCGGGCAGGGTGCGCGCCCAGATCAGGTAGCGGCGGAGCCAGCCCTCTTGCTGGAAGACTTCGCCGAACAGGTCGGCGGGCGTGCGGGCGGCGTGGGCGATTACGATTTGCAAGGCGGGGTTCTCCATTGCCGGGACCAGCGGTTGAGGATGATGAGCCGCCAGAGCAGGGACGAATAATCGCGCCGCCCGCGCCGCTGCATCGCCACGAGGCGCACGACCGGCGCGCGCGCCAGCAGGTCGCAGTTTTTCAAATCGTCGAGGTCGTCGGCCAGCGCGCCGTCCATCCACTGCTTCAGCGGCACGGTGAAGCCGCGCTTGGGTTTGGCGAGGTGCGCCGCGCTGAACCAGCGCCGCGCCAGGTCGCGCAGGATTTTTTTCCCGGTGCCGTCCGCGAGTTTGAGCCGCGCGGGCAGGCGCAGCGCCAGCTCGACCACGCGGTAATCCAGAAAGGGCGAGCGCGCCTCCAGCGAATGCGCCATCGTCGCCCGGTCCACTTTGACGAGGATGTCGTCGCTCAGGTAGGTCGAGCCTTGCAGAAAGGAAACGCGGCCGAGTGCATCGAAATTCGCCGAGGTTTCCCACAGCTCCGCCAACTCCGGCCACAGCGCGGCCGCGTCCGGCGCGAGGCCGGGCGCGAGCAACCGCAGCAGGGCCGGCTCCTCCACCTGGCACCGATACCGCGCCAGGCCGCGCCCGCGGAAGTGGCGGGCGAGGAAGCCGCCGCCGGGAGCCCCGATCGGCAGGCGATGGCCGACGGCGCGGGCGACGTGGTCGAGGCCGGGGATCTGTTCGAGCCGGCCGCGCCCGGTCATGGATTGGAAAATTCCGTAGCCGGCGAAAAATTCATCGGCGCCGTCGCCGGTGAGCACCACCTTGACCTCGCGCGCCGCGAGGCGCGCGACCTGATGCGTCGGGATCATCGAAAGGTCGGAGAACGGCTCATCAAACACGGTCGCCATCTCGGGCAGGAGTGTGGTGGGGTCGAGGCGGCATTTCTCCGTCACGTGCCGCAGGCCGAGGATGCCCGCCACCGCGGCGGCGTCGGCGGTTTCGTCGTGCGCGGGATCGTCGCTGCCGATGGTGAACGCGCGGAGCGGTTCGCGCACGTGGGCCGAGGCGAGCGCACAGACGGTGGCGGAGTCCAGGCCGCCGGACAGGAACGCCCCCAACGGCACGTCGGACAGCAGCCGGATGCGCACGGCGTCGTCGAGCAGGTGCGCGAGCTCGGCTTTCCAGTCGTCGGCCGATCGGGCCTCGTCGCGTTGCGCCGGTGGCGCGATCTTCCAGTAGCGCGCCTCGGCGACGAGCCGGCCGCCGGGGGCCTTGAGATCAAACTCGAGGAGGCCCGCGGCCGGCACCTTGACGATGCCCGAGAAGATCGAGCGGGGCGCGTGGATGTAGCAACCGGTGATGAAA
>JACQFS010000221.1 GCA_016199935.1 Verrucomicrobiota bacterium
ATGCGCTTGTTCATGGGTTCAAGGGAGCCTGCGAATTTGATTCAAGCGCGTTGCGACCATGAACCGAAGCGCCTCCTCTCCCGCCCTGCGGACACCCTCTCCTCCACTCGGAGTGGAGGAGAGGGACGGGGAGAGGAGGTGTGTGTCACAAGATGCCATATTTCCGAAACGCCTCGCCCATCGGCATCCCGTTGGCGAGTTCACGACGGACAATGTTTTCGCCGGAGACTTTTTCCTGCGCGAGCCGAAGCGTTTCCGTCGCGACCTCGGACGGGATGATGACCACGCCGTCCTCGTCGCCGAGCAAAAGGTCGCCGCGTTTCGCCTTCACGCCGCCGATGGTTATCGGTTGGCCGATCTCGACGATGTCCGCGCGGCCCTTGCTGTCGGCGGGATGAAAGCCGATGCCGAAGACGGGAAAGTTCAGCTCCTTGATTTTCCACACGTCGCGCGTGCAGGCGGTCATCACCACGCCGCGGACGCCTTTGAACTGGCACGCGGTCGTGAGCAGTTCGCCCCAGAAGCCGCACGAGCGATCATCGCCCGCGTCCACGAGCAACACGTCGCCGCGCGCCATTGCCTCGACGGCGGCGATCTCCAGCTTGTAAGGCTCGGCCGGCGCCTGATGCACCGTCTGCGCGCGCGCGGGAAAAATGCGGCCGGCCACACGGAGCGCGGGCGTCAATGGCCGGACGTGCGGCGGCAACGATTGGTTCGGATAACCGAGCGCGTCGAGCACGTCGGCGACGACGGCGGAGTAAAGCGTGGCGAGCGTGTCGAGTTGGGCGTCGCTTCCGGCGGTTGGTGCGGGTGTGGAGGATTTCATGGTTGAACGCGGCGCATCGTAAACGCGGGGCCGGATTCGTCGAGCGCGGAAGTTTCCGCTCGCCAACCCGCGCGCTGCCCGAAACACTTCCGTCGTTCACCAGCCATGATTATTGATGTTCACAACCACGTCGGCGCCGACCTGATGTTTTATCTGCACGGCGATTTTCCTTATGCGCAGCATCTCGTCACGATGACGAGCGAAGGCCGCGCGCTGGGCGTGAACAAGTGGGTCGTCTTCCCGTTCGTCGTGCCCATCGTCTTCAAGATCGAGGCGCTCAAGCGGGGGGAGATTGTTTTCGACGGCACGGGTCTGGAGAAAGTCCCCTACGCCTTCGAGAACCGCCGCCTCCTGCGCGAGATCAACGAGCTTTTTCCTGACGAGGGCAAAGACTGCCTGCCGCTCGTGATGCTCGACCCGATGCGCGAGCAGGCGGCGCAGATCAAGGAACTCCGCAAGCTGCGAAGCGAATACAAATTCCACGGGCTGAAGTTGCAGACCACGATCATCCAGTCGTTCATCAAGACGCTGGCCAACGAGGGCCGCGGCTTCGTCGAGCTTGCCGCCGAGTGGGACATTCCGTTTCTGATTCATTCGAGCGTCGGTGAGCAGGATCCGTGGGCGCAGGCGAGTGACATCCTCGATGTGGCCGAGAAATTTCCGAACGTCCGCTTCTGCCTCGCGCACTCGTGCCGTTACGACAAGGAATGTCTCGACCGCGTGAATGCGCTGCCAAACACCTGGTTCGACTGCTCGGCGCATTGCATCCATTGCGACGGCGCGGTGGCCGACATGCCTTACATCGCCCCGCGCACCCGCCGTTTCGACTCCGACTACACAAATCCCGCGCGCGTCATCGGCGACCTCGCGGCGGCGTATCCGAAGAAGTTCATGTGGGGCAGCGACTCGCCGTTCTACAGCTACGTGGCGATGCTCGGCGAGAAACGCCTCGCGCTCATCAGCACCTACGCGAAGGAAGTCGCCGCGCTTAAGGGGAACAAGTCCGAGGTCGTGGACCGCATCGCCAATCGGAACATCCGCGCGTGGTTGAAACTCAAAGATGAAAGCATTCTCAACGGATAGCGGGCGGACTGGCGCGCGGCGAACTCCCTGCGCCCTCTCATTAACACATGGCTTTAGCCAGGTGAACGCCACGCACCAAACATCTCCAGCCGCTTTAGCGGCTTCTCCTCGTTCGCGAAAACCGCTGAAGCGGTTGGCACCGGGTGCGCCCTGCAACACCCGGCTGAAGCCGGGTGCTAATGAGAGGAGAAAGGACGATTCAACGGCCGGGCGTTTGGCTGGATCATGAACTCCTTTTCCCTCACCAATCACGCCGCGCTCGTCACCGGTTCCTCTCAGGGCATCGGCTTCGCCGCCGCGAACGCGTTGCGCGAGGCGGGCGCCAAGCTGGTCTTCCACGGATTGCAGGCACGGCCGGAAAATATTCCGACGGACTCGGGCTACGTGCAGGCGGACTTGATGCAACACAAGGCACCCACGCAACTCGTGGCCGACGCTTTCAAGTCGCAGCCGAACCTCGACACGCTTGTGTGCAACGCCGGCAGTTTCTTCGACACGCCGTTTCTGGAAATGACCCGCGAGCGTTGGGACAAAACGCTGCAACTCAACCTCAGCGCGACTTACTTCATCGTGCAGGAGTTTGCGAAGCGGCTCGTGGCGGCGAAACGTGGCGGCTCCATTTGCATCACGACCTCGACGAACGGCCTCCAAGCCGAAGCCGACTCGACGGCCTACGACACCTCGAAGGGCGCGCTTGTGATGCTCATCCGTTCGCTTGCGGTGTCGCTCGGCGACCACGACATCCGCGTCAACGGCATCGCGCCCGGCCTCATCAAGACGCCGCTCACGTCGGTCTGGATGGAGACGCGCGCGGACGATTTGCTGGCGCACTACAAGAAGAAAATTCTCCTCGGCCGCATCGGCGCGCCGGAGGATTGCGCGGGCGCGGTGGTGTTTCTCTGCTCACCCGCCGCGAGCTACATCACCGGCGAAATCCTCACGATTGATGGCGGCCTGACGGTTCAGCAAGTTGGGAAGGTGTGAGGAGAACGAGTCCGCCGGTGTCCCAGTCGCGGTTTCTGCTAACGGCCCGCCGGCACAACTCGTCCGATGATCGCGCCGCCACCGATGCTCACGTAACACGCACCCCGCTTCAGTTGCTGAATCTGACCGTTGGAAAGTTTGACTTCCCCGACGAAAACCGACGCCGGCATCACTCTGGCCTCAATCGTGTTGGGATCGACGTAGCGCGGGCAGAAGAAACGAACGTCAATCCGCGGGTGAGCCAGATCGGCAATGGGCTTAGCCCGGGAGTGTGGAGCAGACGGGCCACGCAGGTCGGCGGATTGGTAAGAACCGACTACGCGAAATTCGTATCGGAGTGTGTCGCCGCGAATTTCAATTCGACCGATGTTGAAGTCCGCGTTGAACCCCGCTGGCGTGCAATCGAAATCCGGAAAGACGACCGCGAATTTTTCCGACACGCTATCAAGTCCGGTGTCGCCCGCTCGGATGGGAGTCTCAGGCCTCGTTTCGTAAGCCCATTCCATCACTACGGGCGCAAACTCGAACGCGGAGTTGTTCAGCGTTGCATCCGACCGCGGCAGGCGGACGCGAATCCAACCGTAGTGCAAGCCGTCTGCGGCGTAAAAGCGCACACCAAGATAACCGACACCCACCGTGCCAAGGCGGGAAAGCCCCCAATTGCTCGGTTGGACCTGACTTAAAAAATAAGTGGCCAGTGGCACGCCATTGCGTGGATCACTCCACAATGCAGGCGGCGGCGCATTGCTCCCGATCCATTCACCAAAAAGTTGGATTGTGGCCGGCGCGCCGAAAAAAATACTGCCCAGGATTTGATTGGTTCCGTTGCCATCCATCGAGAACGGCCAGACGCAAGCACTGACGGGGATATCAGTGGTGCAGATCGGTGAGCCGCCAGAAAAATGGAAGTCGGTGGCTCCGTCCTGATTGATGTCGAATGCCCGGCTGAAGTTGAGCGCCGGAACTTGAAAAGCTGGCCCGTCGAAATATGTGATCGAACTTTGTCCACACGCCACGGAAACCGTCGCCATCAGTATTGCCAGGTTCAGGATGTTGCGTTGCATTTCAATTGCCTTTGTATTCGTGCGTTGGTCGGCGAAGTATGGACAAGAACTGGCCTTCTGACCTCCCTGACTAAACCAGAACCACTGTTCTTGGGCAATCGCATTCTCCTCTTTGGTGTCGCCGAAATCCGTGAGTGCTGGCAGCCTCGCGCCGTCGCATGAACTTCTCCTGGCCCATCGACGGCACCATCGTCGGCGTTTACCTGCTGGCCACGATGGTGGCGGGCCTGCTCGTCCGCAAATACGTCAGCCGCGTCGAGGACTTCCTCGTGGCCGGGCGCGAGATGAACGTCTATCTCGGCATCGCGTCGCTCGCGGCCACGGAGTTCGGCATCATCACGTGCATGTATACGGCGCAGGCCGGCTTCACCAATGGCTTCGCCGGCGCGCTGCCCGGACTCTGCTCGGCGGCGGCGATGTTCCTCGTCGGCCTCACCGGCTTCTGCGTGAAACCGCTGCGCGACTCGGGCGCGATGACGCTGCCGGAGTTGTTCGAGAAACGCTTCGGCAAATTCATCCGCTGGCTCGCGGGCGTGGTCATCGTGTTCGGCGGGCTGCTGAACATGGGCGTGTTCCTCAAAATCGGAGGCGACTTCCTCTGCCTCGTCTGCGGCTTCGACATCAAATGGCTCGCCATGATGATGACCGTGCTGCTTGTGATGGTCGCGGTTTACACCATCCTCGGCGGCATGCTCTCCGTGCTCGTGACGGACTTCCTGCAATTCGTCGTGATGAGCATCGGCCTGCTCGTCGTGACCGTGATGATTCTGCAACAGGTCGGCTGGGAAAAACTCGTCGCGACGGTCGAGCAACACCACGGCGCGGGCGGCTTCAATCCGCTCGCAAATCCGAACCTCGGCTGGTCGTTCATCATCATGCAAATCCTCGGCAACACCGCCGCGGTGCTCACGTGGCAGACAACCATCGCGCGCCTGCTCGCTGCCAAGGACACCGACACGGGCCGCAAGGTTTACACGCGCACGAGTTTTTTCTTCGTGTGCCGCTGGCTCATCCCCGGCCTGTGGGGCATCGCCGCGCTCGCGGTGATTGGCTGGCAGCCGTTGAAACAACTCACCGCGAACGAACTGGCGAAAGTCCCGCCCGCGATTCAGGAAAAAATCTCCGCATCCAAACCCGGCGCGCCGCTCGCGCAACTTTCCGAAGCCGAAGCCGCATCGCTCGCCCCCGCCGTCGCAAACAAACTCAACGACGCCTCGCTCCACGCGATGCCGAAATTTCTCAGCACGTTCATCCCCGTCGGCCTGATGGGCCTGCTTATCGCGGCGATGCTCGCGGCCGACATGTCCACCGATTCGAGCTACATGCTCAGTTGGGGCAGCGTCATCTACAACGACATCCTCGGGCCGTTTCGCCGCCGCGCGTGGACCGACCGCCGCGCGATTCTCTGGAACCGTTGCATCGTCGCGCTCATCGGCGTGTATCTGCTCGTGTTCGGCCTGCTCTACAGCATCGAGGGCAACGTCTGGTCGTATCTGCTGCTCACCGGCTCGATTTATCTGTCGAGCATGTCGGTGCTGCTCATCGCGTGCTGCTACTGGAAGCGCGCGAACAACTGGGGCGCACTCGGCGCCATCATCCTCGGCGCCGCCGTGCCCATCGCGCATCTCTCGATGGAAAAAATCCCGGCCACCGCGAAATTCGCCGCATCCCTCGGCAAGGACGCCGCGGGCATCGGCGCATTCGTGGCGGCGGCGCTCGGGATGATTGCCGGCTCGCTGCTGAAACCGCGCGCGGAGACCAAACCATGACTCACGGACACAGCTTTTGGTTCTGGCTCGTTTGGGCGTGTGTCATCTGGTATTCGACCATCACAATCTACGTCAGCGTGAAAGGCGCGTTCGACATCAAGCAGATGCTGCGCGACTTGAAGGAACGCGGTGAGAAACAGGACGGCGGCGAAGCGGACAAAACTCCGCCGCAATCGAAATGAAAACCGTCGCCATCTTCGGAGCCAGCGGGAAACTCGGTCGCCACGCCTTGCCCGTGCTCGCGCGCCGCGGTCTCGCCGTGCATGCACTCGTGCATCGCACGCCCGTCGCCGATAAGAACGTCACCTCCATTTCCGGCAGCATCACCGACGCGCAGGCCATGGACGAAACCGTGCGCGGCGCGGACATCGTCGTGCAGCTCGCCACCACCAAGGAGGACGCGGACACATTCTTCGATGTGAGCATCCGCGGCACGTTCAACATCCTCGAAGCCTGCCGGCGCCACGGTGTGAAGCAGTTCATCCTCTTCGGCGGCGACGCGGCGCTCGGCATCTGGTTTTATCCGCAGCCCGTGCCGATTGACGAGGGCCACGCGCGCACGGCGTATCCCGGCTACTACGCGTTCTCGAAGGTCATGGAGGAAACGATGGCCGAGCAATACGCCATCCAATACGGGGTGCCCGTCACCGTGCTGCGCTCGTCGTGGGTGTTCGAGCGCGACGATTTGCTCAACCACTTCTCGCTGCTCCGCAACGTGAACCCCGCCGAGCCGGGCCACGGCTTCGGCGAAGTCGGCGACGACGTGCTCGCGCTCGTGCGCGCGAAACAGGAACGCGTCCCCATCCTCACCGACGCGCGCGGCACGCCGCTGCGCCGGCACATCGTCCACGTGGACGACGTGATGCAGGCGTTCGACCGGATGCTCGGCAACCCGACCGCGCTCGGGCAGACCTTCAACATCGCCGGGCCGGCGGCGTTCGATTACCGCGTCGCTGCGGAGTATCTGTCGAAAAAGCTCGGCGTGCCGACGGTGGAGATTCGCCAGCCGAAATATCACCCGTTCGAAATCAACATCACCCGCGCGCGCACCGTGCTCGGTTACGCGCCGGAGAATGATTTTTTCCGCATGGCCGACCGCGCCATCGCAGCGAGACAGGACATGGAAAGGCAGAAAGATTAGGGCAGGAACATGAAGAGGATTCGGTTTTCATTTTTCTGCCCTGATCTTTCTGCCATGTCTGCTGATGCCTTATGAAAGAATTCCATCACATCGGTCTGCCGACGGACGAGAGCCATCCCGGCGAATACTACGTGGAAGACACCAAGGTCTGGGTGACCGACCCGCGCAAGCACCCGTATCGCGTCGAGTATCTGCGCTTCGAGCAGGACAGCCCGGTGAAGGGCCCCGTGCGCGACCTGCCGCACGTTGCCTACCGCGTGGACGACCTCGACGCGGCGTTGCGCGGCGAGAACGTGCTCATCGAACCGTTCAACCCGTCGCCGAACTTCGCCGTCGCCTTCGTGATGAAGGACGGCGCGGTGATTGAGTTCATGAAGTTCGAGAAAGACAGTGATTTGCCTTGGAAATAGCGGCGCCGAACCTTGCGGGCGATAAAGCCTCCAAAACCGATTTCAGCCTGACTGAGAACACAAGAATATGAGCGCGCGAATTCAAGCATCATCCGTCTATTTCATCAAATTGGGCAGGAGCGGTGGGTGGGAGGATGAGTGTCTCAGAAACAACACACTGAGACTTGGCTTTTCCGACGCCGACCACAAAAGCTGCCTGAATGGAAGATGGGAGCAGATCCAACGCTTTTACCTTCGGCAAGGGAAGACGAAGGGAAAGGCTACTGAAACCAAAAACCAGCTCAGAGTTTTTTACGAAAGTGGTCCGAAAATTTTGTGGATCACATTTTCCGCAAATCGACTTTGGTGGTGTTTCTCCGGAGGAAGGGTCAAAAGACTGAGAGACGGAAGTAAGCTTCGACGTGTCTTGGGCAGGTGGCGAAATCACGACACCGGCGGGCGACCACTCGATTACGAAACGTTGAGTGGAAAACTGCTGCGGGTTCAGCGATTCCAAGGGACGATCTGCCGAGTTGATCCTGCGCTGGTGTTGAGACGAATAAACGCCGAAGTTCCGCCCGAAGTGACAAAGGCGAAAGAGATCGCAATGCGACTACAAAAGACTGTTGCCAGTCTGATCAAAAACCTCCATTGGAAGGATTTTGAATTGCTGGTGGACTTGATCTTCGCGCGAGCGGGTTGGCAGCGCATAGGCGCGCTCGGCAAAACTCAGAAAACGATCGATATCGAGCTTGTTTCCCCCGTTCTCGGTGAGAAGGCTGTGGTTCAAGTGAAATCCCAATCTTCGAAAAGGGAACTCGATAGATATTGGGCGGAGTTTAGTCGGATGAAAGATTTCTCTCGGCTCTTCTACGTTGTCCATTCTTCGAATGACGCATTCCGCGGTGTCACTCGGCACCGACGGTTGAGACTCTTGCTTGTGGATGACGTTGCTGAACTTGCGATCCATTCGGGACTTGTCGACTGGGTTCTTAAAAAATGCTCATGAGCACCTCCCTCCAAGACAAAGTCCTCCTCGTCACCGGCGGCACGTCGGGCATCGGCGAGGCGTGCAGCCGGCATTTCGCGGTGCTCGGCGCGCGCGTGGTCATCTCTTCGAACCAGGACGACCGCGGCGCGGCGCTCGAAAAGGAATTGCGCGCGGCGGGCCGCGACGTGCGCTTCGTGTTCGCCGACGTGTCGCGCGAGGACAGCGTGCAGGCGATGGTCGCGCGCACGGTGGAGCTTTACGGGCGCATTGACGGCGTGCATTGCAACGCGGGCGTCTGGGGCAAGGGCAAGGTCACCGAGTTCAACGACGCCGCGTGGGAAAAAATCATGGGCGCGAATGTGAAGAGCGTGTTCTGGACGGCGAAGCACGTCGTGCCCGTGATGGAGCGGCAGGGCAAGGGCGTGCTGCTCATCACGACTTCGGTGGCGGCGTTCATCGGCTTCCCGGCGCACGCGCTCTACTGCGCGTCGAAGGCCGCGCTCGAATCCATGATCCGCTGCCTCGCCACCGACCACGCCGGCAAGGTGCGCGTCGTCGGCATCTGCCCCGGCACGATTGACACGCCGATGCTCGCGGCGAGTTGCGAGGGCTGGGACAAACCGGTCACCGAACTCTATGCCGAGGTCGCGCGCCGCATCCCCGTGCGCCGGCTCGGTCAGCCGCAGGACATCGCGCAAACGGCGGCGTTCCTCTTGAGCGACGAGGCGGGCTACATCAACGCGACCTCCATCGTGCTCGACGGCGGGACAATGGCGCTGCCGCCGTGGTAGTCCGAAGAGTATTCAGTAATCAGTGTTCAGTATTCAGTCGGAGCTGTGGGCGAATCGTGAAATGAGAATCGGTTCAAAAATCTTTCTGATGTCGGTGGTCGCGATTCTGGCGACAGCCTCGCCAGATGCGCGAGCCGCGACCAAAGAGGGCACCGCACTGCGCGACTCGTTGGTTCGTGAAGCAGCGCAGCCGGGCAAGCCCGCGTGGCTGCCGATGTTGCTCTATCTCGCGGAGCTTCACGGCCGGAGTGTTTTTCCGCCGATGGATTATTTCCCGCATCCCTTCGAGTCCATCGGACCCGGCTATCAGGGCGGCAAGGTTTTCGGGCACATTGATCTCACGCACATCCGCCTCGACACCGTGCGCGCGCTGCCGGAACACGCGCGCAACCAGATTCGCAACGAGCTCGCGGGCCAGCAGCCGGACGGCTTGATCCCCGGCGTGATCACGTTCGACAAGGCCGGCAAAGCCGCGTGGAAACCGGGCAAAGGTTTTCCGGCAATCTGGGTGGTCTCGGTGGACGCTTACGTCGAAGTGACTGCGGACACGGGCTTCCTCAAAGAGTGCCTCGATGCGTTGCGCAAGCAGATCGGCTGGTTCGAAAAGAACCGCGCGGCGCCGGGCGGTGGGTTCTACTACCTCGACGTGATTCAAAAAACTTGGGAGAGCGGCATGGACGAGGGCATCCGCTACGATCAACGCCCGCCCGCCGCGGCCGCGAGCGTGGACGCCACGTCGCACGTCTTTATGCTCTACGAACACGCCGCACGCTGGAGTCGGAAACTCGGACAACCGCACAGCGCCTGGGAGGACAAGGCGAAGGCGTTGCAGCAATTCATCCAAACCAAACTGTGGGACGCGCAGAGCGGCTTCTTCTACGACAGTTGGATTGTCCGCGAACCCGGTCGGCGGCATCTGGCCTTCGAGGGAATGTGGCCGGTGGTAACGGGCGCAGCCAGCGACGCTCAGGCGAAGCGCGTCATCGAACATCTGCTGAACCCGAAGGAGTTTTTCTCGCCGCATCCGATTTCGACCGTGGCGTTGAACGATCCGAAGTTTGAACTGCGCATGTGGCGCGGGCCGGTGTGGAACTGCATGACCTACTGGGCCGCGCGCGGCTGCCTGCGCTACGGGCAAAACGACGCCGCGCGGAAACTTCTCGAAGCGGCGCTCGATTCGACCGCGGTCCAGTTCAAGCGGACGGGGACGATCTGGGAATTTTACCACCCGCAATTGGGCGACCAGAAATCACTTTACCGCAAACCGAAGGGCCGGCACATACCGTGTGAGGATTACCTTGGCCACAATCCGCTGTTCGCGATGGCCGATCTGTGGCGGAAATGCGGCGGAGCCACGGCCAAGTAAGGTCATGTTGAGAGAGGGCGTTTTCGAATTCAGCCGCGGAGCGGCGCAGGAAGGCGGCCCTCAGCGTGGGCCTCTCACGAATCTTTTACAAATTCCGAACTTCCCGCTGACACATTGCCCGGCGGCTTGCGCCAGGGTGCGGGCATGAAATTGATACTCGTTTCCCTTGTCGTCCTTGCCCCGATGCTTCGCGCCGCGGACAAGATTCCCAATCCACTCATTGACTACGCCCGCTTCCGGCAGATCACGCGGGAGGTCGCGCCCATCCGCGAGCAGCACCGCCTCACGGAGGAACAATTCGCCGCGATGTCCGCCGAACGCGGCACCGTGGTGCTCGATGCCCGGAGCGCGGACAAATACGTGCTGCGTCACATCTGCGGAGCCGTGAGCCTGCCCTTCGCAGATTTCACCGCCGAGTCGCTGGCGAAAGTCATCCCGTCGAAATCCACGCGGGTGCTGATTTACTGCAACAACAACTTTCAAGGCGCGCCCATCGCGTTTGCGTCGAAGTCGCCGGCGGCCTCGCTCAACATCTCCACCTACATCTCGCTGGCGACTTACGGTTACACGAACATCTACGAACTGGGGCCGTTGCTCGACGTGACCACCACGAAGCTGACCTTCGAGGGCACTGAGGTGAAACCTGAGAAGTAGCGAGGTTGACCGTGGCTCAGGAAATTTTCACGAGTTGCCCCGTCGCCGCCGACTGCTCGGCCGCAAGACAGGCGCGGACGGCTTCGCGGGATTCCTCGGCGGTGATGACGGTGGGCTTGGTGCCCTTGGCGACGCAGTTGGCGAAGTAGGCGAGTTCCTCGCGTAGCGCGCCGCTCAGTTTGCCGTGGATGGTCGGCCAGTAGGTCGTGTCGGGGCAGCGCGCGCCGTCCTTGTCCACGATCATCAGGTTCGGGTGCGTGTCGTGGATCGAGACCGAGCCTTCGGTGCCGACGACTTCGAGGCGTTCATCAATTTGGAAGGGCGTGGTGTTCGGCAGGCACCAGACGGATTCGAGGATGCACGACGCGCCGCTCTCCAGCCGATACATGACCTGGCCGAGATCGGGATGCGCGTGGTTGCGGAACTTCACCGTCTGTGCGTAGGCCGACACCGCGCGCGAACCGCTGAACCAGAACATCAGGTCCGTGTCATGCACGCCGTCGCCGATGATGGGGCCGATCTTGTCGAGCACTGAGGCGCCGACCCACGCGGGGAGGTTGCGGCGCGAATACATGGAAATGATTTTGCCGATCTTGCCCGCGGCGATTTCCTGCTTGGCGGCGGCGTAGCGCGGATTGAATCGGCAGATGTGGCCGACCATGAAGAAACCCTTGGCCGCCTTGGCCGCGTTCACGATCGCGTCGCAGTCGGCCAGCGTGGAGGCCATCGGCTTTTCGAGGAAGACGTGCTTGCCCGCCTTGAGCGCGGCGAGAGTCGGCGCAGCGTGCCGGTCCCACATGGTGGTGATGCTCACGGCTTCCAACTCGGGATCGGCGAGCATCGCGTGGAAGTCGGTGAAGGTTTTCTTCGCGCCGAATTTCTTCGCGACTTCGCCGAGCCGCTCGGCATTCCGCGTGCAGAGCGAATGGATTTCCACGTTCGGAATCGCCGCGAGCGCTTCGCAATGCTTTTCACCGAACCAGCCGAGGCCGAGGACGCCGTAGTTTATTTTTTTCATGAGGGGAACTGGCGCAGAGCATTGCCCCGCGCTACTTTTGCGGCAAGACCGAACCCGCCATGACCGCCGCGCCGACCATGCTGATCAATCTCCACTGCGAGCTGGGGGAGAACCCGCTTTGGAACCCGGACGACGGCTGCCTGTATTGGGAGGACATCACGGGCGGAAAAATCCACCGCTACGAACTCGCCAGGGGAAAGCACACGCAGCTCTACAGCGGCGAACGCGTCGGCGGCTTCACGTTTCAATCCACCGGCGACCTGCTGCTCTTCCGCGTGAACGACCTCGCGCTCCTCAAACCCGACGGGCGCGTCGCCGTGCTGCGGCCGTTTTCGGACCACGGCATGGAGCGGTTCAACGACGTCATCGCCGCGCCCGACGGTTGCGTGATCGCGGGCACGATTGGGAAAACAGAAACGAGCGGCGGCGTGTTCCGGTTCGACCATCGCGGCCAGGCAAAACTGCTGTGGCGCGGCACGGGCTGCTCCAACGGCATGGGTTTCTCGCCGGACCAGCGGACGTTTTACTGGACGTGCTCGACCACGCGCCGCCTGTGCGCGTTCGACTACGACCGCCTGACGGGCACCTTCAGCCACGAGCGCGTGCTGTATCGCGCGACCAAGGACGAGGGCATCCCCGACGGACTCGCGGTGGACGCGGAGGGCGAGTTGTGGTCGGCGCGCTGGGACGGCTTCGCGCTCGTGCATCACGCGCCGGACGGAAAGGTGCTGGAGAAAATCTCCTTCCCCGTCGCGAAGGTCAGCTCGGTGTGCTTCGGCGGCGCGGAACTGGACCAGATGTTCCTGACCACGGCGGGCGGTTCCGCCGGGAGCGACACGCTCGATGGCGCCGTGTTCCAACTCGCAACCGGGCGGCGCGGGCAGCGGGAGTTCAAGTCGCTGATTGGCGTATGAGAGTTGGGGGCGGTGATGCGCCGCGTAATGAATGTTGGCGCAACCGCCTCCGCGTGATAGAGACGCGGTCAGTCACCGCCCAACAAAACTCCAGCCATGAAATGGCTTCTCCTCATTCTGCTCGTTGCGGCCGGCGGTGATGGCGCGGCCCTGACCGCGCAAAAGCTTCCGCCTCAGACGCCCTCGACTGTGGGCCCGAGCGACGACTTCGATGCCCTGCTGGAACGGCTGCGGCAGGAAAGCCCCGGCGAATACGCGAAGGTCCGGCAGCTCGCGGAGCGCGACCGCGCTTCGGCGCTGCGCTTCTTGCGGCAACGCTTTGGCGGAACGTCCGCCCCGATTTCCGCCAAGCCCGGTCCGGACAAGCCGCCGGCCAAGTCGCCGGCGACTGCGGACAGTCTCAAGCCACCCGCCGCCGCGCCGCCGCTGCCGGCGCGCCACGATCGCTTCGAGAAAATTGAAACCATCAACGTCGGCGAGTTCACCGTCGAGCTGTGCCGCCGTGACGATGGCGCGTTCGGGCTTGGGGAAATCCGGCGCGGCCCGCTGCGGTTGCGGCGCACGGATTTTCTGGTGACGTGGCGGGTGGACGGCAAGTTCCCGCGCTTCGAGCGGCGCGAGGGATTGGCCGTGCGGCTGCGCGACCCGGTGGCGAGCGTGACGTTCGCGCCCGAGCGGCGCGCGAGCGCGGGCACGGGCTTCACCGGTTTCAGCATCCGTTTCCAAACTTCCGCCGGGCCGGTGGTCGAGACCGCGTCGTGGGAACTCGGCGGCGACACGCGCGGGCTGGATTACATTGACGGCTACCGCGGCTGGCACGCGCCGCCGTCGTGGACGCGTGCCGCCGCGGTGCCGGAGACGAATCCGAAACTGCTGCCGTCGCTGCTGCACGGCACGGGTTTTCAGTTCGAGCACGGGCGCGACGGCGCGCTGCTGCATTTTCACACCACGCCCGGCGACCGCCTGCGCAACGCCTCACGCGGCGCGGCGCTGGAGTTCGAGACCACGCACGACGGCGCGCCCGACCTCAAACGCTTCGTCTTCGTCACGGCCGGCGGCAGCCGCACGGACCTGTGGACGCGCGCCTTCGAGGTTGCGCACGCGGAAATGCGCGGGGCGCTCGGGGTGCCGGAACCCACGCGCGAGATTTGGGTGCGCTGGCCGCCGTTCAGCCGGAAGGGATTTCGCGAGACCGCCGTCGAGTGCGCCGGGATTTCCGCGCGCGAGGGTTTCAGCGGCGTCTGCCTCGATGTCATCTGGGACAACGCCGACTTCCACGGCGGTAAGAAAAACATGAACGTGCGCGACTACGCCATCTGCCCCGGCTACGGCGGCGAGGCGGGCCTGCACGCGTTGATGGACGAGTGCCGCCGGCGCGGGCTGCGCGTCAATGCGTGGACGCCCGCGGGCCATCTCTGGAGCGCGTCGCCGGTGTGGCCGGCGCATCCGGACTGGCTATTGAAAAATGCGCGCGGCGAAAATTTCGCGAACCCCAGCGGCAATCCGCACGGCGCGCTCGACTCCGGCTTCCGCGACTACTACCGCGAACGCGTCGTGGGCGCGGTGAAACAGTTCGGCTTCGACGGCCTCTGGCTCGACACGCACCTCGGCTACGCGCAGCAATGGCACCGGCCGCAGCACGGCGCGCAGCTCGCGTCGCTGTATCTCGATTTCATCCGCGCCGGCGCGCGGCAACTGCTCGTCGAGGGCGACGCCGCGGCGCTCGGCGCCTACAGCGTCTTCCTGACCGACGACCATGCGCGCGGCTGGAAGAATTTCGCCGAGCCGGAACTCTTCCTTGGCGCGAGCATCCAGGCGGGCTTCAGCGAGCCGCGTTTCTATCGCGAACATTTCCGGCGCTTTGCCGCCGCGGGCGCGCCGTGGGTGGTGGACTGGGATTTTCTCCACAGCCCGAAGCTGGCGGGGCCGGAGTTCGACGCCGCGCGCCGCGAGGCGTTGCAGGTCGTGCAGGATTACGCGCGCGTGAAGGACCGCATGGCGCACCGTTTTGCCCACGCCGACGGCAGCGGCTACACGTGGACCAACGACCGCGACGCGGCCCGGGTGGTGTGGTTGTTGGCGGACGCGCCGCTGCCCGATGGCCGTCGCGGCGAGGCGGGCAAGGTTTACCTGGTGGAGGCCGGCCGGTGAGGGGCGTTCGCGGGCCGGCATTTCCTTTGATGGATTCGCCCGGGTCGTCCGTCTGAAAAATTCCTCGCGCCGGGTTGCTTCGGTCGCGGGAATCGTTTTGAATCCTTTCCATCCTATGAACTTGTTGAAGACCGTCTCCTCCGCGCTCGTGTTGAGTTTCCTTGCCTCGTCGCTGCTCGCCGCGGATGCGAAAAAAAAGAAGGGCGATGGCAAACCCAAGCGCTCCGATCCCGCCGGCGCGGCGATCAATGAGAACAAGGCCACGCCCGTCGAGCGCATCAAGGTGGCGAAAGATTTCAAAGTCGAGCTGCTCTACTCCGTGCCCGCGGCGGAGCAGGGTTCGTGGGTGAATCTTTGCACGGATGGCAAGGGCCGCATCATCGCGAGCGATCAATACGGGAGCCTCTACCGTTTCGTCGCGCCCGCGCCGGGGCAGCCGCTTGATCCGAAGAGCATCGAGAAAATTCCCGCGGCCATCCGCGCGGCCAACGGTCTGCTGTGGTTCAACAACTCGCTCTACGTGGCGGTGAATGATTACGCGAACGAAATTCCCAGCGGCATGTATCGCATCAGCTCATCGAAAGGCGACGACACGCTCGACAAGGTGGAGTTGCTCCGCGCGATGGAAGCGCGCGGCGATCACGGCGTTCACGCGCTCCTGCCCGCGCCGGACGGGAAGAATTTGTTCCTCATCACCGGCAACGGCACGAAGCGCACGGCGTTCAGTTCGTCGCGCGTGCCGACGGTGTGGGGCGAGGACCACTTGTTGCCGCGGATGCCGGACGGCCGCGGCTTCATGCGCGACGTGCTCGGGCCGGGCGGGATCATTTACCGGATGTCGCCGGACGGGAAAAATTTTGAAATTCACGCGGTCGGCTTCCGCAACATCTTCGACGGCGCGGTCAATCACGACGGCGAACTGTTCACCTACGACGCCGACATGGAATACGATTTCAACACCTCGTGGTATCGCCCCACGCGCATCTGCCTTGCGACGAGCGGCGCGGAGTTCGGCTGGCGCAACGGCGCGGGCAAACGTCCCGAATGGTATCCCGACAGCCTCGGCCCGGTGCTGAACATCGGCCCCGGCTCGCCCACGGGGATGACCTTCGGCTACGGCGCGAAATTCCCGGCAAAGTATCAGGAGGCGCTGTTCGCGCTCGACTGGAGCTGGGGCAAACTTTACGCCGTGCATCTCAGGCCGGAAGGTTCGGGCTACACCGCGACGAAGGAAGAATTTCTCTACGGCGCGCCGCTGCCGTTGACCGATGCGATCATCAACCCCAAGGACGGCGCGATGTATTTCGCCATCGGCGGGCGCAAAGTGCAGTCGGGCCTGTATCGCGTGACCTACACGGGCACGGAGTCCACCGCGCCCGCGCAGCCGAAGACGGACAGCACCGCGCTGAAAGCCCGCACGCTCCGGCATCAGCTCGAAGCCCTTCACGGGCACGCGGACGCGAAGGCCGTCGGCACGGCGTGGCGTTACCTCGGCGACCCGGATCGTTTCATCCGCTGGGCCGCGCGCACGGCGATCGAGTGGCAGCCCGTGGCGACGTGGGCTGACCAGGCGTTGAAGGAAAAGGACGCCGCGATGCAGTTGGAGGCGCTGCTCGCGCTCGCGCGCGTGACGGGCATCGACCCGCAGCACCGCAAGCCGACCGACGCGCCCGTGGACCGCGCGATGGGCGCGAAAATTCTCGGCGCGCTGGAGAAGTTGAACTGGAAGAAGCTGACCAACGAGCAGCGCATCGCGCTCGTGCGGACTTACGAGATTTGCTTCGTCCGCTTCGGCCAGCCCGACACGGCGGACCGCACGCGCATCCTCGCGCAACTCGACGAGCATTTCCCCACGGAGGCGTTCCCGCTGAACTGGGTGCTGTGCGAGACGCTCTCCTTTTTGCAATCGCCGACGCTCGCCGCGAAGGGCATGGCCGCGATCAAGAACGCGCCCGGCCAGGAGGAGCAGATGGAATACGCGCGTTCGCTGCGCACGTTGAAGGCCGGCTGGACGACGGCGCTGCGCACCGAGCAGTTCCACTGGTTCCTCAAGGCCTCGAACTACCGCGGCGGCGCGAGCTTCGAGAAATTCATCGAGTTCATCCGCACGGATGCCGAGGCCAGTTTGAGCGACGCGGAAAAAATCGCGCTCAAGGACGTGCTCGCGCAGAAGCCCGTGAAGAAATCGCCGCTCGAAGCGCTCGCCGAGGCGCTCGCCGGCCGCACCATGGTGAAGGAATGGACGCTCGACGAACTCGCGTCCGCCGCGGAGAAGGGCGGCCTCAAGAACCGCAGTTTCGCCAACGGTCGGAAAATGTTCGGCGCGGTCGGCTGCTTCGCGTGCCATCGTTTCAGCAACGAGGGCGGCATGACCGGCCCCGATCTCTCGACGGCGGGCGCGCGCTATTCGCCGCGCGATTTCCTCGACCAGATCATTTTCCCGAGCAAGGTCATCAATGAGCAGTTCGTCCCCGTGGTGCTCACGAAGCTCGACGGCACCACCGTCACCGGCATCATCGTGAACCTCAACAACGACACCGTGCAGGTGAACACCGACCTCACCGACCCGAACCAGCGCGAAGGCGTGGACCGCAAACAGGTGAAGAGCATCGAGACCTCGAAAGTCTCGCCGATGCCCGAGGGCCTGCTGAACATGTTGCAGAAGGAAGAAGTCTTGGACCTCGTCGCCTACGTGCTGAGCGGCGGCGACGCGAAGAACGCGATGTTCAGCAAGAAGTAGTAGTCGAGGTGACGAGACTCTGACTTCTCGGTTGGAAATCCGAAATCCGAAGCTCGAAATCCGAAACAAATTCAAAGTCCAAAAACCGAATGACCGAAACGGGCGGCGCCTGTTTCGGTCATTTCGCTTTTGGAACGTCCCGCAACTTCAGCTTCACGCTCGCCACGTCGCGCAGGAAACGTCCGGCCTTGGTTTCCGCGAGCGCACTTCGCATTTGCTCGTCGGATTTTTCCGGCTCGCCCCGCGCCTCGAAGAACAGGCCGGAGTAAAAGTGCGCGAGGAAGAGCCGTTCGTCGCGCTCCGCCGGCGCGGTGCCGTCCGTGCGCGCGGCGGTGAGCACCTGCTCCACGGTTCCGGTGCCGGCGAGGAGCGCGAGGATTTCCGTCAGCGGCACGCGCGGCGCGCTTTTGCCGCTTGGCCGGAGCATCTCCGTCCGCGCCGCTGCGACGCCGCGCGCCCGCGCGACGGAAAGGAAATGCCACGCGGCGATCTCCGCGTTGTCCGGTTCCACGGCGAACTGCGCGGCAAACTGCCGGGCCGCCTCCTCGAACCGGCCCGCCATGTGGAGCGCGACGCCCCGCTGCCAGAGCCGCGGCGCGAACTTCGCGTCCAGCCCGATTACCGCGTCAAAATCCGCGATCGCCTCCGCGACGCGGCCCATGCGGAAATTGATCTGCCCGCGCCGGAGCTGCACCGCCGCCGAGCGAGGCATGAGGTTGCTCAGGCTCGCCTAGTCGCTCAGCGCGAGGTTGAACTGGCCCGCGTTCTCGTGCGTCTGCGCGAGTTGCGCGACTCCCAACGCTTCACGGACGGCGGGCGAGACCGGCGGCGGCAAGGAACCCGGTGCGAGCGAACCTCCGCGCGGGATCACGGAACCCCCGCCCAGGATCGTCTGCGCGTCCGCGCCCAGAGGGACGTTATGAGAGGTGAGGATCATCCAACCAGAACCGCCTAGCAGGTAGTAGTCCGGGAGTCTCGTGCTTCCAGGAATGCCCGGCCCGACGAGAATCAGCAGTCCTGGCTCCGGCTGAATTGGGCTGATGGGTGGTTCAATGACCTGTGCCTCTGCCGCAACGGAGCAAGACAGCGCCATGAACCCAAACACGATGAACTGGCCTTTCGACGTTCGGCGAATGAAGGAGAATTGCTTTGCCGCCCAATCCATGTTCGCAAGCCTACACCACCGTGGACGTGCGGCGAATGCTTTCCGCCGCTTTATCGCCGCGATTGACGGCCCGGCTACGGGGGACGCCTGCCCTACTTTTTCAAATGCTTGTCGAAGAAGCCGAGCACGAGCGGACGCAGGTCGCGCTGCTTCGGCTGAAGATGAAACGTGTGCGGCGCGCCGGGGATGATGACGAGTTCGTGTTCCACGCCCGCCTTCTTCAGCGCGGCGGCGAAAAGTTCCGACTGCTCCACCGGCACCGTCGTGTCCGCCGTGCCGTGCAGGATGAGAATCGGCGGATCACTTTTGTCCGCCCACGTGGTCGGCGAGGAGACGCGATACAATTCGGGATCCTGCGTGTGCGACTTGCGCCACGCGGCGATGTCTTTCCAGTTCACAAGATCGGCGGGGCCGTAGAGGTCCACGGCGCATTGCACGCGGCTGGAGAATTCGCCGTAAGGCCCGGGCGGATCGAGCTTCGCCTCGGGACCGGCCACCGCGACCATCGCCGCGAGGTGCCCGCCCGCCGAGCCGCCGATCACGCCGATGCGGTCGGGGTTGATCTCGAGCCGCGCCGCGTTCGCGCGCAACCAGCGCACGGCCGTCTTGCAGTCGTGCAGATTTTGCGGCCAGACGATGTTGGTGCCGTTGGTTTGCGCGAGCACGTAGTTGATGCTCATGCCGACGTAACCGTTGATCGCGAGGTTGGTGCCGATGTTGATTTCGCGCGCCGCGCCCTTGTCGCCGCCGGTCCAGCCGCCGCCGTGAATGATGAGCACCGCGGGGCGTCGCGCGCTGGCGGGCGTGCTCGTCGGGAGATAAAGGTCGGCCTTCTCCTTCCGCTCCGGATCAAGGTAGGCGACATCCTTCTCGATGCGGAAGAGTTCAGCGGCGTGGACAAATGACGGAAGCGCCAAGGCAATGAGGAGCGCGACGGGTTTCATGTGGCGGAGGCTAACGACCCGCCGCCGTCGCGCAAGTTCGGCGGACGATGAATTTGCCGCGACGGCCCTGAGTCGTTAGACAGTCCTCGTCACCCAGAACATTCCGCCATGAACTCCGCGCTGCCACGCCGCCAGTTTCTCCAACAAACCCTCACGCTCGCGGCGGCGCTCCCGCTGGTGGGGCGACACGCAATCGCGGCCGGAAAAAATTCTCCGCTCGTCCTCGGGACACGGCGCGAACTGTTCGTGGATGATTTCCTCATCGAGCGGCTCGCGGGCGGCGCGCAGTTGCGGTTGCATCATCCGGAGCCGCGTGAGATCGCGCTGACCCACGATGCGCCGTGGGAGGGCAGTGGCAGCGGCTACCACAGCATCTTCAAGGACGGGAATCTTTACCGGATGTATTACAAGGCGTGGCAGCTCGACGTCTCGGCGAAGGGCGTGAAGACCGATGCGCATCCGCTCTTCTGCTGCTACGCCGAGAGCGACGACGGCATCCGCTGGCGCAAACCGGAGCTGGGCCTGCACGAGTTCAAAGGCTCGAAGGCGAACAACATCGTTATCACCAGCGGCAAACTCGGCGCGCTCAACGTGGACGCGGGCGCGCCCGCGTTCTTCAAGGACGAAAACCCCGCCGCCGCGCCGGACGCGCGCTACAAGGCCTTCGTGCGCTCGTCGAATCCGAACGGATTGATTCCGTTCAAGTCGCCGGACGGCATCCATTGGTCGCCGATGAGCGACGCGCCGGTGCTCACGAAGCTCGGCGCATTTGATTCGCAGAACCTCGCCTTCTGGGACGGCGAGCGCGGCGAGTATCGCGCCTACTGGCGCATCTTCACGGCGGGCGTGACGACCGAGAAAGAGTGGAAGCCCGGCGGCTACCGCGCCATCCGCACCGCGACCTCGAAGGATTTTCTGAAATGGAATCCGCACGCCGACTTGAAGTATGTGGATTCGCCCGCCGAGGAACTCTACACGAACCAGGTGAAGCCGTATCACCGCGCGCCGCATCTGCTGCTTGGATTCCCGACGCGCTACCTCGACCGCGGCTGGAGTGATTCGATGAAGGCGCTGCCGGAGCCGGAGCATCGCGAGTGGCGCGCGGGCGCGAACAAACGCTATGGCACCTCCATCACCGAAGGGTTGTTCATGGCGAGCCGCGACGGCGTGAACTTCAAGCGGTGGAACGAAGCCTTTCTCCGCCCCGGCATCGAGCGCGAGGGCACGTGGAATTACGGCCAGCAATATCTCGCGTGGCATCTCGTCGAGACGAAGTCCGCGCTCGAAGGCGCACCGGACGAACTCTCGCTCTACGCCACCGAGAGTTACTGGACGGGCAACAGCAGCGCGCTCCGCCGTTACACATTGCGGATGGACGGCTTCGTGTCGGTCAGCGCGCCGATGAGCGGCGGCGAACTGGTCACGAAGCCGCTAACATTCATCGGCGGCAAACTCACGCTCAACTTCGCCACCTCCGCCGCGGGCGCGGTGCAGGTGGAAATTCAGGACGGGTCAGGCAAGGCGCTGCCGGGCTTCGCGCTCGACGATTGCCCGCCGGTCTTCGGTGATGCGCTGGAACGGCCGGTCACGTGGAAGGGCGGGGGAAACGTAAGTTCACTCGCGGGCAAGCCGGTGCGGCTCCATTTCGTGCTTAAGGACGCGGACCTTTACGCGCTGCGGTTCGTGGCGTGAACGCAGGGATTGACGCCGCTGTCCAAACCAGCAGTCTTGCGCCGTGCGTGTCCGCCAAGCCGTGCCATGAAACCGAATCCGTCCGCTGAACTTTCCCGCCGCCGCTTTCTCCAAACCTCCGCGCTGGCCTCGGCTGGCGCGCTGCTTCACAGCCGTGCTCGTGCCGAGGAGGCGCCGATGATGAAGGTCACGGAGACGAAGGTCATCAGCCTCGACCCGCAATATTATCACGGCTGGCCGACGCTGGCGCGGCGCAAGAACGGCCAGTTCGTGGTGACTTACTCCGGCGGACGCGAGGACCACGTGTGTCCGTTCGGGCGCGTCGAGATGATCGTCTCGAATGACAACGGCGCGACGTGGGGCTTCCCGCGCGTGTTGCTCGACGGTGACATTGACGACCGCGACTCCGGCGTGCTGGAGACTTCGCGCGGCACACTGCTCGTCACCACGTTCACCTCGCTGGCCTACGAAAAAGTTTTGCAGACGGCGGAGAAAAAAAAGGCGGACGAGCCCGGCGCATGGCCGGCTGAGCGGCTCAAGCTCTGGCGCGCCGCGCACAACCGCCTCACCGCCGAGCAGCGCAACGCGCAACTCGGCCAGTGGATGATCCGCTCGACCGACGGCGGCATCACGTGGTCGCCGCGTTACTCGAGTGTCGTCAACAGCCCGCACGGGCCGATCGAGCTGGCCGACGGCCGGCTCATTTACGCCGGCAAGGAACTCTGGACCGGCGAGCGTCGCGTGGGCGTGTGCGAGTCCATCGACGACGGCCGTTCGTGGCGCTGGCTCGCGACGATTACGCCGCGCGTCAACGACGACCCGGCGAACTACCACGAGTTGCACGCGGTCGAGACGAACGGCGGGCGCATCATCGTTCACGTCCGCAATCACAACAAAGCGAACGTGGGCGAGACGCTCCAGAGCGAATCCACCGACGGCGGGAAAACGTGGAGCGTGCCGCAGGCCATCGGCGTGTGGGGTTTGCCGTCGCACCTGCTCCGGCTGCGCAGCGGAAATCTGCTGATGACCTACGGCCACCGGCGCAAGCCGTTCGGCAACCAGGCGCGCTTGAGCAAGGACAGCGGCCGCACATGGTCCGAACCGATGACGATTTCGGGCGACGGCCTCGGCGTTGACCTCGGCTACCCGAGCACGGCGGAGCTGGACGACGGATCGTTCATCACGGTGTGGTATGAGCGGATGAAGGACTCGCCGCGCGCGGTGCTGCGGGCGGCGAAGTGGGTGATGGAGGTCTGAAGCCGCCTCACGCCAGGAGTCGCTCGATCTCCGCGTAAGTGCCGACGACGTGGTCGGCGTGCCGGAGCTTCTCGGACGGGAGCGAATTCGTGATCGCGATCACGGTCATGCCCGCGGCCTTGGCGGCGGTGACGCCGAACGCCGAGTCCTCGATCACGACGCACGCCGCGGGCGGCACGCCGAGGAGTTCGGCGGCGCGGAGGAAAATGTCCGGCGCCGGTTTGCCGCGCGCGACATCCGAACTGCTCACGACGATGGGAAAATGCTGGCGCAGGTTTTTCATCGCGAGCACGGCGTCAATCACCGGGTGCAGCGAGCCGGACGCGACGGCGAGTTTGAATTTCGCCGCGAGCTTCGCGATCAGTTCGGGGAGCGTCGCGAAGATCGGCTCGTCGCGCTTGAGGATTTCGAGGAAATGGTTCTGCCGCCATTCGAGGAGCTCCTCGAATGTGTGCGCCCGGTGCTGATGCTTCGCGATGAAATCGCGCCACACGGTTGCGTCGCTCGTGCCGTAGTAGTCGGGAAAGTGGATGCCGTGCGTCGCGCCGTAGCCGATGGCCTGAAAGATTTCCTGGAACGCGCGCTCGTGCCGCGGCTCGCTGTCCACGATCACGCCGTCCATGTCGAAGATGATCGCTCGGGGTTGGAGGCTTTTCATTTAACGCAAAGACGCAAAGACGCAAAGACGCAAAGACGCAAAGGCGCAAAGACGCGGGAGCAGAAATGTTATTGCGCCTTAGCGCCTTTGCGTCTTTGCGTTAAAAACCGAATCGTCCGGCCGCTCGACGAGGTGGAGCAGGTTCCCCTCGGCGTCGGAAAAGAAGAGCACGCTGCCTCCGCCGCCGGCGGGCTTCACCGGCTCGGTGAACTTCACGCCGCGCCTTTCCAACTCCACGCGCGTCGCCGCGATCGAGTCCACGCGCAGCGCGAGGTGACGGAAACCGCCGAGGCCGTTGTCCGCCGTCTCGGCGCGGCGGGCGGTGGCGGAATAAATCTCGAGCATCACGCCGCCGGGCAGCGCGACGAAGTAGGCAGGCGGATTCTCGAACACGACGCGCGCGCCGAGCGTGGCGACATACCATTCCTTGAGCGCGGCGGGGTGTTGCGCCGGGAGACCGAGATGTTCGAGGGCAAATTCAAGTTCGCTCATGGGCACGGAGGGTAAACTTCAGGCGCGGCTTCCGCCCAGTTCCATTATTCGTCCGAACTGCTCCTCCGTCACCGGCGTGACCGAGAGGCGCGATTGTTTGAGCAACGGCATTTCGCGCAGCAGTCGGTCGGCCTTGAGCTGGTCGAGCGTCACCGGCCGGGCGAGTGGCTTGACCGGCGCGAGACCCACACACGACCAGTCGCCTTCCTTCGCGGTCGGGTCGGCGTAGGCTTCGCGGGCAACCTGCGCGAGCCCGACGACCTGTTTGTCGGTGACGGAGTGGTAGAAGAGGACGGGGTCGCCCCGGCGCATGGCGCGAAGGTTATTGCGCGCCTGAAAGTTGCGGACGCCCGTCCAGGCGGCACCGCCGTCCTTCACGAAGGCGGTCCACGCATAGGCCGCGGGTTCGGATTTCACGAGCCAGAAATGTTTCGCCATGGGCGCAGGCTAGCGCGAAACCGCGGCGGAGCGCGAAAATAATTCGCGCCGCCGGTCAGGGGTAAACCGCTCGGTTCGGGAAACTTCTTGCCTCTGCACGCGCTTTTTGACAGAAACGAGCCACCAAATTACACACGGTCGACCATTTGCGCTCCCGGCGTCGGGGGCGGGTCGTCCTTGTAAAAACCCAAGTGCCAGAAATGTTTTCGATGCAAGCGTTGAGCAGCATCCGCCGCCGGCTTCCCCACCAGGCGTGCGAGCGGGGCGGGCGCCTGCCCTTGAATTTTTCCACCGTTGCCGCGGTTGACCGTCTGACCGCTAACTGAACCCACCCATGTTCAAATCGCGCTGGTTTTTCCTCGGATCACTCCTCGTTGCCGGCCTGCTCGCGGTGGTGTTCCTGCGGCCCCGGTCGGCGCCGCGGCCCGAGGTGGTGGTCGCGCCCGTGGCGGTCCCAGTTGCTCAACCCGTCGTGGCGGCGGCTGAAGCGGTGCTGAGCGTGGCGCCGAAGACGGTTTTGGAAAAATTCAGCGACTGGTCCGCACGCTACGTGGCGGCCCGGCCGGAGGATCGCGCGGGTCTCGTCGCCGAGGGACTGAAACTGGCGCAAGAGCGGCGCGGGGAGATGCTCAAGCTGATCAAGAACGATCCCCAGACCGCGCTTGAACAGGCCGTGCCTTACGGCGTGCGCAAGCGATTGCCCGAGGAGGTCAAGGCCGAGTTGGAGCAACCCGTCAGCGGGCACGGCTCCTACGAGGTGATCATTTTCCGGCCCTTGCCCGGTCATGAGGGCGAGCAGCCGCCGACCGAACGCAAGGTGAAGATCAAAGGCCAGAAATTCGACGCCTACGTGTATGGCTGGCGTTCGCAACTGATGTCGAAGCAGGATATCGCGATGCACGGCGTCGGGATCGGCAGCGCCCTTGCGATGAGTTCGGACGCGGCCCGGACGGTTTCGCCGGAAGAGGCGGCGGACCTCGTCGCGGCCGGAAAGGCGAAAGTGGATCCCGTCTGCAGTGTGAGCGGGCAACCGTCCGTGACGGCGGGGCTGCCGGTGCTGCTGGACTTGGGGACGGGACAATTCCAGACGGTTTGCGGCGAGCACCCCGGCGCGGTGAACGACAGTGTTCGCTTCGCACTGCAATTGGAGAACACCTCGAAAGCTTCGGCGGCGCGCCGACTGGCGGTGATGAACCACCTCAAGGTGCTCTCGCCCTCGCAACTGGGGATGTCGGTGCAGGCCTTCGGCGGCGGTGGCGGAGGCAGCACCAACCCGCCGGTGATCCCGCCCGGTCTGCTCGGCCAACGCCGGCTGTTGCTCATCCCGGTGCAGTATCTCGACGAGGCGGCCCCGCCGTTCACCCAGCAGGCGATTCAGACGGCCGGCCAGGCGGTGCATAATTTTTACAACCGGGCCTCCTTTGGTTACGAGCAGGTGGTGGCCACGGTCACGCCCACCGTGGTGTTGCCCTATCGCGAGTGGGTTTATGACGAGGGCTATCTCGGTTCGGGTTACTTGAGCATCGTCAATGACGCGGTCGTCCAGGCGAATTTGCTCGGCTACGACGAATCCGCCTTCGACTACTATTACGTGATCGCAACCTCGATCCCTTCGGCCAACTACGGCGGCATTTCCTACCACCTCTCCTTCGGCACGGGGTCGTTGAATCACGAGATCGGCCACAACACCGGTCTGGGTCATGCACACTTTTTCGACAATGGCCGGCCGCCCGGACCGACCCAGCCCAACCCCGCGCTGCCGATCGATCCGGACAGCAGCAGCACGGCGAACAACAGTGTGGGCCACGCCGACATCAACGCGCCGTATATCGCCGGCATTGGCGGGGCGGTGGGCGGCGGGTCGGGATCGATCCTCGACTACGGTGATCCGTGGGATACGATGGGCAGCGGTGGTTCCGATTTCGGCGCGCCCAGCAAGGCGAACATCGGCTGGTTGCCGCCGCAGTTCATCCGCACCATCACCACGGGCGAGACCAATCGCATTTACGCCTTCGACGGCGGCTCCGTGACCAACGGGCGTCTCTACGCCCTGCGCACCCGCCGCAACCAGACGTGGGGCGACTTCTGGATTTCGCATCGCCACGCCATCGCCAACAATCCTTATCTCCTCAACGGCGTCATTCTCCAGGACGGTTCGCCCACGTTGTTTGACACCACCGGCGGCACGCCCGACGGCCGGAACGACTCGGCCATTGTCGTCGGCCGGACCTTCTCCGACCCCGAGGCGCGCGTTCACATCACCCCGATCGCCAACGCCGGCACGGGGGCTGACGCGTGGGTGGATGTCGTGGTCCAGCGCGGGGATTTTCCCGGCAACAATGCCCCCGTGATCGCCTCGCTGCTGGCGAGTGCCGTCAGCGTTGCGCAGGGAACGCCGGTCACCTTTACCGCCACCGCGAGTGATGCGGATGGCGATGCGCTCGCGTATTACTTCACGTTCGGCGACGATTCGTTCGGCACCAACTCGGCGACCAACGTCCACACCTTCGCGACGAACGGACAATATGTCGTGCGCTGTGAGGTCTCCGACATGAAAGGCGGACTCGCGAGCGCGAACCTGCTCGTGACGGTCGGCAGTCCCGGCAGCTTCGCCATCAGCGGTCGGGTGACCGATCCCAACGGCCTGCCCGTGCAGGGCGTGCGCATCCACAACGGCGTGGCCCCGCCGGGCGACAGCGGCACCGGCACGCCGATCAACGCCGGCGGTTACAGCTACGGCTACACCGACAGCGACGGTTACTACATCGTCCCCGACCTCGGCGCCGGCACCTACACAATGGGGGCGTTTCTCTATCGCAACCGCACCTTGCCGTTGAATTTCAACGGCCTCGTGACCGTGAACAGCGCGAACGTCACCGACGTGAACTTCACCGCCACCCCGATCCAGCGCGTGACGGTGGACGTGGTGACCAACGCCATCGAGGGCGGCGCGCCGGGCGTCTTCCGCGTCAGCCGCGACGGCCCGACCACCAACGACCTCCGCGTGAAGGTCGCGCTCTCGACGCCCGACGGCGCTGGCTTCACGCCCGCGGCCCTGGCCAATATCATCATCCCGACCGGCTCGGCGTTCACGAACATCAACATCACCGGCCTGAACAATGCCGTGGGCGACGGCGGGCGCCACGTGCGTCTCACGCTCTCGCTCGTGACCAACTACATCGTCATCTCCTCCTTCCTGACCAACAGCCAGTTCGTCCTGCGCACCAACAACATCCTCTCGCCCGGCTGGGAAATTCTGCCGCGCCTCTCCGACAACGCCGACGTCTGGTATCAGACCTACCCGAATTACGTCATCGACAACGCCGAGGCCACCATGCTGGTCGTGGACGACGACCCGCCCGGCACCCCGACCGTCTCCGTCACCGCCGGCAACACCGGCGTCGTCGAAGGCAGTTCCGACGTCGCCAACTTCGTCTTCCGCCGCACCTCCGCGCCGCTGACCAACGACCTCATCGTCAACTTCAGCCTCACCGGCACCGCCAGCAACGGCGCGGACTACGTCACCGTTCCCGGCACCGTCATCCTCCCCGCCGGCCAGAGCGTCGTCGCCGTCCCCATCGTCCCCATCAACAACTACTTCGTCGATGGCGACCGCACCGTCGTCGCCACCGTGCAGGCCGGGGCCGGCTACAATGCCTCCGCCTCCACCGCCACCGTCACCATCGTGGACGACGACCTCACCAGCATCGGCGTTTACGCCTCCGACCCGTTCGCGGGCCGCGGCGGCGGCAACAACGGCACCTTCACCTTCACCCGCCACGGCGACCTCACCCGACCCGTGCTGGTGAATTATCTGGCCTCCGGCACGGCCGTGGCCAACTCGGACTACACGACGCTTTCCGGCTCGGTGAACATTCCCGCCGGCGCGATCTCGGCGACCGTCACGGTGGTGCCCACGGCGCTCCCGAGTTCGCCCGGACCCAAGACCGTCGTCGTCACCATCTCCGACAGCCCGTCCTACAACACCCACGGCCAGGGCCGCGCCACCGTGAAAATTTCCGACGTGGTGCCCACCGTCACCGTCGCCAACTCGGGCAACGCGGCGGAAGGCGGCGGCAACGGCGGCTTCAACATCACCAGCACCGGCTCGACCGCCAACCCGCTCACCGTCTTCTTCAAC
The DNA here is from genome assembly GCA_016199935.1 of Verrucomicrobiota bacterium. Lineage (GTDB taxonomy): Bacteria > Verrucomicrobiota > Verrucomicrobiia > Limisphaerales > JACQFS01 > JACQFS01. The sequence continues at coordinate 28,669 of JACQFS010000221.1, forward strand.
CTCGGCGGCTACGCCAATCCGAACACGGACTACAGCGGCATCGGGACGAACGTCGTCATCCCCGCCGGCTCCGCCACGGTGAACATCCCCATCGTGGCGAACGACGACAACTTCCGCGAGTTCACCGCCACCGGCCAGAACAACGCGCGCCTGAACGAACACGAGTTCGTGCAGCTCGCCCTGATCGAGAGCGACACCTACGACATCGGCGGTTCCGGCACCGCGAGCGTCACCATCACCGACAACGATGGCGCGGCCTTTCCCGGCGTCTCCTTCATCACGCAGACCACCACCGTCCGCGAGGATGCCGGCACGATCTCGATCCCGGTGCGCATCGGCGGCAACCCGACCAACAACGCGCTGCTGCCCGTCGTCGTCACCTACGCGGTCACCGGCGGCACGGCGGTGCGCACCGTGAACTACGACTACGCCTTCCCCAACCCCGACACCCTCCTGTTCATCAGCAACCGGGTCGTCACCGGCGGCTTCGAGGACCTCACCCAGCAGATTCAATTCCTCGACCTCGACATCTTCGACGACGGCGTCATCACCGGCGACCGCACCATCATCCTCAACCTCGGCTACTACACCAACTTCATCACCAACATCGTCGTCGGCGTCAGCACGAACATCATCCCGTATCCGACCAACTTCGTGCTGGGCGACTACCGCACGCACACCATCATCATCAAGGACACGGACTCGGCCGTGGTGGACATTGCGGCGCTCACGACGCTGGCCTACGAACAGGGCCAGGTGCCCGGCGTGTTCCGGCTCACGCGCACCGGCACGACGAACGCCTCGCTCAAGGTCAACCTGCTGGTCAGCGGCACGGCGGTCAACGGCATTGACTACACCAACATCGCGTCGTCCGTGACCTTTGCGCCCGGGGCGAAAACCGTGGACATCCTGGTCACGCCGTTTGATGACGTGGAGCAGGAGCCGGCCGAGACGGTGGTGCTCACGATCGCGGAGTCGCCCGGCATGACCATCGGCACCAACTCCGCGACGGTGGTGATCGTGGACAACGACGGCACCGTGCAATTCACGTTCGCCACTTACGAGGTGAACGAGGCGGCGACCAATGCGGTGATCGACGTGCTGCGCACCGGCGCGACCAACCTGCTCTCGAAGGTGGACTACGTTTTCAACGACGGCACCGCGAGCAACGGCCTCGACTATCTCGGCACCAACGGCACGCTCACTTTCAATCCCGGCGAGGTGGTCAAGCAGATCATCGTCCCCATCGTGAACGACCTGATCGTGGAGCCGACGGAGACGTTCTCGATCACGCTGACCAACGCCACCGGCGGCGTGCCGCTGGGCGGGCAGTTCCTCGCGACGGTCAGCATCGTGGATGACGACATCGCGTTTGTCTTCAAGTCGCCGACCTTCTCGGCCTACGAGGATGGGACCAATGCGGTGATCACCGTCTATCGTCTCGGCGTGACGAATGCGGCGGTGAGCGTGGACTTCAGCACGGCGGACGGCACGGCCAGCAACCTCCTGGACTACACCGGGCAGACGAACACGCTGACGTTCAACCCCGGCGTGACCAACCTCACCGTGCTCATCCCGGTGATTGATGACGTGCTGATGGAGGGTGACGAGACGGTGAACCTCGCGCTGGCGAATCCCAGCCCCGGCGCGACCATCGGTGCGATCTCCAACGCGGTGCTCACCATCGTGGACGACGAGGCTTATGTGGAGTTCAGTTCCACGACGTATTCCGTGCTCGAATACGCGGGGCAGGCGGCCCTGCAGATTCGCCGCGTCGGCGGCACGGAGCATCCGATCAACGTCTCCTATTACACGACGGACGGGACGGCTTCCAACGGGCTCGACTACGTGGCCGTGGCCAACACCATCACCCTCGCCGGCGACAGCTACGTGCTTCTGACCAACGGCAGCGGCCAGACGGTGTTCGTGCGCGGTGAAACGAACCGGACGATTTTCATCCCGATCCTCGACGACACGCTGGGCGAAGGGAATGAGACGTTCCTCGTGACGGTGGGCTCCGTGGCCGGCGTGAGCAACGTGGTGATGTATACCAACACCTTCTTCAGCGACAGTTCCGAATTCCGCTTCCCGATCGCCACGCTCAAGTCCCAGGGCACGCTCGTGATCAACTATGATTTCTTCGTGCAGCCGGACGTGCTCCGGGTTTATTACGCCGGCGGGTTGATTTTTGATTCCGGTTCGGTGGCCAACTCGGGAACCTTCACCGTGCCCTTCGGGCCCGGCCTCACCAACGGGGTCGAAATCGTGATGAACGAGGGTGGCAACCCGGTGCCCAACGCGTCGTGGACCTACACGGTGGCGGTGGTCACCGCCAGCACCACCGTCGCGGGGCCGAACTCGAACGCGGTCGTCACGATCATTGACGACGAACAGCCGGGCTACGTGGACTACCAGTTCAACACCGGCGCGGGCGCGAATGCCCCGGTGCTCTCGGCGTCGCTCGACTTCGCGCAGAACAAGGTCGTCATCGGCGGCGCGTTCACCACGGTTGACAGCAACGTGCTCCGGCACGTCGCGCGCCTCACGCCGCTCGGGGCGGTGGACCAAAGTTTCAACCCGGGCGCGGGCGCGAACAGCAACGTCAACTCCGTCTTCGTCCAGCCGGACGGCAAGGTGTTGGTCGGCGGCGAGTTCACGACGATGGACGGTTCGAACCGCGTGCGCGTCGCGCGGCTCGGCGCCGACGGCAACGTGGACCCCGGCTTCACGCCGGGCGTGGGCCCGAACAATTCCGTGCGCGCCGTGGCGGTGCAGGCCGACGGGCTGGTGCTGATCGGCGGCGATTTCACGGCCGTCGCGGGCAACACCAACTTCCACCACTTGGCGCGACTGCTGACCAACGGCGTGCTCGACACCAACTTCGTCACGTCGGTGAGCAACACGGTCCTCGCCATCGTGCCGCTGACCAACGGCTCGATCCTCGTCGGCGGCGCGTTCACGAATGTCGGCGCCACGCTGCGGCCCGGCCTGGCGCAATTCCTGACCAATGGCACGCCGGACGGTTCGTTCGATCCCGGCGCGGACGCCGACGGGCCCGTGCGCGCGCTCGCCGTGCAGCCGGACGGCCGGATCGTGGTCGGCGGTTCATTCACCCTCTTCAACGGCAACCTCACGAACCGGCTCGTCCGCCTCACCGCGGGCGGCGCGGTTGATCCCGGCTTCAACACCGGCTCCGGCGCGGATGGCGACGTGAACGCCGTGGCGCTCGACCCGACCGGGAAGATTTTCATCGGCGGCGCGTTCTCGAATTTCAATGGCTCGCCCCTCGCGCATTACGCGCGCCTGCGCGCGGCCGGCGCGGTGGACATCGTGTTCAACGCCGGCTCCGGCGCCGACGCGGTCGTCAACACCGCCGTCATCCAGACCAACTCCGGCATCATCATCGGCGGCGCGTTCACCAACGTGAACAACGTCCCGCGCCCCGGCGTCGCCCGCATCCACGGCGACGAGAAATCCGTCATCGCCGAGGTCGAGCTCGACTTCGCGAGCTACACCATTTTGGAAAACGCCGGCCCGTTGAACGTCACCCTCACGCGCCGCGTGAACACCAACCTCGCCTTCGCCATCGGCGTCGTCACCACGGATGGCACGGCGACCAACGGCACGGATTTCACGGGCGGGCTCTATGTCGTGAACTTCGCCGCGGGCCAGACCAACGCGAACTTCAACCTCCCCATCCTCGACAACCTCGCCGTGGACGGCGACCGCACGTTCTTCCTCTCGCTCACCAACGCGCCGAACAACGTCGCGTTCCCCGGCGTGAGCAACGCCACGGTCACGATCATCAACGACGATTCCTACGTGCAGTTCAGCGCGGCCACCAATTCGGTGATTGAGGGTTTCACAGCGTCCGTCGTCGTCACGCGCATCGGCCGGCTCGCGCTGCCCGCCACCGTGGTGCTCCAGACCGGCGGCGGCACGGCGACCTCCGGCTTCGATTACTCGGGCGTGACGAACACGGTGAGCTTCGCGCCGGGCGAGACGGCGCAGACGAATTTCATCCAGACTTACAACGACACGATCCTCGTCGGGCCGCTCAAGACCGTGGGCCTCACGCTGGTGAACCCGACGAATGTGCTGGTCGGCACGCCCGGCGCGCAGACGTTGACGATTGTGGACAACCCGAGCGCGATCTCGTTTGCGGCCACAAATTTTTCCGGCCTGGAGGGCTTCAGCATCCCGGTGGTGATCCAGCGCACGGGGTTCACGAACTTCGCGGTGTCGTGCCTGTTCGTGACGGGCGGCGGCACGGCGGCGAGCGGGGCGGATTACACGGGCGTGACGAATGCGGTGAGCTTCGCGCCGGGCGAGACGCTCGTGACGAATTTCATCCAGACCTATAATGACACCATCCTCGTCGGCGCGTTGAAGACGGTGGGGCTGACGTTGCTGAACCCGACGAACATCGCGCTGGGCCCGCCGTCGGTGGCGACGCTGACGATTCAGGACAACCCGAGCGCGATCAGTTTCACGGCCACGAATTTCTCCGGGAACGAGGGGACGAACATCGCGGTGGTGATCACGCGCACGGGGTTCACGAATTTCGCGGTGGCGTGCTCGTTCGCGACCGGGGGCGGCACGGCGGTGTCGGGCACGGATTATCTCGGGCTGACCAACGTGCTGCTGTTCGCGCCGGGCGAGACGCTCGCGACGAATTTCATCCAGACGTTCAATGGTTACACTTTCGCCACGCAGACGAAGACGGTGGGGCTGACGCTGGGGAATCCGACGAACATTGCGCTCGGGCCGCCGGCGGTCGCGACGTTGCTGATCCTGGATGACCCGAGCGCGGTGACGTTCAGCTCGCCGACGAATTCCGTGGTGGAGGGGACGAACGCGGTGATCACCGTCACGCGCGGCGGGCAGACGAATCTCGCGGTGTCGGTCTGGTTCCGGACCACGGGCGGGACGGCGACGGCGGGCGTGGATTACACGGGCCAGACGAACCTGCTGCTCTTCGCGCCGGGTGTGACGACGCAGACGGTGCTGATCCCGACGGTGGAGGATTTCACGCCGGAGCCGGGCGGCGAGACGGTGGGGTTGCAACTTTTTGGGGCGACGAACATTGCGATCGGGCCGTTCGCGAACGCCACGCTCACGATCAATGATTTCGCGCCGTTCCCCGGGGCGATTGACCGGGATTTTGATTCGAGCATCGGCGCGAATGATCTGGTGCGGTCGGTGGCGGTGGAGCCGAACGGGCACATCCTGATCGGCGGCGGGTTCACGAAGTGGAACAACTCGAACCGGCTGCATGTGGCGCGGGTGCTGACGAACGGGGCGCTCGACACGACGTTCGCGCCCGGCTACGGCGCGGACGCGGTGGTGTCGGCGATCGCGGTGCTGCCGACGGCGCGGATCATGATCGGGGTGGCGTTCACGAACGTGAACAGCAATGTGTTCAATCACCTCGCGCGGCTGGGGACGAACGGGCTGCCGGACTTCACGTTCAATCCGCCGGGGAGTTTGGATGCGGCGCTGAACGCCATCGCGGTGCAGACGAACGGGCAGATGATTTTGGGCGGGGGTTTTCACACGCCGCTGAGCGGGGTGATGAGGCTGACGACGAACGCGACGGTGGACCCGGCGTTCCTGATCGGCACGGGCGCGAATGGGCCGGTGCACGCGCTGGCGGTGGATGTGGCGGGGCGCACGTATCTCGGCGGCGGCTTCACGAGCGTGAACGGCTTCCCGGCCGCGCGCGTGGCGCGCCTGCTGCCCAACGGGGCGGTGGATACGAATTTTGTGCCGGCGGCGATCACGAATGGGGTGGTCTTCGCGCTCGCGGTGGAGCCGGACGGGCGGTTGTTCATCGGCGGGGAGTTCACGTCCGTGGGCGGCACGAACCGGGGGCGGGTGGCGCGGCTGAATGGGAACGGGTCGCTGGACCTGACGTTCAATCCGGGGACGGGTGCGGGCGGGGCGGTGTATGCGCTGGCGTTGCAGCCGAACGGGCGGGTGGTGGTGGCGGGCGATTTCACGAATTTCAACGGCACGACCGTGGGCCGGATCGCGCGGGTGGAGGAGGATGGCTCGCTCGACGTGTCGTTCAGCGCGGGGCACTCGGGCGCGGACGCGCCGGTGTATGCGCTGGCGGTGACGTTTGGCGGCGGGCTGGTGTTGGGCGGCGACTTTACGACGGTGAACGACGCGCCGCGGCACGGGGTGGCGCTGCTGTATGGTGATCCGCCGGTGCAGTTGGTCTCGGGCAGCGTGGTGAGCAACGGGTTTTTCGTGACGCTCGGCACGTTGCCGGGGGGGACGTATGCGATAGATTACAGCGACACGTTCTTCGGGCCGTGGACGCCGCTGGTGACGAATTTTGCGTTGGGCACGAGCCTGACGTTCACGGACACGAATGCGCCGGCGTTCCCGACGCGCGCCTACCGGGCGCGGCTGCTGGTGCCGTGAGCATGATTTGAATTTGAAAGACCGTCGCCCGGTGGAAATGAGTTGGAATCCGCCGGGCGGTTCGGTTTGATTGCGCAACGAACTAATTTTATGCAGTTAAGGCAAACCCTGATTCGTTTTCTCCAGGCTGGCGGCGGTGCGGTCCGCTGGCGGGCGCTCGCGGCGGTGTGCGCGCTCGCGGCGCTGGCCGTCCCGGTGCGGGCGCAGTCCAACGCGTTCAGTTTTTCCTCCGGCGTCTATGTCGTCGCGGAAAACACGCCCGGCTTCGCCACCATCACCGTCCTTTACGGCGGCGGCGCGACCAATGCGGTGAGCGTGGACTACGCCACCGGCGGCGGCACGGCGACGAACAACGTCCATTACACCGGCCTCACGAACACGCTCGTTTTCGCCGTGGGTGACACCTCGAACATTTTCACCATTCCGATCTTCGACGACGCGGTGAGCAACGGCGCGCGGACGGTGGGACTGACGCTGGCGAACCCGCAGGGCGGCGCGATTCTCGGCGCGCCGGTGGCGGCCACGCTGCTGATCACGGATGACGAATCGCCGACGAATCTGCCGCCGGCGAACAACCAGTTCACGAATGCCGCGATCCTCACCGGACTGTTCGGGACGTTTGCCAATACCAACACGTTTGCGAACAAGGAAACGGGCGAGCCGAACCACGCGGGCAACGCGGGCGGCGCCTCGGTGTGGTTCCGCTGGTCCGCGCCGGCGAGCGGCCCGGTGACCTTCAGCACGGTGGGGAGCGGGTTCAACACGTTGCTGGCGGCCTACACCGGGGTCGCGGTGAGCGGCCTGACGCCGATTGCGTCGGACGACGACTCGGGCGGCGGCGGCACGAGCACGCTGACGTTCACGGCCGTGGCGGGGCAGGTGTATTATATAGCGGTGGATGGTTCCGGCGGCGCGCAGGGCAGCTACATCCTGAGCTGGGGCAACGCCGGCTCGGCGGGCACATTTGGTTTCACCACGGGAAATTTTCTGATGAGTGAACGGGACGGTGGTGCGCCCACCTCGCTGACGGTCAGTCAAACCTACACGGGCGGTCGCATCACCATCACCCGTTACAGCGGCATGGCGGGCAAGGTGCGCGTGTTCTACCGGGTCAGTGACGGCACCGCGCGGCGGGCGCCCGGCGACTGGACGCTGACCGGCGGCGGGGTCGAGTCGGCCACGAGCATGACCAACTCGGCGGTGTTCTTCGACGGGCAGACGGCGGCGAGTTTCTTCATCGTGCCCACGCTTCGCACCAACAACGACAATATCCCCACGACGGTGAACCTGGCGATCACCGGCATCCAGTTCGAGCCGGGCGAGTCGAGTGCCGTCATTCCGGGGAGCATCGATCCCGTGGCGGGCACGAGCGTGGCGCGCATTCTGGACGGCCAGCAGGGCGTGTCGCTCCAGCGGCTGCGCTGGCGCACCATTGAAACGATCGGCACGGCCGTCGTCCGGGTGCTGCGGGGGAATCTTCCCTTCTCTGACGGGCTCGGAACCATCGTGACCGTGGATATGCTTAACAACGGAACGCCCAACGCGCCTGGCCCGGCCAGTTCCGCGACGCTCGACGCCAGTTCTGACCACGCCCAGTCGAATCTGGATTTCACCCCGTCCGTTACCACGATCACCTGGGTCGCCGGGCAAACTTCTGCCGACATTTCCATCCCCATTCTCGACGACGCGTTGGTGGAGTTTGACGAGGATCTCGCCATTACGCTGCGTCCGGAACCGGGCAACGGCGCGCCGCAGAGCGACACGACCGACGGGACGCTGACGATCGAGTTTCCGAACAACACCGCGGCCAACGTCGTGACCAACAAGCATCCCGCCGGCTCGGTGGATCCGGGTTGGAACCGCGACTACTTCCTCGGCAGCAATCCGCCGGACAATTCCGCGCCGGGCGCCAACGGCCGCGTGTTCGCGGTGGCGGTGCAGTCCGATCTCAAGACGGTCATCGGCGGCGAGTTCACCAGCGTCAACACCTCGCCGCGCAACCGCATCGCGCGCATGAACAGCGACGGCTCGCTCGACGCCAACTTTAATGTCGGCACCGGCGCCAACGGCGCGGTCAACGGCCTCGCCGTTTCGACCAATGGTCAGGTCATCATCGGTGGTGCGTTCTCCTCCTACTCGGGCACGCTCCGCGGTGGCGTGGCGCGCCTGAGCACCAATGCGGTGCTGGATCCCAGTTTCAACCCAGGGGCCGGCGCGACCGGCGGCCCGGTGCGCGCGGTGGCGCTCTACACGAACGGGGTGAATGAGGGCAAGGTGATCGTGGTGGGTGATTTCACCAGCTTCGCCGGCGTGAATGCCCGCCGTCTGGTCCGGCTCAACGCCGATGGCTCGGTGGACCCGCTGTTCAGCGCGGGTCTCGGTCCCAACGGCACCGGACCCAACGGCGCGGTCAATGCCGTGCTGTTGCAGTCCAATGGCAAGCTGGTCATCGGCGGAGATTTCACCAGCATCAACAGCGTGAGCCGCAACCGCGTCGCGCGGCTCAATGCGGACGGCACGCTCGACGCGACGTTCAATCCCGGCGCGGGCGCGGACAACTCGGTGTTCGCGCTCGGGTTGGATCGCTCGGGCGTTTCGCTCACGGTGGACCGCACCGCCTCCGGCGGGCCGGAGGAGGACCGGTTCACCATTGATACCGGCGCGACCAGCGGCACCATCACGATCAACTACGAGTTCTATCTCATCCCGGACTCGATCCACGTTTACTACGGCGGTGCGCTCATCTTCGACACCGGGGTGACCAACGGGGCGGGAACGATCAACGTCCCCTACGGGCCCGGTGCCTCGACCACGGTGGACATCGTGGTCAACGAGGGCGGCAGTCCTGATCCCGGCACGCAGTGGGACTACAGCGCCACGATCACCCCGAATGGCGGCGTGCAGCGCTATCTCGTGGGTGGGGCGTTCACGACGATGGATTTCCAGTCGCGCAACCGGCTCGCGCGGCTGAATCCGGACGGCTCGCTCGACACGACCTACGATCCGGGCTTCGGCGCGGACGACACGATTTATTCCATCGCCCCCGCGACCAACGGTCCGGCCTACATCGGCGGACTGTTCGCCAGTTACAACGGCACGCGTCGCATCGGGCTGGCCCGCGTGGCGACCGACGGCACGCTGGACACCGGGTTCATGGACGCGGCCTACAACCAGTTTGCCGGCATCCCCACCGGCTTCAGCCCGTTCGGGCAGCCGAAGAATTCCGTGCGCGCGCTCGCGGTTCATCGCGACGGCGGCGTGATGATCGGCGGCTCGTTCCATCAGGTCGGCGGCGGCGGCCGCAACCAGGTCGCGAGCGGTCCGAACAGTCCGTGGGGTCCGAATGTCAGCACGCCCGTCGAGATCACGCGCGACGACCTGCGCAACCGTTACAACATCGCGCGCATCATCGGCGGGACGACGGCCGGGCCGGGCAACATCGGCTTCACCACGTCCGACTACACCGCGGATGAAAATGGCGGCGCGCGCTTCATCACCGTCGCCCGCAGCAACGGCTCGCTGGGCGGCGCGGGTGCGTTGTTCGCCACGGGCGACCGGCCGGCCGGCCCGGGCGCGGCTTCTTCGACCACGGATTACGTTCCGTTCGCCGGCACGTTGAACTGGCCGCGGGACGTGGTGATTCCCGCCTCCTCCGCCTACACCGGCGTCAACAACACCACCGGCACCGGGCAGGACGACGTCTCGGTCACGATCCTCCCCGACAACCTCGTCGAGGGCGAGGAGCGGCTGAACCTCACGCTCGACCTGCCGCAATCCACGTTCTTCTCGCTCGGCGGCCAGTTTATTCCCACCGGCGTCGCGCTGGGCCGCTCGCGCGCCACGCTCACCATCGAGGACGACACTCCGGAGCCGACGTATGTGACCTTCGCGACGAACAGCTTCATCGTGGACGAGGGCGCCGGCGTGGCGACCATCTCGGTCCTGCGCTCGGGCAACACCGGCAATTCGGTGACGCTCAATTTCCTGACGCTGGACGGCTCGGCGCTGAACAACTCGGACTACACCTCGGTCTTCGGCCCGCTGACCTTCTCGTCCGGTGAGACCAACCGGACGTTCAATGTGCCGATCACCGACGACACGTTCGCGGAACTCGATGAGACGATCATCCTGCAGTTGACGAACCTCGTGGGGGCCGTGTTCCTGCCCGGCGGCAACGCGGCGATCCTCACCATCCACGACAACGACTTCGCCAACGGCCAGCTCCGCTTCAGCCAGACGAACTTCAACGCCGTCGAGAACTCCGGCCTCGCGCAGGTGGTCGTGCAACGCACCGGCGGCAACGTGGGCGCCATCACCGCGCAGGTGGTCACGAGCAATCTCACCGCGCTCGCGGGCGCCGACTACACGGGCGTCACGAACACCCTCTCGTGGGCCAACGGCGACACCTCGCAGCGCGTGATCAACATTCCCCTCCTGCCGGACGGCCTCGTCGAGGGCCCGGAATTTTTCACCGCGAACATCATCAACGCCCAGGTCGTCGCCAACGGCAACCCGGTCTCCGTCGCGGTCCCCACGGCGACGGTGACGATCCTCGATTCCGACGCCTACGGCTCGCTGCACTTCGCGGCGGCCAACTTCACGGTGAGCGAAAACGGCGGCAAGGCGATCATCACCGTCACGCGCACCGGCGGCAGCTCCGGCACCGTGTCGGTGAATTACAACACCGCCGACGGCACGGCGTTCGGCGGGGTGAACTACACGCCGGTCATCGGCACGCTCACCCTCGGCCCCGGCGTCACCAGCACGAACTTCACGGTGCCGGTCACCGATGACTTCGTGCAGAACGCCAACCGCACCGTGTTCCTGAACCTGAACACGTTCGTCAATGCCACGCCGGCCGCGCCGACGGCGGCGATCCTGACGATCGTGGACGACGAGTCCGTGAATGAACCCGCCGGCTCGGTGGACACCACCTACAACGCGGCGGCGGGCGCGAACGATTTCATCTACTCGCTCGCATTGCAGCCGGACGGGCAGCTCGTCATCGGCGGCGACTTCACGGTGTTCAACAACTTCGGCCGCCGCCGGCTCGCGCGCCTCGACGCCAACGGCAACCTCGACCCCGTGTTCCTGCCGCCCGGCGGCGCGAACGACTCGGTGCGCTCGATCACCGTGCAGCCGGACGGCCGCCTGATCGTCGGCGGTTTCTTCACCAACGTCGCCGCCACGACCCGCAATCACCTTTCCCGGCTGAACACGGACGGCACCACGGACTCGAGCTTCGATCCCGGAGCCGGCGCGGACGGTCCGGTGTTCGCCACCGCGTTGCACGGGGATCCGGCCAACGCCGGGCGCATCATCGTCGGCGGCAACTTCGCCGCGTTCAACGGCAACCCGCACCCGTTCCTCGCGCGGCTGCTGACGAATGGCGTGGTGGACGAATCGTTCAATCCGGGTGTCGGCCCGGACGGCACGGTTTACGCCGCCGCCGTGCAGCCGGACGGCAAGGTGCTCATCGCGGGCGATTTCCGGAACGTCGCCGGCCAGCCCGCGCAGGGTCTGGCGCGGCTCAATCCGAACGGCGCGCTCGACGCCGCCTTCGTCGGAAACCTCGGCACGGGCTTCACCGGCTCGGTTCGCGCGCTCGCGTTGCAAAGCGACGGCCGCATCCTCGTGGGCGGTCTGTTCACCAATTTCAACGGGGCGGTGGTCGGGCGGCTGGTCCGGCTGCAGGCGAACGGGACGGTGGATGCCGGGTTTGCGCCGAACAACAGCTTCGCCGCCGGAGGCGACGGTTCGGTGCTCGGCCTGGCGCTCCAGCCGGACGGCAAGCTCATCGTGGTGGGAGATTTCTCGAAGTTCAGCAGCGTGACCCGCAATCGCATCACGCGGTTGAAGGAGGACGGCACGGTGGACCCGACGATCAACTTCGGTCTGGGCGCGAACAACTTTGTGGCGGCCGGCGTGGTGCAGATCACCGATGGGCGGATCATTGTCGCCGGCGGGTTCACCGCCTTCGACGGCCTCGCGCGCAATCATCTCGCCCGACTCTACGGCGGGGTGCTCGACGGTCCCGGCCGGATGGAATTTTCCTCCGCCACCTACGTCGTGGCCGAGGCGGGCACGAACGCGACCATCACCGTTCGTCGCACCGGCGGCACCACGGGCGACGTGACGGTCACGGCGTTCACTAGCGACGGGACGGCCACGGCGGGGCTGGATTATGGCGCTTACAGCAACACGCTGGCGTTCGTCACCGGCGAAGTGGTGCAGACGTTTGTGGTGGGGATCACGAATGACAGCCTGGTGGAGGGCGACGAGTTTTTGAATCTGACGCTGGCGACGAATGCGTTGAGCGGGGTGACACTGGGGAACCAGCCGGTGGCGACGCTGACGATCATTGATGACGACAGTTTCGTGGCGTTCTCGGCGGCCGCCTACAGCGTGAACGAGGGGGTCAACAGCGGCGTGGTGCCGATCACCGTGGTGCGCACGGGTGGGACGAACGGCACGTTCACCGTGCAGGTGGTCACGAGCAACCTCACGGCGACGGCGGGCGCCGATTACATTGGCCTGACCAACACGTTGACGTTCCTGCCGGGCGAATTGTCGAAGACGGTGACGACGGCGCCCGCCGCGGCGAGCACGGGCCCCTGCTGGCCTCCCCCGGCGGCGAGGCAAAGCGTCGGTGTTCCCGTGAGTGGTGGAAACCATTCCATCGGCACAGGCTTCGTCGGCGTCAGCAGGAGCTCGAACTGGCCGGTTCGTGCCCGCGCAATCACGTCTTTGCCGACGGGGAGCGTCCAC
>JACQFS010000222.1 GCA_016199935.1 Verrucomicrobiota bacterium
AAAAAAGGAATCCCTCCCGACCCCGTCGCGACGGCCGAACCATCCCACCCTCCGCGCCCCTTCAGATCCGCAGGAAGATTTTCCGCCGATACATCCACCAGCACCCGAGCCACAGCACCAGCAACACCACTCCGTGCTGCCACACCGTTCCGTAGGTGCCCTGGAACAATCCCGCGCCGAGATACGTCTTCGCCGTCGCTCGAATCCAACTCGGGAGCAGTTGGTAGCCCAGGTAGATCGCGATCGAGTTCATCCCCACCACCACCAGCGGCCACGACCACGCGCGCCACCCGCGGATGTCGATGATCCAGTAAAACGCCGCCAGCAACCACAGCGCGATGCCCCCGCTGTAGAGCGCCCACGCCGGCGTCCAGATGCGCTTGATGATCGGGCACAACGTCCAGCCCGCGACCAGGCCGAGCACGAGGCAGGCCGCGCCGACCTTCACCAGCCACAGCGCCTTGTCGCGCGGAGTGCGTTCGCTGCGCAACGCCCCGCCCGCCATCAGCCCAAGGATCATCGTCATGAGCGACGGCACGAAGTTGAGCGTGGCATAGCCGCCGTTGTTGAACTCGAACGGCTGCTCCGTCGGGAACAGATTCAGGAACCAGCGGTCGAACCCCGACGCGAAATTCGCGTTCATGCTCCAGTGCGCGAAGAAGCCGGGCAAAATTACGTCCTTCACGCCCTCGGGCGAGACGCCAATTTTTTTCAAATCCAAATCCGCGCCCGCCACCGGATGCAGCGCGAACGCCGCCCAATACCCCACCGCGATGGCCGCCAGCGCGCCGAGCTGCACCTTCCACCCGCGCCGCGCGAGCAGGAAAAGAAACGTGTAGCCCATTCCGATCTGCCCGAGGACGTTCGTGAAAATAAAATTGGGTTGCTTCTTCGCCCCCGTGGCCAGGAAAACCGCCAGCGCCACCAGCACGAACGAACGCCACAGCGCGTGGAAAAATTGCGTCCCAAACGGCTGCCCATCGGCCGTGCGCCGCGCCACGGAGAACGGCAGCGCCACGCCCACCATGAACATGAACGACGGCTGGATCATGTCCCACGCCCCGCCGCCCACCCACGCCGCGTGCGACGTGTGGAAGCTCAGGAATTTCCACACCGCCGAGTCCGGGAACTCCTTCGCCACCTGCGCGAGGCCCATGCCGCCCGACGCCATGAAAAGCATGATCAATCCGCGATACGCATCGAGCGACCCGAGCCGCGCGGGTTTCGCCGGCGGGGCGGACGGCGGAATTGGGGCGGTGATGTCGGCAGTTGGCACGGCCATAGGCAACGGGAAATGTTCGCCGAGCTTGGACACCGGCGGGAAATGAAGCAAGCCTTCCCCTCAACATCGGACCCGAACCGGCACGCTAACTCTCGATCCGGTGCGACGGGGCAAGCCGAGCGCGCCGGATGGTCCGCGCCGAACTGGAGTTCGGCGCTCCGCCTTCCCGCTCGGTGTCCACCCTTCAGGGTGTCAGGCGCCGGGGACACGCTGAAGCGTGGACACCGAACGGCCGGCATTCTGCGTCACGGTTTGCGCGGCGGGAGCACCTGGACGGTCAGGGACGAGGCGGCGGTGGCGGTGCGATGGAGGCGTTGCGTCGCCTTTTGGAAATCCTCCGGCTTGGCGGTCGGGATGTTGACGAAGGTCTGGGGGTTGCGATCCACGAGCGGAAACCAGGAGCTTTGCACCTGCACCATCACGCGGTGACCGCGGCGGAACGTGTGGCAAACGTCGGGGGCGGTGAACTCGATTTTCGTCACGCGGCCCGGCTCGAACGGCTCCGGCCGCTCGAAGCTGTTCCGGAATTTTCCGCGGAACACATCACCGCGCACGAGTTGCTGGTAACCGCCAAGTTTCACCTCCGCGGGGTTCGGCTCGGGATTCGGGAAGTCGCCGGGATAGACATCGATGAGCTTCACGACCCAGTCGGAGTCCGTGCCGGTCGTGGCGACGTGCAGCGTGGCCTTCACGGGACCGGCGAAGGTCAGGTCTTCTTCGAGCGGTTCGGTTTCATACACGAGCACGTCCGGGCGCGAGGAAACGAAGCGCTGGTCTTCGAGCGGATACGCGCGCGGATAGTCGGGCACCTTGTCGTTGGTGTAGGGGACCGGCTTGGCGGGGTCGCTCACGTATTCGTCGAAGGCCGGGGCGGTGTCCGTGGGCGGAGCGAACGCGAGCGCGCCGCCGGCCCGGAAATACAACGTGCGCGGCCTGGCCTCCTTCGGCGGCCACGCATCGAAGCGGCGCCACTGGTGCGTGCCGGTCTCGAAGATGTGCGCCTCGGTGGGGACATAGTTGGTGTCGCCCTTGAGGTAATGGCGGAAGAACGGCAGCTCAATTTTCTCGCGGTAATATTCCGCTGTCTTCGCGTGAAAGCTGATCTGGCCCAGCTTGTCGCCCGCCACCTTGCCCCACATGCCGTGCGACCACGGGCCCATGACGAGCGTGTTGGCGATGCCGGGATTCTGCCGCTCGGTCCAGCGATACACCTCAAGCGGCCCGAACAAATCCTCCGCGTCATACCAGCCGCCGACGTTCATGACGGCGCAATGGATGTTCTTCAAATGCGGCCGGATGTTCCGCGCCTTCCACCAGTCATCATAGGTCGGGTGCGCGAGGAACTCCTTCCACTCCGGCACGCGGCCCTTGAAGAGCTGCGACTCGGAATTGGCGAGCGGCCCCATGCGCAGGAAAAAATCATAGCCGTCGGGCGTCTTGAAGGGGAAATCCTTGAGCACGTCATGCAGCGGGTCTTCGAGGCGCTGTGCGAACTTGAAGAAGAAGTTGAAATTCTGCGACAGGAAGAACGCGCCGTTGTGATTCACGTCATCGCCAATGAACCAGTCCGTCACCGGAGCCTGCGGAGACGCGGCCTTGAGCGCGGGGTGGCTGTCGATCATGCCCATAGCGGTATAGAAACCGGGATAGGAAATGCCGAACATGCCGACCTTGCCGTTGTTGCCGGGAACATTTTTCACGAGCCAATCAATCGTATCCCACGCGTCCGAACTTTCGTCAGTGTCCTTCGGCCCCTTTTTCGGATTGAACGGGCGCACGTGCATATATTCACCCTCGGAGCCGTAGCGCCCGCGCACGTCCTGCATGACGAGGATGAACTTGTTCGTCGCCAGCGTGTGAAACGAGCCGGCGGGGTCGGTGAAATTATCCACGCCGTAGGGCTTCAGCGCGTAGGGCGTGCGCGTGAGGATGATGGGCCACGCGCGCGAATCATCCTTGGGCACATGCACGCGCGTGAACAGGCGGATGCCGTCACGCATGGCGATGCGGTGCTCGTATTTTGTGTAATGCTCGGCGAGCCAGACAGCGTTGGTGGTGGCCGGCGCGGTGTCCGCGGCGAACACGCGCGCGGCGGCGAGGAACAGAACGGAGACGGCCAGACCGGCGGCGCGAAGACGGGTGCTCATGCGCGAGGATTGACCCCGGGCGGTGCGACGGGCAAGGGAGAATTGGAGTTCGGCGCTCCGGCCGTTCCCGCCGTGCCGGAGGCCGGGCGCTCCCATCATTGCAGACGCACGCGGTAGTGGCGCGCGGTGACGGCAAGGCCACCCGTCAATGTCCCGTCGTCCAGCCATTGTGTCAGGCCCGCCGATGGCGTGGTGAAAACTGCGGCTGGCACGCCCGTCCACGTGGCGAGGTTGGCCGAGTATTCCATAAGGTAGGTCTTTCCGGAGACGCTCTTGAACACGATGGCGTAGCGGCCCAGACCGTCACGCGTGATGGAGGTGATGGTCAGAAAATCGCGCGGGTTGGCCGGGTCGGTGCCCGCCGCGACTTCCTGGATGTCCCCCTGACCGTCGCCATCGCTGTCCACGTATTGCACGTTGCCGATGACGAGGTTGGTGAGCGTGTAGGTGGCGGCGAAGCTGGCGAGGTTGTTGGAGAAGCTCACGCGGCCCGCGAAGGGTGCGTTGCTGAAGGCTCCGCTGGAGCTGGCGAACTTGATCAACGTGAAGGTGTCGCTGGGTTTGGGCAGGAAATTGTTGAGAAGGGTCAGCGTGAGCTTGCCAGCGAACTCGACGAAGTTGGTGACGGTGATCTGGTCGTATTGGTTGGTGGCGATGAGGCCGCCCAACTCGAAGGTGAGGTTGGCAGAGGGCTGGAGGCGCAGGTTGCCGTCAATGCGCAGACTGCCGGGCGAACTGCCGGGGCTGAGAGTGCCAAAGTTCGTGACGGTGCCGATGATGTTGCTGGTGCCCAGGAGCGTGGCGTTGCTGGAGATGACGAGGTTGTTGGAGAAGACGTGCGTGCCGCCGAGCAACTGGAGCGTGGCCGCGTTCGTGCCGTTGCCGACGGTGAAGACGCGGCCGTTGTTGTTGGTCGTGCCGCCGGTGCGCAGCGTGCCGCCGTTGAATTCGAAGACGCCGAGCACGTTGGTCACCACCAGCCGGTTCGCCTCGATCAGCCCGGCGTTGAGCACGTTCGTCCCGCGGCGCACGTCCAGGAAGCCCGTGCTGGTGGCGTTGCTCACGCGGAGTGTGCCGCCGTCCACGATGACGCGGCTGCTGGTCGAGTTGGCGCTGAAGCCGATGACCACGCTGTTGCTGGCGAAAGCAGTGCCGGAGTTCGTGAGCACGAGCCGGTTGCTGCTGCCGCTGGATCCGACGACCAGGCCGGTGTTGTTGCTCCAGATTGAACCGGCACCCGTCACGAGTGCCTCGTTGTTGCTGGCTGAAACCGAGCCGCCGATGGTGCCGTCGTCACTGGCGACCCATCCGCCATTGGAGATGACCAGCCGGTTCCCGCTGCCCGCGCTGCCGACGAGCACGGAAAGGTTATTACTCCAGATGGATCCTCCGCCGGCCACGAGCACCAGATTGTTGCTGCTCGATGCCCCGGCGCCGATGGTTCCGACATCGTTTCCTCCCACCCTCCCCCCGTTGCTGATCACCAGCCGATTGCCACTACCCGAAATCCCCACATACAAATCTCCCCCCGAATTGTCCCAGACCGACCCCGGACCGGTGACGGTCACTTCGTTGCTGCCGCCGCCGGAATTGAATCCGACGTAGCCGCCAGAATCCGACACCACTGCGCCGTTGCTCACCACCAGCCGGTTGAACGGACCGTCGTAGCCCACATACAATTCCAATCCCATCGTCCACCGGGAACCTGCGCCGGCGATGGTGGCCATGTTGGAGCTGACCCCGGCCCCGACCCCCAGACGGCCACCGCCGAGGGGGCTGCTCAACAGCGCCCCGTTGGTCACGAGCAACTGGTTGAACGACGAGTTGCTCCCGATGATGAGGTCGCCCCGAAGGAAATGGTTGCTCGCCCCCGCCCGCGCATCCCACACGGCGGGCGTTCCGGCACCGGGCATGCCCACGACGAACGGCGCACCGTTGCTGATGAAGGCGCCGCGCGTGATGAGCGTGCCGCCCGTGAACTCGAACCGGCCCGCGCCGTTCGTCATCACCAACTGATCCGCGTTGACCTGGCCCGAGGTCAACTGGTTGGTCCCCCGGCGGATGTCCAGCACGCCGGTGCCGGCCGCGTTGCTCACCGTCAGGAAGCCGCCGCCCACCGAGATCACGTTGTTGCTCATGGTCAGCGTCATGCCGAGGTTGATTGCGTTGCTGGCGAAGACTGTTCCGCCGTTGCTCACCACCAGCCGGTTGCCGTTGCCGCCCACCCGCAGTTCAAAGCGGTTGCTCCAGATCGAATTGGTGCCCGTCACCACTACGTCGCTGTTGCTGCCTGCGGAGGTCACGCCAAGGTAGCCGGTGCCATCCGACACCCATCCGCCGTTGGAGATCACCAGATGGTTGCTGGCCCCAATATCACCCACATAAAGGTCGTTGCTGTGGCTCCAAGACGAATTGGTGCCGGTTACCAGCACGGTATTGTTGGTGCTCTCGTATCCGATGAAACTGAAAAGGGCCCCGACCAGCCCGCCATTGGAGATCGTGAGGCGGTTGCCAGTGCCGTAGTAGCCCACAAACAGGTCGTCGCTGTTGTTCCAAACTGAATTGCTGCCCGTCACCACCACCTCGTTGTTGCTGCTGCTCGCGTTGTAGCCGATGGCGCCGAAGACGTTTCCCACCAGACCGCCGTTGCTGATCACCAGCCGGTTCCCGCTGCCGGATTCGCCCACATGCAGATCATTCCGGTTGCTCCAATACGAATTGATCCCGGTCACCAATGCGGTGTTGTTGTTGCTGGAGTATCCGACGTAGCCGAAACCGTCCCCCACCAGCCCGCCGTTGGTGATCGTGAGGCGGTTGCCGCCGCCGTCGTAACCCACATACAGGCTGTTGGTGTTGTTCCAAAATGAATTGGCCCCCGTCACCACCACCTCGTTGTTGCCGCTTGATGCCCCGAAGCCAATGTAGCCGAGGTCGCTGCTGACCAGACCGCCGTTGGCAATGGTCAACAGATCGTTGCCCGTGTCGTCCTCGCCAACCCACAACTCATGGCGATTAATCCATGATGATCCCGCCCCGGTCACCAGCGCCACATTGTTGCTGCTGAAAATGGACGCGCCCACATCCCCGGCATCGTCCATCACCATCGCGCCATTGGAGATCACCAGTTGGTTGAACGAGCCGTCGAAACCGACGACGAGGTAACTGTTCATCAGCCAGCGGGTATTGGTGCCGGTTAGCCGCACCATGTTTGAATTCGCTCCGAAAGCGTCACCGATGCGGCCGGCACCAGAATTGTTCAGCAGCGCGTTGTTCGTCAGGATCAGCAGTGTGAACGAGCTGTTCGACCCCACCCAAACGTCACCGCTGACGTTGTTGGTGACGTTGTTCAGTATGTTGGTTGTGCCATTGTAAACCAGATCCGCGCGCAGCGCCGGCGCAGCCAGCAGCGCCAGCGCCAGCGCGAGGGTTCGGGAAAGCCAGTTCGTAGGTTGGTGTGTCATAAGAATATTTCTCGCTGTCGAGATCACCTGACAGCCCGTGCGGCTTGGGGAAAGGAAGGCTGGTTCAGCGCGAGAAAATCAAGAAACGCTCAACCGGACAAGCAAATACTCACCGGAACTGGCCACGGGGCGGAACCGGGCGCCGGCATCCGGAGTTCAAAACCAACCGTCCGCCGCGGGGCGGGCTATTTCCCCGGCTTCGGGCGATTCAGCACGTCGTCCTTGACCGAGCCGGCGATGGCCATCACCTGGTCAATCAACTCCGGCTTGATCTTCAGATCCTCGAGGGTGGATTTTAGATTTTCAGCGATGGCGTTGAAGTGCGTTTCGTTCAAGCCCGGAAGATTGGCGTGGGCCTTGCGCATGTCCTTTCCCGTCCAGGGAATCGGTCCGCCAAACGCGGCGGAAAGAAACTCCTTCTGCTTCCGGCGCTGCCTAGTCATGTTGATATCCGAGAAGAAATGCTTCACGCGATCATCCGCGAGCACCTTGACGTAGAAAGCCTCCACCGCGGCATCAATGGCCGCCTTGCCACCAAGCTTGTGATAAAGGCTGGCCTCGCGCGCCGCCTTGAACTTGGCGCGACAGGCATTGTCGGCGAAGGCATACGTCAGACCTTCATACTCGATGGTGATCTTCGGGTTGACCGGCTTTCCACTGATGGGGCAGACGGTGTTGGATTTGCCTTCCGTGGGGAGGCTGGCGGCCGAATCCGCGGCCGGGGCCGGAGTCAGGGAGAGAAGAAACGCGAGGGCGAGGGCCGCAAGAGGAAATATTTTCATCGGCGAAGCTTCGGGGAGTTTGCCGGCGAATGGATAGACGAAGATTGCCAACCAGTCTCCCGAAATTGCCGACCGCGACGATGGCCGGCGATTTTCAAGTCTCCGAAACCGTCATTCCCACCAAGCCGGCGCGGCGGGAATGAATTCACCGAAGCCGGGGGACCTGATTCGATTCGGTCCTTGTGGAACGCGTCGCGCCACGAAATCCTCGCGGAGAATTCATGAGCGGCCCCAAGCACATTCCCACCAGCGGCGGCGAACCGGGTTTCGGCCACCAACCATTTGCCGGCCTGTCGAGTGCCGGGCTGCCGCCGTCCTCCGAAATTCCCGCGCCGCCGTCGCCACGAAAGAGCCGGGGGCGCGTGGACATTCTCCGAATGAAAGCCGGGCGCGGCGGCAAGACGGTGACGGTGGTGAAAAATTTCACGGGCATCGGCCTGCCGGAAAAGGAGCAACTGGCGCGGGCGATGCAAAAGGCCTGCGGCACCGGCGGCACCGTGAAGAACGGCCAGATCGAAATCCAGGGGGACAAGCGCTCGGAGGTCGCGCGCAAATTGACGGAGGCGAATTTCACGCCGGTGTTCGCGGGCGGGTGAATTTTTTCGTGAACGCATGAACCCCGACCCGGCCATCCCACATTCCCATCCGCGCGATCCCCTGCACGGCATCACGCTGGAACAAATCCTCAACCAACTCGTCCAGCGGCACGGCTGGGGCGAGATGGGCCGGCGCATTCCCATCCGATGCTTCCTGTTCAATCCGACGGTGAAGTCCAGCCTCACCTTTTTGCGGAAGACGCCGTGGGCGCGCGCGAAGGTCGAGGACTGGTTCATTTCCGAACTGCCGCCGAAGTGAGGCGCGGGCAAAAGCAAAAAAACGCCCCATCACCGGAGTGATGGAGCGTTGAGATTTGCGGAGGGTCCGGGACGGACGACTATTCTTTCTTCTTCTTGCCGTGCGGGAAGAGCTTCTCGAAGGTGGCCTTGTCTTCGGCGCTGAGCTTGCCAACGGCTTCCTTGTCGAGGTGGCCGTCCTTGAGCAGGTCGTGCTTGGTGGCGAACTCCTTCTGCTCGGTGGTGAGTTCGTGTTTCTTCTTCTCGGCGGCGCCCGCGGTCACGGACAGGGCGCAAACCGCAACGATCAGGGCGAGGAATAATTTCTTCATGATGTTTTGCAGTGTTGTGTTTGTGTTTTTACCAGCGTGAGCTGATGTGATGACGGACGCTGATCTGCACCGGGAGGTTACAGTTCTCGCCTGATCCCGGTCGGGGATGAACGTCCACGTCCATTCGGGTTCAGAACCGGCGTCGCACGCGAACACGCGGCAAATCGTGTTGCCGGGCGCGAGAATGTTGGTGCGTCGGGCTATGGATCCGATATAGTGCCGCCGAATGGATGGAACCCTGACTACTCAGACCTCACCAGCGACAAATGTCCCCGCCGTTGAGGTCCCCGCTCCGCTGGCGGACGCGAATGCCCGGGACATCCGCAAGACCGGGATCAATCCCGACTTCTGGTATCCCGTGGCGCGCTCGAAGGCCGTGAAAAAGGGGAAGGCCCACGCGGTGACATTCGCGGGCGAACCCATCGTCATCGTGCGCACGCAGGCGGGCGAGGTGTATGCGATGGAAGATCGTTGTGCGCACCGGCAGGTGCCGCTCCATCTCGGCGTGGTGGAGGACGACTGCCTCAAGTGCGCCTATCACGGGTGGAAATACGACCGCACCGGCAAATGCGTGGGCGTGCCCTACCTCGACAAGTGCAGCCTGCGTCCCAAGAACGTGCCGAGCCATCCGTGTCGCGAGGCCTATGGGTTGATCTTCGTCTATCCCGGCGACATGGAAAAATTTCCGTCCGCCGTCTTTCCGCAAATCCCCTCCGCGAGCGATCCGAAATACAAGACGCGATACCTCGACCGACCCGTGGCGTGTCATTTCACCTTCATGCACGAAAACCTGATGGACATGAACCATCAGTTCCTCCACCGGCGGCTGATGGGCGGGATCAAGACCACGCTGATGGACACGCGCACCGGCCCGGACTGGATCGAGGCGGATTACACCTTCTCACGCGGGAGCGGCAAGCAACCGCTCGGCGAGAAATTCATCATCCAAAAGAACGAGAAGGAGTCGAAAGGCAAACCCGATGTGATGACGGTGCGCACCGGGTATCCGTATCAGACGCTCCAGTTCCGAACGGGCGGGAGCGAACATCCCGCGCTGGACTTGTGGACGGCCTATGTCCCGCAGGACAAGGCTCAGCGGACGAACCACACCTACGGCCTGATGATGATCCGGCGGCCGTCACTGCCGCTCGTGCTCGACCTGGCGTGGCCGTTCATCGTGTGGTTCACGAACGGCATCTTCGCGGAGGACCGCCACATCTGCGAACTGGAGCAGGCCGCCTTCGACCGCCAGGGCGCGGACGAGAACCACGAAATTTTTCCCGTCATCCGCGCGCTGAGAAAAGTGCTGACCGACAACGGCGTGCCGACACAAGCGTGAGGAGCGCATCCGGGTTGCCCTGCGGACCGCGGGCCGGCCCGGCCCGCAGCGGCTACGAATGAACAACGCCTGGAAAGTTCGCAGATCGTTCCGCCAACGTGGCCGCTGCGAGCCGGGACGGCTCGCGGTCCGGGGTGAGGGGCTCGCGCCTCGCGGCTTGCCGTTTCGGTGGAATCCGCAATAACTCTCCGCATGTCGAAGACGCTGCTGACGTTCGTGGAGGACATCTACGAGGATCTCGAATTGTGGTATCCCCTGCTCCGCTTGCAGGAGGCGGGTTACGCAATGCGCGTGGCTGCGCCGGAAATCCGCACCTACACCGGCAAGCACGGCTATCCGGCCGCGAGTGACCTGCGGCTCGCGGAGGCGCGCAGCCAGGATTTCTGCGGGCTGCTCATCCCCGGCGGCTTCATGCCGGACAAGTTGCGACGCGACGCGAAGGTGCTTGCGCTCACGCGGGAATTCTTCGAGCAGGGAAAACTGGTGGCGTTCATCTGCCACGGGGGATGGATTCCGATCTCGGCGAAAATCATCCACGGCAAACGCGTGACCGGCTCACTCGGCCTCAAGGATGACTTGGAGAACGCCGGCGGAATCTGGCGCGATGAACCGGTGGTGGTGGATGGCAACCTGATCTCGAGCCGCACGCCGCGCGACCTTGCGCCCTTCGCGAAGGCGATGGTGGATTTTCTGCAAGCAAGCGCCGCGTGAGGAGCGGAGCGCGGCGTGTGTAGGGCAGGCTTCCAGCCTGCCGGTTGCCGGGCATCCTGCCCGGCGAAGGCGCTTCGGCCACTTGTCCAGCACTTGAACACGGGGCAGGATGCCCCGTGAACCGGCAGGCTGGAAGCCTGCCCTACGATTGCGGCCTCGGACCTTCGTGCGGTGAAGCGGCGTGAACGCCGCGCTCCGTCCGCGCCTCAGTCCACGCGCACGACGTAGGTCTCGCCGCCGGCTTCGATCACGACCAGCAGCGGCGCGCCAGCCGCGGGCACATCGGCAAGTTCGATCACGACTTCGAGGCCGTCGTTCAAGGTCACGCCGCGCACCGACATTTCCACGTCGTCAGCGGTGCCGAGCAGGCCGTCCGCACCGGGGGAGAGCACGCGCACCAGAACGGCGGCGGCGGGCGCGGGCAATTTGATCCGGAGGCGACGCCTGCTCCTCGTCGCCGCGTTGGAATCCAGGCTCACCGGCCGGCGACCGAGATTCGACTCGAAGCCCGGCCCGCGTCCGCCGAAGTCGAGCGCGCCGGTGCCCGCGTTGAACGGCCGCCACGGCAGCCACGCGCCGGCCGAGTCGGACGGACGGTAGAGGCCGATGAGATAAGTCTGCGTCGTGACGCCGCCGGAGGGCGTGGTCGCGGTGATGACGAGCGTGGTGAGACCCGGGTCGCCGGTGCGCGGCGTGCCGCTGAGCGCGCCGGTGCGCGGATCGAGCGCGAGCCACGACGGGCCGTCCACGATCCGGAGCGTGGCCGGCGTGTTGTCGGGCGTGCTGCCGGAAATCTTCAACTGCACCGGCGCATCCACCTGAACCCAGACGAACGGCCCGCCGCCGGGGAAATTCGTCTGCACCTGCGCGAGCGGCGCGACGTTCACTTTCATCGTCTGCGCGCCGGTCGAGTCCACGCCGCCGAAGTTCGTGCCGCCGTCGTTTTTTGCGACGACGCGAACATTCGCCGTGCCGTAAGCGCCGGGCGCGAGCGTGAAGCTGAGCGTGCCGTTGGGCGAAACCTGCGGCGCGACGGTGAAGAGATCGGGCCGGTCGTTCGTGACGATGAAGGTT
>JACQFS010000223.1 GCA_016199935.1 Verrucomicrobiota bacterium
CGCCAAGATGTCGATCGAAGAGTGGGACGCGGTGATGGGTGTGAACCTGGACGGTGTGTTTTACTGCTCGAAGTTCGCGCTCGAGATCATGCGCGATGGTGGCGCGATCGTCAGCTTCGGCAGCATCAGCGCGGCGGTGGGCTCGTTTGGGCAGGGCAACTACGCCGCCGCGAAGGCCGGCGTGCAGGCGATGATGCGCGTGCTCAGCCGCGAGTGCGCGCGCCGCAACATCCGCGCGAACGCCGTCGCGCCGGGCGTCATCGACACCGCGATGGCCGCGACGATCCCGGACATCCGGATGCAGGAGATGCTCAAGCAAGTGCCGCTCGGCCGGCTCGGCGAGGTGAGCGAAGTTGCGAGCGTGGTGCTCTTTCTCTGCTCGCCGCTCGCGTCGTATGTGACGGGGCAGACCATTGAAATCAACGGCGGCTGGAGAGGATAAAAAGCGATATGAACACGAACACAAATCGCATTTGCATCGTCGCCGCCAAACGCACGCCGCAGGGCAAGTTCCTCGGCGCATTGAGCGGATACTCCGCGCTGCAACTCGGCGGCGCCGCCGCCCGCGCCGCGCTCGCCGGCCTCAAGCCGGAGCACATTGACCTCGCCATCGTCGGCCACTGCCTCGCGCCGGACAACAACCTCGCCCGGCAGGTTTCGCGCGAAGCCGGCGTTCCGCTCGCGTCGCCCGCCTACACCGTCAACATGGCCTGCGCTTCCGGCATGAAGGCCGTGATGCTCGCAGCGGACGCGATTCGACTTGGTCACGCCACCGTCGTCCTCGCCGGCGGCGCTGAGTCCATGAGCAACGCGCCGCACCTGATGGAGCGTGCGCGCACCGGAACCAAACTGGGTCACCTCGAAATCCGCGACTCGC
This sequence comes from Verrucomicrobiota bacterium, assembly GCA_016199935.1. Taxonomy (GTDB): domain Bacteria; phylum Verrucomicrobiota; class Verrucomicrobiia; order Limisphaerales; family JACQFS01; genus JACQFS01. The sequence continues at coordinate 878 of JACQFS010000223.1, forward strand.
TGCTCGACGGCCTGACGGACCTGCAACTCAACGAGGGGATGGGCCTCACCGCCGAGCGGCTCGCCGAGCAATACAAGGTGAGCCGCCGTGAGCAGGACGAGTTCGCCTGCCGCAGTCACGCGAAGGCGATCGCTGCGCAGGACGGCGGCGTGTTCGACGCGGAACTGGCCGCGTTGCCCGAACTCGCGCGCGACGAGCAGCCGCGTCGCGACAGCACGTTTGAAAAACTTTCCACGCTCAAGCCCGCGTTCAAACCCGACGGCACCGTCACGCCCGGCAACTCGTCGGGGATCAACGACGGCGCGGCGATGCTCGTGCTCTGCGATGAAAAGACCGCTGCGCAGCGCGGCTGGAAACCGCTCGCGTATCTCAAGGCCGCCGCACAGGTCGGTTGCGATCCGCGCATCATGGGCATCGGCCCCGTGCCCGCGACGGAAAAACTTTGCGCGCAAAGCGGCATCGCGTTGAAGGATTTCGACGCCATCGAAATCAACGAAGCCTTCGCCGCGCAGGTGCTCGCCTGCACGCGCGGATTGAAACTGGCCGCGGCCGATTCGCGCCTCAACCCACACGGCGGCGGCATCTCGCTCGGCCATCCCCTCGGGGCCACCGGCGCGCGGTTGCTCGTGCACCTCGCGCACCTCACCGCGCGGGGGCAGTCGCGCCAGTCGCTCGCCACGCTCTGCGTCGGCGGCGGGCAGGGTGTCGCGGTCGCGGTCGCGGCGATGGAATGAATTACATGAAGCCGTCGGCAAATTGGCGGGCGGTGGCGTTGCTTGCTTTGTGTTGCGGCGTCGCCGGCGCGCAACCGCGCGTGGCGTGGACCACGTCACACGTTCAGGGCACGCCGGAGCCGCCGCCGCCATTCATCGTCGAGCGCATCGAGCCGGGCCTGACCTTCACGCATCCATTGGACATCACGCCGTTCCCCGGCAGCAAACGGATCGTCGTGCTGGAGGAAACGGGCCGCATTTTTTCCTACGTGCCGGGCGCGGGCAAAGTGGAACCGTTCGGCGAACTGGTGCGGTTCCATCCCGAGATCAACCGCTCGTATGCGCTGACGTTTCATCCGCGCTTCGCGGAGAATCGCTTCGTCTTCACGTGGGGAAATTTCGATCTCAAGGGCGCAGACAATCGCGAGGACGGCACGCAGATCATCCGCTTTCGCGTCACCGACACCGAGCCGCCGGCGTTGGACTTGGGCAGCGCGAAAGTCATCATCTCCTGGCGCGCCGGCGGCCACAACGGCGGCACCCTGCGCTTCGGGCCCGACGGCCTGCTCTACATTTCCACCGGCGATGCGGCGAAGCCCGATCCGCCCGACGCGTTCGTCACCGGCCAGGACATCGGCGACCTTCTGGCGAGCGTGTTGCGCATCGATGTGGATCATCCCGAGGGCAATCGCGCCTACGGCATCCCGAAGGACAATCCATTCATCCACACGCCGAACGCGCGCGGCGAGGTGTGGGCCTACGGCCTGCGCAATCCGTGGCGCATGAGCTTCGATCCGAAGTCGGGCGAACTGTATGCCGGCGATGTCGGATGGGAATTGTGGGAGATGATTTATCGCATCCGGCGCGGTGGAAACTATGGCTGGAGCATCACCGAGGGCGGCAAACAGGACGTGCGCCCGGATCGTCTGCGCGGCCCGACGCCGATTCTGCCGCCGCTGGTCACGCATTCGCACGAAGAGGCGGCGAGCATCACGGGCGGCGAGTTTTATCACGGCGACCGGCTGCCGGAGCTGAAGGGCCGATACGTTTATGGCGACTGGCAGATGGGCACGTTCTGGTCGCTGCGCGCGGAGGGCGACCGGGTCACGGAGCATCGCGAAATCGCGCGCAGTTCGCTGATGCCCGCCGGATTCGGCACCGCGCCGGATGGCGAGTTCCTCATCACCGACTACAGCGGCGGCGGACTCTGGCGGCTCGCGCGGAATCCCGAGGCGGGAAGGAAAAGCAGCTTCCCGCGCAAGTTGAGCGAGACGGGAATCTTCGCGGACGTCGCGCGGCAAACGCCCGCGCCCGGCGTGCTGCCGTTTGCGATCCATGCGCCGCGCTGGGCGGACCACGCGACGGCGGAACGCTGGGTGGGCTTTCCCGGTCAGGCGGGCGTCACCGTCCCGACGGAAGCGAAGGGCGTGGCGCTGCGCGGCCACTGGAGTTTTCCCGCCGGCGCCGTGCTCGCGAAAACCTACGCGCTCGAACTGGAGCGCGGCAATCCCGCCACGCGCCGCCGCATCGAGACGCAGATTCTGCATTACGACGGCAGCCTCTGGGGCACTTACAGCTATCGCTGGAATGCCGAGCAAACCGATGCCGAACTCGTGCCGAAGCAGGGCGACGAGGCCACCTTCACCGTGAAGGACCGGGCCGCGCCCGGCGGCGAGATGCAGCAACGCTGGCGCTTCTTCAGCCGCAGCGAATGTGCGCGCTGCCACACGCTGATTAATGATTTCGCGCAGGGCTTCAGCGCGCCGCAGCTCGACGTCGCCACGACCGCCGCCGGCGGGCGTCAACTCGACGCCTTCACCCGGCTCGGCCTCGCGCCGGACGAACCCAGCTTCGCGGATCCGCACGGCCCGCGCGGCAGTCTCGAGACCCGCGCGCGTTCCTATCTGCATGTGAACTGCGGCGTCTGCCACCGCTTCAACAGCGGCGGCGCCGTGCCCACTTTTCTGAACATCGAAACTCCGCTCAAGGAAGCGAAGCTCATCGACTTCAAACCCGTGCAGGGCGACTTCGGCCTGCCCGACGCGCGCGTCGTCGCGTCCGGCGATCCCATGCGCAGCGTGTTGTTCTATCGCATGGCGAGCGCCGGACGCGGTCACATGCCCTACCTGGGCGGCAAGCTCGTGGATGATCGCGGGCTCCTGCTCGTGCGCAACTGGATCGCCGGCCTGGGCCGAAAAAATGCCGACCTCAGCCCGGCGACGCGCACACAGCGCAACACCGAGCGCCAGGCGCTCACCAAGCTGAAGGCCGGCGATGCCGCGAGCCTCCCGAAACTTCTGGCGACCAGCAGCGGTGCGTTGAGCGTGCTCTTCGCGATCATCGACGACACGTTGCCCGCCGACCTCCGCGCCCAGGCCATCGCGCAGGGCGGCGCCCTCGTTGATCCGGTTCGCCGCGATTTGTTCGAGCGTTTCCTCCCGGAATCACAGCGCCGCAAAGTGCTCGGCAACGATTTCAAGGCCGCCGATCTGCTCGCCATGAACGCTGACGTGAAACGCGGCCAGACTCTGTTCGCCGCCGTCTGCGTGACCTGCCATCGCGTCAACGGCGCGGGCACCGACTTCGGTCCCGACCTCAGCCACATCGGCACGAAATGGAATCGCGCCGCCATGATCGAGCAGATCCTGACGCCGTCGAAAGTGATCGATCCGCCGTGGCTGCTCACCACCATCGAACTTCGGAACGGCGAGAGCAAAGCCGGCTTCGTCTTCGCCCGCAGCGACCGGGAGCTCACGCTCAAACTGCCCGGCGGAGTCAGCGAGAAGATTCCCACCGCGCAGATTCTCAAGACGACCACCTCGCCGGATTCGGTCATGCCCGAGGGTTTGCTGCAAAGCCTCACCGCCCGGGAAGCCGCCGATCTGCTCGCCTACCTTGATTCGCTCAAGTGACCGCCCGCGCATCTTCACGACCATGAAAACTTCCCTGCCCGAACACCTCTTCGTTTTCGTGCCGGCCTTCGCGGTCGGTTCGTTGCTGCGCACGGCATGTGCCTCGTCGAAATGAACTTTCCCCTCGCCATCGGCGTGATAATCTCGCCCCCGTTCCACCAACAACCACCGCGCTCCATCCTATGAATACCAAAAGTCTCATCATCACCATCGTCGTCGCCTTCGTCACCGTGTGGGTGACGGACTTCCTCATTCATGTCGTGTGGCTGTCGTCCAGCTACGCCGCGACCAAGTCGCTGTGGCGGCCCGAGGCGGAGATGATGTCCAAGATGCCCTTCATGCTGCTCGGGCAGTTCCTTGTGGCCACGGCCTTCACGATGATTTTCGCGGCGTGCGTCGCGGAGAAGCGTTGCCTGAGTTGCTCGCTCAAATACTCGGCGTGCATCGGCATCCTCGTGGGCGCCGGGCAGATCATCATGTATGCGGTGGCACCGTATCCGGGGACGCTCGTCGCCAAGTGGTGCGTGGCCTACATCGCGCAGGTGCTCCTGCTCGGCGTCGTCGTGCACAAGGTTTACAAGCCGCTGCTGGCGAAGCAGGGCTGAGGATTCAGATCAACCTTCGAGACCGATGCCTGCGGCACCGCCCGTCCGATGAACGCACCTGCTTCAAAGTTTGCCGCGGCGGTGCTCGCGCTGGCGCTCGTTTTCGGTGCCGGACTCATGGCGGCGCACGCGCAAGAGCCGTTGCCGCCGACGGTCGAGTTCAACCGCGACATCCGGCCGATCCTTTCGGATGTCTGCTACAAGTGTCACGGCCCGGACAAGGCGAAGCGCAAGGCCGACCTGCGCTTCGATCTCGAAGCCAGCGCGAAGGCGAAACTCGACGACCACTTCGCCATCGTCCCCGGCCAGCCGGCGAAGAGCGAACTCGTCCGCCGCATCACGACGAGCGATGCGGATGATCATATGCCGCCCGCCGATTCGGGACGCCAACTCACGCCGCGGCAAGTCGAGTTGCTGCGCCGCTGGATCGAGCAGGGCGCGAAGTGGGAGGCGCACTGGTCGTTCATTGCGCCGAAGCGGCCGGCGGTGCCCGACGTTGGTAGCAGCCGACGTAAGGAGGCTCTGACTTCTTCCCCCCCGAACTCCTCAACGCGAAAAGATGGTGAGCCTCCTCACGTCGGCGCCTACCTCATCAACAATCCGATCGACAACTTCATCCTCGCCCGACTCGCTGCCGAAAAACTTTTGCCCTCGCCCGAAGCGGATCGCACCGCGCTCATCCGCCGCGTGTCGCTCGACTTGACCGGACTGCCGCCGACGCTCGCCGAGGTGGACGCGTTTCTCGCCGACACTTCGCCGCAAGCCTACGAGCGCGTCGTGGACCGTCTGCTTGGTTCGGCGAGCTACGGTGAGCGCATGGCCAGCCGCTGGCTCGACGCCGCGCGTTACGCGGACACGAGCGGCTACCAGAGCGATGGTGAGCGTTCGATGTGGCGCTGGCGCGACTGGGTGATCGATGCGTTCCACCGCAACCTGCCGTTCGACCAATTCACCATCGAGCAACTCGCCGGCGACCTGGTGCCCGGCGCGACGCGAGCGCAGCGTATCGCCACGGGTTTCAATCGCAACCATCGCGGCAATGCCGAGGGCGGCATCGTGCCCGAGGAATACGCGGCCGAGTATGTCGTGGACCGCGTGGACACGACCGCGACCGTGTGGCTCGGCCTCACGATGGGCTGCGCGCGCTGCCACGACCACAAATACGACCCCGTCACCCAGCGCGAGTTCTACTCGGTCTTCGCGTTTTTCAACAACGTCCCGGAGCACGGCCGGGCTGTGAAAATCGGCAACTCACCGCCGGTCCTCACCGCGCCGACGGGTGCGCAAGAGAAGGAACTCGCGAAACTCGGGCAGCAACTCGCCGCCGCCGAAACGCGCCTGCGCGAACTGGAGCCGCACATCGCCGCCGCGCAGACGGCGTGGGAGAAGACTCTCGGCGCTGCGTCGCCGTTGCAGTGGACGGTGACGAAAGGTTTGCAGGCGCGGTTTGAACTCGACGGAAGACTCTCGGGCACGTTCGGGACGAACGCGCCGGCGAAGTTTGAAGACGGTGATGAACTGTTCGCACCCGGACGCAGTGCTCCCGCGGCGGTGCTCGATGGAAAACGCTTCATCAACTGCGGCGATGTCGGGGACTTCGGCTTCTTCGACAAGTTTACGCTCGCCGCGTGGATTCAGCCGCGCGGCACGAATGGCGGCGCGATCATTTCCCGCATGGTCGAGCAGGCCGCAGATTCCGCCTTCGCGTCGGACTCCGAGGGATACAGCGTGCATCTCCAAGCGGGCCGCGTGCAGGTGCATCTCACGAAGCGCTGGCTCGACGACGCGCTGCGCGTGGAAACCGAGGCGCCGCTCACGCCGCCGGAGCAGTGGCACCACGTCGCGGTCGTCTATGACGGCTCGCGGCTCGCGTCGGGCGTGAAGATTTTCGTCAACGGCCAGCCGCAGAAGACGCGCGTGCTGCTCGACCAACTGAACCAGAGCTTCCAGACGAAACAGCCGCTGCGCATCGGCGCGGGCGGCGGGCCGGCGAATCGTTTCCACGGACTCGTCAGCGACGTGCGCGTGTATGGCCGCGTGCTGTTGGCGGAGGAAATCGGCGTCGTCGCCACGAAGGAGAGCCTGGCAGAACTCGCGGGAATTCTTGACGTGCATCGCGCCGCACCGCAGGCGGCGAAGCTGCGTGCGTGTTTCCTCGCGGAGCAAGCGCCCGCGCCGATGCGCGAGGCGCAAACGAGCGTGACGGAATTGCGCGAGCAGCGCGCGAAATTTGTGGAGAGCCTGCCGACCGTGATGGTGATGGAGGAGATGCCGCAGCCGCGCGAGAGCTTCGTGCTGAAACGCGGCGTGTATGACCAGCGCGGCGAGCGTGTCACACCCGGCGTGCCCGCGAGCCTGCCGCCGATGCCGGCGGTTGCGGCGCGCAACCGGCTCGCGTTCGCGCAGTGGCTCGTGAGTCCGGAGAACCCGCTCACCGCGCGCGTGGCGGTGAATCATCAGTGGCAGATGCTTTTCGGCACTGGCTTGGTGAAGACGACGGAGGACTTCGGCTCGCAGGGCGAACCGCCGAGCCATCCCGAATTGCTCGACTGGCTCGCGACTGAATTCGTCCGCACGAGCTGGGACGTGAAGCGCTTGCTCAAGACGATGGTGATGAGCGCGACGTATCGGCGGTCGTCGCGCGTGACACCCGAACTGCTCGCGCGTGACCCGGACAACCGCCTGCTCGCGCGCGGGCCGCGGGTGCGATTGCCGGCGGAGATGATTCGCGACCAGGCGCTCGCCGTGAGCGGCCTGCTCGTGGGCGAAATCGGCGGGCCGTCGGTGAAGCCGTATCAGCCGCCGGGACTGTGGAAGGAATTGAGCGGCACCGATTATGTTCAGGATCACGGTGACGCGCTCTGGCGTCGCAGCCTCTACACATTCTGGAAACGCACCAGCCCGCAGCCGACGATGACGACCTTCGACGCCGCCGGCCGCGAGATGTGCAGCGTCCGCCCGAGCCGGACGGACACTCCCTTGCAAGCGCTCGCGCTGATGAACGACGTGACCTTCGTCGAGGCCGCACGCTGTCTCGCGCAGCGCGTTATGCGCGAAGGCGGAGCGACGCCGGAAGAGCGCGTGCGACTGACATTTCGCCTCGTGCTCACCCGTGCGCCGAAGCCGCCGGAGTTGCAGGTGCTGCTCGATGATTTGCACGCCCACCTCACGCGCTTCCGCGCCGACCCGCAGGCAGCGCAGTCGCTCGTCAGCGCGGGTGAGTCACCGCGTGATGCGAAGCTCGATGTGAATGAACTGGCCGCTTACACAGCGATGGCGGGGTTGATCCTGAACCTCGACGAAGCGATCACGAAACAATGAACCCTTTGCTCATCAACCGCCGACATTTTTTCGGTCGCGTGGGACTCGGCGCGACGGCGCTCTCGGCGTTGTTGAGCGAGGAATCATCGGCCAACGATGGCCTGCCGGGCTTGCCGCATTTTGCGCCGAAGGCGAAGCGCGTCATCTACCTGTTCCAGTCGGGCGCGCCGTCGCAGTTGGATTTGTTCGACCACAAGCCACAGCTCGCGGAGCGGCACGGCGCGGACTTGCCGGACTCGATTCGCCAGGGCCAGCGGCTCACGGGGATGACGGCGACGCAGGATCATTTTCCCATCGCGCCCTCGAAGTTTCGCTTCGCGCAGCACGGGCGCGGCGGCGCGTGGTTGAGCGAGCTGCTGCCGCACACGGCGCGCGTGGCGGATGAGTTGTGCTTCATCAGGACGATGCACACCGAGGCGATCAATCACGACCCGGCCATCACGTTTTTCCAGACCGGCGCGCAGCTCGCGGGGCGCCCGAGCATCGGGTCGTGGCTCAGCTACGGACTCGGCAGCGCGAACCACGACCTGCCGGCGTTCGTCGCGCTGCTCTCGAACGGCACGGGCAATCCGAACGACCAGCCGCTCTATGATCGCCTGTGGAGCAGTGGCTTTCTGCCGACGACGCATCAGGGCATCAAGTTCCGCGCCGGTGGTGATCCGGTGCTCTTCCTTTCCAATCCCGCTGGCCTCGACGCGACCGCGCGCCGGCGGATGCTCGACGATCTCGCGAAGCTGAACGGGATGCAGCTCGCGGAATTCGGCGACCCGGAAATCGCCACGCGCATCTCTCAATACGAACTGGCGTATCGGATGCAGGCGAGCGTGCCGGAACTCACCGACGTATCCAAAGAGCCCGCGGCTGCGTTCGATCTCTACGGTCCCGAGGCGCGCAAGCCGGGGACGTTCGCGGCGAACTGCCTGCTCGCGCGCCGGCTCGCCGAACGCGGCGTGCGCTTCATCCAGCTTTTCCATCGCGGCTGGGACCAGCACACGAAGTTGCCGGTGCAACTCCCCGGCCAGTGCCGCGACACCGATCAGCCGAGCGCCGCGCTCATCACGGATCTCAAACAACGCGGCCTGCTCGACGACACGCTCGTCGTGTGGGGTGGCGAGTTCGGCCGCACAGTCTATTGCCAGGGACGGCTCACGAAGGACGACTACGGTCGCGATCATCATCCGCGCTGCTTCACCATCTGGCTCGCGGGCGGCGGCATCCGTCGCGGGATGACGTTCGGTGAGACGGATGATTTTTCCTACAACGTCGTGCGCGACCCCGTGGACGTTCACGACCTGCACGCGACGCTGCTGCACTGCCTCGGCATTGATCACACGAAGCTCACGTTCAAATTCCAGGGCCGCCACCACCGTCTCACCGACGTGTTTGGAAATGTGGTGAAGCCGATCCTTGCCTGAGAATGCCTTGGCGTTGCTTTCCGAAATCGATCACTCTCGAACCCATGAAACTCCCGTTGCTCCTCCCCCTCGCGCTCGGCCTTGGCGTCGCCGTCCAGGCCGCTGATCCGCAGCCGGCCGCTCCGGCGTATCCGCGTCCGCTGCGCGAGCTTTACACCAGCTACTTTCCGTTCGATGCCGACGGCGCGACGATTCCCGGCACGTTCGCGCAACGTCAGGCGGCGGTGCGCGAGCGCGTGCTGCTGGCGGCCGGGTTGTTTCCGCTGCCGACCAAGACGCCGCTCCACGCCGTGATCCACGGCCGCGTCGAGCGCGACGACTACACGATTGACCGCGTGTTCTTCGAGTCGTTCCCCGGCCACTTCGTGTGCGGCAATTTGTATCTGCCGAAAAATCCGCCGAAGGGCGGGAAGATGCCCGGCATCCTGTGTCCGCACGGGCACTGGCCGAAGGGGCGGTTCATGGACCTCGACGCCGGTTCGGCGGCGGTGAAGGAACAGCTCGCCATCGGCGCGGAGCGTTTCGAGAGCGGCGCGCGCTCGCCGTTGCAGGCGCGTTGCGTGCAGCTCGCGCGGATGGGTTGCGCGGTTTTTTTCTACGACATGCTCGGCAACGCGGACAGCATCCAGATCACCGACCATCGCACCGGCCGCCGCGCGGAACTCGATGGCACCGGGCGCGGCAGCTACGGTTTGTTCAGCACGATGGCCGACTTGCAGTTGCAATCGAACTTCGGCCTGCAGACGTGGAACAGCATCCGCGCGCTGGATTTTCTCCTCACCGTGCCGGGCGTGGACGCGACGCGCACGTCGTGCACGGGCGCGAGCGGCGGGGGCACGCAGACGATCATGCTCGCGGCGATTGATGACCGGCTCGCGACGGCTTTTCCGTGCGTGATGCCGAGCACGGCGATGCAGGGCGGTTGCTCCTGCGAGAACGCGAACTATCTCCGCATCAACCAGGGCAACATGGACATCGCCGCCGCGTTCGCGCCCAAGCCGTATGGGATGACGGCCGCGAACGACTGGACGAAGGAACTCGCGACGAAAGGTTTTCCCGACGTGAAGATGGTTTGGTCGAAGCTCGGCAAGCCGGACAACGTGATGGCGACGTTCAACACGCACTGGCTGCACAACTACAATCACGTCTCGCGCACGACGATGTATGGGTTCATGAACAAGCACTTCAAGCTGGGCTTCACCGCGCCGGTGCTCGAGCGCGAGTTCGTGGTGAGCACGCCGGAGGAATTGACGGTGTGGACGAAGAAGCATCCTGCGCCCGCGGGCGACCGCGTCGGCGGCGCGCACGAGAAGGCGACGCTCCAACACTGGAGCGACGACAGCGACGCGCAACTCAAGGCCAAGCCGGACGTGCTGGCGAAGGCTTGGAACATCATCGTGGGCCGGCGGATGCCCACGAGTGGCGAAGTGGGTATCACCATCGGTAAGGAGAATGATCGCGGCAGCTACGTCGTCACGCGGGGCACCGCGCGCTACGCGAAGGACAATGAGGAAGTGCCCGTGACACTTTTCAGTCCGAAGCGCGGAGCGAACGGCACGACCGTCGTCTGGCTGACTTCACAGCGCGTTCAGGAACCGGATGCGGCGATGAAGCAGTTGCTCGGCGCAGGCATCGCGGTCGCGGTGCCGGAACTTTATCTGCCGGGCGCCGCGCAGAATCCTTGGAATCCCGTGAAGGCCAAGGCCCAAGCCGATCGCGACGCCTGGAATTGGTCCGCCTGCTTCACCTACGGCTACAATCCTCCGCTGCTCGTGCAGCGCGTGCATGACGCGATGAGCACGGTGGCGATGGTGCAACAGCGCTCGCCCAAGCCGGGCCGCATCCTCCTCGCCGCCAGCGACGGCATGGGCGCGGTCGGCGCGGTCGCCGCCGCCACGCTCAAAGAGCACATCAGCGGCACCGTGCTCGACACCGAGGGCTTCCGCTTCGCCACGCTCCGCGACGTGATGCACCCGCAGTTCGTCCCCGGTGCCGTGAAGTATGGCGACGTGCCCGGCTTGCTCAGCCTGTGCGACCCGGCGCGACTCACAGTGCTCGGTGAAAAAGGATCCACGGGCGGTGCGGACGCCGTGGCGTCGGCCGTGTTGAAAATGGCCAAGTGATGGTCCGCTGCTCTCAATCTGAAACAGAGACTGGCGCTCCCGCGCTCGCACTCACTCGGCGTCAGTTTTTCAGCCGCGGCGCGACCGGCATCGGCGGTGCCGCGCTGGCGTCGCTGCTCAATCGCTCCGCGTTCGCCACCGGCACGCACTTTGCTCCGAAGGCCAAGCGCGTGATTTACCTCTTCATGCACGGCGGGCCGTCGCAGCTCGATTTGTTCGACCACAAGCCCGGCTTGCGCGCGTTGCACGGAAAGGAACTGCCCGACTCTGTGCGCGGCACGCAGCGGCTCACGGGCATGACGAGCGGGCAGAAGTCGCTGCCGGTCACGTCGTCCATTTTCAACTTCGCGCGGCACGGCCGGAGCGGCGCGTGGGTGAGCGAGCTGATGCCGCACACGGCGGGCGTGGTGGACGACCTGTGTTTCATCCGCTCGATGCACACTGAGGCCATCAATCACGACCCCGCCGTCACTTTCCTCCAGACCGGCCATCAGCAGCCGGGCCGGCCGAGCCTCGGCGCGTGGGCGAGCTACGGCCTCGGCAGCGAGAACGCGAATCTGCCCGGCTTCGTCGTGCTCATCTCGCGCGGCAGCGCGGCGCGGCCCGCCGATCCGCTTTACGCGCGGTTGTGGGGCGCGGCTTTTCTCCCGTCGAATCATCAGGGCGTGAGTTTCCGCAGCAGCGGCGACCCGGTTTTGTATTTGTCGAACCCGCCCGGCCTCGATGCCGCCGCGCGCCGCGAACAGCTCGACGCCATCGCCGCGTTGAACCGCAAACAGCTCGACCGCCAGCTCGACCCCGAAATCGAGACGCGCATCGCGCAATACGAAATGGCCTACCGGATGCAGACCTCCGTGCCCGAACTCACGAGCCTGCGCAGCGAGAGCGACGCGACGCTCGAAGCCTACGGCCCGCAGGCGCGCGTGCCTGGCACGTTCGCGGCGAACTGCCTGCTCGCGCGCCGGCTCGCCGAGCGCGGCACGCGGTTCATCCAGCTTTATCATCGCGGCTGGGACCAGCACTACAACCTGCCGAGCGACCTGCGCCTCCAGAGCCAGGACGTGGACCAGCCCTGCGCCGCGCTCATCCGCGACCTCAAGCAACGCGGCCTGCTCGAAGACACGCTCGTCATCTGGGGCGGCGAATTCGGCCGCACGACCTACAGCCAGGGCAAGCTCGAGGCGACGAACTACGGCCGCGACCATCACGGTCGCTGCTTCACGATGTGGCTCGCCGGCGGCGGCGTGCGCGGCGGCACGCTTTACGGCGAGACCGACGACTTCTGCTACAACGTCGCGCGCGACCCCGTCCACGTGCACGACCTCAACGCCACGCTGCTGCACCTCATGGGCATTGACCACACGCGGCTCACGTTCAAATTTCAAGGCCGCTACTTCCGGTTGACCGACGTGCATGGCGAGGTGGTGAAGGGGATTCTCGCGTGAGCAGGTGAACTGCGGGCAAAGCAGGAGCGTTCGAGGATTTACAGCATGGCTGAACAATGCGATAAACATCACATGAGCACGCGCGAACTGATTGAGAAGGAAATCGTGGCCCTGCCGGAGACGCTGCAACGCGAGGTGTATGACTTCGCGCGCTTTCTCCGTCACAAGTCGGCGGAGGAAAACTTCAACGGCCTGCTGCTCAGTGAAACCGCGCTCGCCCGCGACTGGAACACACCCGAGGAGGACAAGGCATGGGCAAGTCTGTAGTCGGCGACGTTGTCGTTCTTCCATTCAGCGAGTCGGCCTTCACTCGATCTGCGATTTCGTTACGACTTGGATGCCGTCCATCTTGCGAATGCAGAACACGTGAACCTGAAGGTCTTTGCCCTCGGCTAGGACTTTGTAGTTTTTGTCTGTCGGCTTCATCCGCATCTTTGGACTAGCGCCGATGTCCCAACAAATCACCCGTGGATACAATGACGGCGTGTGACCATGCGCTTTGTAGTTGTAAAATCGACTTTCCACTTCAACCGACGTGTATCGTTCCGGATTGCTCTGGTTGTCTTCTTGAAAGTGGACGATCAAGTCAGGGCCATAACCTGCGTGGCCCAAAGTTTGGAACTGCTTGAACGGCAGTCCACCCAACGCTTCTAATTTCCACAAGATCGCGAGGGTGTCGTTCTCGTTCTCAGGTTCTCGCGAGAGAACGATCGGCTTTCCAGTCTTCGGCTTCCAGACAACCCACTTTTGATTTTCCGATTCCAAAGCCACCTTCTTGGTGACGAGGTCCTCAGCGCCAGCGATGTTTTTTCTCTTTTTGGGTATCTGCCGAAACGCGAGGTATTCCGGCGATTTCTCGAGTTCCTGAAACATCTTTGAGGCGAGTTCTTTGAGCATGGCCGCCCTCTCTGAATCAACCAGCCCACTGCGCGAAATGTTCATGTCCTCCTGAATCGCATCACATTCGAGCACGAGGCAGCACTTCTTCCAACCGGGATTGCTGATGCTCATACTGCGACTACCGTATTTCTCCATGTCGAGGGCGAAGTATGGAATTCCGCGGACCGAGAGCAACAGTCCGCAGTTCATCTGCGCATCCGACAGTTGATACTGCTCCGAATCCCAAGTGATGAATCCCCTCAAGGTTGCAGAAACGGATTTGTTCGTGCCTGACTTTGTCATCGAATCGGATTTCTCAATCACCAGAGTTCCCTCCGGAGGGGTTTGGGGATTAACGGCCGACAATTCTCGAAATCCGAAAGGCAACACCTTCGATTGCCCAAGAACGGACAAAGTTATCTTCGGTGGGTTTTCGCGGCTCTTGGTGAACCCGACGAATGTTCGGTGACGTAAGAACGTTTCGATCTGTTCCAAACTGTATGGGCCATCGTGGCTATGCGGCGGATGTCCAATAACCCGAATCGAGGTGCCGGTCTTGTTCGAATCAGCTGGGTAATGGAAAATTTTGGGCTTGGGTTTCAAGTTCCGCTCGATGGTGCTCCACGGTTCATTGATCTCCACACGGTGTGCATCCCCGTTTGCACACGCGGTTTCGATTTCGAGTTTGCATGAATTATAAGCCAACTTCGATCCAAGCCCCTTCCACGCGAATTCATCACCCTTGATGCCAACGATGCTGGAGAGCCCAAGCCCGAAGAACCGATCCAACCTTCCGGGGATGTTCTTGTCGCCCGTGTAATTCATACCACAGCCGTTGTCCCTCACTTCAAAGACATGCCCCGCATCATCCACCGTGTATTTGATTGAAACTTCGGTTGCCCCCACTTCCCTCGCGGCAGCGTTGGAAACCAACTCTCTCAGCAAGTCGAACGGGTGAACACGCTCCAAAATAATCTGCCGCATCACGCTAATCTCGTGAACGACCGGGTCGAATTCCTGGCTTGTTGATTCAATCCGATCGCCGATACTGCCCAAGTTTTTCATGGTGTCCTTTCAACAAGTTGTTCGGTTATCGCATAGAGAATGCAGGCATCCTGACGGCTCGTCGCTGATTAAACAATCTCCAACTGGCGCACCTCGACGCCGAACAGAGCGTCCACAATCATGAGTTCAGCCTCAATTTACCGACTGTCGCGAAACGCAGTTCAACACCTTGCGTTCGCCCTTTTGCTTGTTGCCGTGTGCTCGTCGCCGGTTCACGCCGCCTCGCCGAAGAAAAAAGAGAAGCCAACCGGGCCTTCGGCGTGGGCGGATTGGGTCGAAAAAGATTTCCCATTCTTCTCCTCCATCCTCGACGCGCGCAACGCGGGCGAAGGCTTCCCGACGAACAACCTCACGCCGCGCGGGCTGGTGCTGAATCTCGGCGGCGATTGCTGGGCGTGCTTCGACACGGACCTGCTGCGCGTCGCTGCCATCTGGCAGGGCAAGGGAGTCACGCCGAACGCGCTCGCGCCGAAGTCGTATCACCCCTCGGGCGGCAAGACGCCGGGCGGACAATCGCCCGCGCCGGAGCCGGAGGGAAAAGTGTGGCTCGCGAATGGCATTTATCCCGGCTGGCAAACCGGCACGCGTCCTTCGCTTGACGACCCGCGCGAACCCGCGCCGAGCGTGGAGGAAGTCGGGCGCGGGCCGTTGCCGGAGGAGATGGGACGGTTCAAAGCCGTGCGTCTCGTGCGAGGTGGCGTGGTGCTCGAATACATCGCCGCCGGCGCGGACGTGCGCGAGTGGTGGACGGCATCGGAGCGCAACGGTCAGTCTCTCATCGAGCGGCATGTCGAGGTTGGTGCTTCCACCAAGCCGCTGCTACTCATGTTCGACGCGAACCGGAGCGCGGGCGGCTCGCCGGCCGTTTCTGGCAAGGGCGTCGAACTGTCGAGCGACAACGGCATCCGGTTCGTCCGCGTGCCCGCGCACAAGGGCGTCATCAATTTCTGCGCGACGTTCACCGCGAGCGGCAACGCGCCAAGCATCACCCCGCGAAAGTTTCCCACCGAAGTTTCCGCCCGACACTGGCCGCAGGAGGTGACGACGAAAGTGAAACTCTCCACCGCGAAGGACGCCTACGTGGTGGACCACATCGAGCTGCCATTCACGAATCCGTGGCGGCGCAACTTGCGTCCCGCCGACATCCAGTTCCTCAAGGACGGCACGGGCGTGGTGGTCACAGTTGACGGCGATGTTTGGTTCGCACGCGGATTGAACAGCGCGGCCGGCACGGTGCGTTGGAAACGTTTTGCCTCCGGCCTGCACGAGCCGATGACGTGCGCGATTCGTGACGAGCAGATTTACGTTTTCGACCGCAACGGCATCTGGCGATTGCGCGACACGACTGGCGACGGCGAGGCGGACGTTCACGAACTTTTCTCCAATGCCTTCGCGCAGACGGCGGACATGCGCGAGTTCCCCAGCACGGTGCGGCTCGCGCCGGGCGGCGAGTTCATCATCGCCAAGGGCGGGCAGCAGTCCACGACGCTAGGCAAGCACAACGGCAGCGTGCTGCGCGTCTCCGCCGACGGCCGCCGGTCCGAGGTTCTTGGCTACGGCTTTCGCCAGCCGAACATCGGCGTGAACGTGCGCACCGGCCTCGTCACCGCGAGCGACCAGCAGGGGCAATACATCCCGAGCACGCCGCTGCACATCGTGCGCGACCGGCAGTTTTACGGCTACCTCGCGGACGAGTTGCAGGAGCGCGAGAAATATCCCGCGCCCATCGCCGACCCGCTGACGTGGATTCCGCACTCGGTCAACGCGTCGGCCATTTCGCAGGTGTGGCTCTTCGGCTCGAAGATGGGCGCGCTCAACGACTCGATGGTTCACATCAGCTTCACCAAGCCCGAAGTGTTCCGTGTGATGTTTAACAACCGTGCCGCGAAACCACAGGCCGCCGTGGTGAGCGTCACGCACGCGTTCGAGTTTCCGCCGCTCAATGGCTCGGTGAATCCCGCCGACGGCCAGCTATACATCGCGGGGTTCCAGGTCATCGGCTGGGGCAACGTGCTCGACACGCTCGCGGGCATGGCGCGCGTGCGCTACACCGGCGCACCGGTCACGCTGCCGCGCGAAGTCGTGCCGATGGACAAGGGCGTGCTCCTGCGCTTCGACGTGCCGCTCGATGCGAAGATGGCGACGAACCCCGACAGCTACTCGCTCGCGACGTGGCATTACATCCGCACCTACAAATACGGCTCGCCGCAGCTCAAGGCCGACGGCGCGCCCGGCCTCGACTGGCTCACCGCGAGCAGCGCGTATCTCTCGAAGGACGGCCGCAGCGTGTTTGTCGGCGTGCCGGGGATGAAGCCGGTGATGCAACTGCGCATCGGCTGGTCGCTCGCGACGACGGGCAGTTTGAAGTTCGAGGAGAACGCCTACACGACGCCCTACGAACTCGCGAAGTTTGATCCGCGCGCCGAGGGCTTCGGCGACATTCAAGTGGACCTCACGCCTCGCGCCGCAGCCGCGCAAGTCGCCGGCCCCGTCACCATCGAGGAAGGCCGCCGCCTTTACCAACTCCTCGGCTGCGTCGCGTGCCACTCGGCCGATGGCGTGGACGTGGCGAAAGTCGGTCCGACGTGGCGCGGACTCTTCGGCACTGATCGCCCCATCGTGGTGAACAAAAAGAAAACCACCGTCCATGTGGACGAAGCCTACGTCCGCGAATCCATCCTCGACCCGCCGGCGAAAATCGTCGCCGGCTTTGAGCAGGGCGAATACGCGATGCCCAGCTACGCCGGCGTGGCGAACGATTCGCAAATCGAGGCGCTCGTGCTGTTCATCAAGAGCCTGAAGGACGCGAAACCCTCTGCGGCACCCGCGGCTGCGGGCAAGCCACCGGGCGCGTCGCAGTTTGAATGAGCACCACCGTGCGGCGCCGTCGCATGTTAACGGACCGCGAGCCGTCCCGGCTCGCAGCGGCTACGTCGACCATGAGGCGCTAAAAAATCCGACCACGTTCCAGATTCGTGAACGCTGCGAGCCGGGACGGCTCGCGGTCCGAGGGCAGGTGGGCCTGCCTTGACTTCACCTCTGCGCCCGCTGATTTTCGCAGCCGCATGAAGTCCGACCGGCTGGGCAAACATCTCCTCATCGTGTTCATCATCGCGCTGGCGGCCTACGTGGGCTTCTACCAGTTCGACAAATGGCTGCGCCTCCGTCACGGCCCGTGGCAGGTGACATTTGCAAGCGACGGCGGCACGCCCACGTTAATCGTCTCCGAGCCGAGTCTAAAAATCGCTGGGGTGAAGATTGCCTTTCCGAGCGAGATGGTGACGAACTTCGGCGCGCCGGTCGCGTGGACGTTTGATGATGTGTCCAAGACCAACCTGCCGTTCGGCCACGTGATTTTCCACGACCTGACCTTTCTGCCCGGCACGATGACGATGGGTTTGTTCGGCCACGAAATCGAACTGCTTCCGCGCACGCTCGTCGTGAACCGCAAGGAAGTGCCGTGGGAATCGGGCAAAACCATTTCGCTCAAGTCGGAGGAAAAGCTTCCGCCCGATCCACCGAAGAAGAAGGGGCGGTATTGACGGCGGGCGAGAACCGCTTCGTCCAGTCCCGCAGGGACGACCGAAAATAGCCCCGGCTTTCAAGCCGGGGTTCGCGTGGAAGCAAAATGAGTCCCGTCAGGGACGAAAGAAAACTTCTGCCGTCCCGGACGGGACTCGGCTCGCTGTGGCTCCAACCCAGCGTTGAAACGCTGGGCTATTTTCGGTCGTGCCTCCGGCACTTCAAACTCATCACGCCCCGCGCTACTTCTTCATCAGATACGCAAAGAGGTCGCGCGTCTGTTCCAGTGTGAGCGCTTCTAGCAATCCCTCGGGCATCAGCGAAATCGGCGAGGCGGCGAGCGACTTGATGTCCTGGCGCGCGACCTTGGTCTTGTTCCCCAGCGGATCCATGATCGTGACGAACTGCGGCGTGGTCTCGGTCACGAGGCCGGTGATCGCCTGGTCGTCCTTGGTGTTGAGGTTGAAGGCGGTGAACTCCTCGCGGATGCCGAGGCTCGGGTCCACGATGGCGGGCAGCATGAAGTCGAGATTGTCGCGCTCGTAGCCGGTGAGTTCGGGGCCGATCTTGCCGCCCTCACCGTTTAGCGTGTGGCACGTGGCGCAAATCGTTTTGAAAACCTCGCGGCCCTTCGCCGCATCCGCGCCGGGGCGGCTGATGGCGTAGCGCAGGTTTTTCATCAACTGCTCCTTCTGCTCGTTGGTCGCGCGCAGGCTGCCCCAGTGTTTCTTGATGAGTTTGTCCACCTGCGCGTCGCCGAGCTTCTGCATCGCGAGCAGGTTGTTGATGCTGACCTGTTCCTTCTTCAACTGCTCGCGGTCCACGAGTTCGAGCAGCGAGCGCGCCCAGTCCGCGCGGCTGCTCAACGCGCTCACGGCGGACGCGCGCACCTTGGAGCTGAAGCCGGGGAACAATTCCAAAATCGTCTGGCCGACTTCGGGCGAGTTGAAACGCGAGAGCGCCGAGAGCAGATCGAGCTTCGCCGTGTCCGCCTTCTCCTTCTTCAACATCGCCGTGATGACTGGCACGGCGGCCTCGATGCGGCGCTCGGACAAAAGTTCGAGCAGGCGCTTGCGGTCGGCGGAGCTAGTCTTCGTGTCGGCGAGCGCCGCGACGGCGTCGGGCGCGGCGGGGGCGTGATTGAGGCGCAGAGCAAAGCTCATGAGCGTGGGCGTGTGCGGGCGCGTGTCCCACACTTCGGCGACTTGTTTCGCCAGCGGTGCGGGCACGCTCGTCACGCGGTCGCCTTGCAGACCGGCCTCCATGCCCTTCACCAGTTCGTCCACGGACTCCGGCCCCGGCACCATCGCGAGCAACTGCGCGGCGGTCTTGAGATTTTCCTCCGTCCGCTCGGCGGTGTAGCGCTGGCCGAGCCGCGACACGATGAACTTGCTGAAGATGGGCGTGCGCCACAGCGGCGTCTCCTTGAGCATCGCGAGCAACGCGTCACGGTCGCTCACGGCTTTGCTTTCGAGCGCCCACCAAGTGAGCAGCGGGATGTGTTTGTCGTCCGCATCCTCGGCGCGAAGGAGCGACTCGTGGAGAATCGGCAGCGCGTTCACGCCGGGCAATCGCTTGGCCGTGCTCGCGACCTGCACGCGCACCTGCGCCTCGGCTTCCTTGCGTGCGAGTTCTTCGAGCTTCTTCTGAATCGCTGCGGGCAGCGGCTTCGGCTGGCGCGTCGAGCTGCTGTAGCGCGCGGGCGGGTAGCGGTCGCCGAGCAAACGCACCGTCCAGTAGCGGATGAACTCGTCCTTGTGCTCGAGCGTTTGCAGCGCGACCTCGTCGGTGAAACCGCCGCTCGCGTTCAGCGCCCAGAAACATTCCAGTGCGAACTGCCCGGTGTTCTCCGCGACGAGCTTCTTCAACTTCGGCACAATGGTTTTGTCGTGGCGGTCCCAAAAAATCCGGATGGCAGTTTGGCGGAACCATTTGTTCTCGTGCTTGAGCGTCTCGATGAGCTGGTCGTTGGAGAGTTTCGCGAGGTCCAGATTTTTCACCGGCTTCACGCCTTCGCTCGGCACGAGGCGATACACGCGGCCATGCTCGCGGTCCCACGTGTCGCGCGGGTCCACGTGCGTGAGGCGGCTGTCATACCAGTCGGCCATGTAAATGCCGCCGTCGGGCCCGACCTTCGTGTCCACGGGGCGGAACCACCGGTCGTCCGTCAGCACGAGCGGGTCAATGTCGTCGGTGCGATACGTCGAGGTGTCGCGCGACATCTTGGCGGCCATGACGCGGTTCATCAGCGACATCGGCGAGATGAGATAGCCTTCGAGCTGCTTGATGGCGCCGCCCTCGTAGATGCACATCGTCTGCGTGAATCGCGGCCCGTAGCCCTTGTGCGCCATGTGCTCGAACCAGCCGAACGAATACGGATTCATCAGCGGCCCGTGCTTGGCCCAGCCCTTGATGCCCGCGCTGCCCTGCGGATAAAACATCCCGCGCGTGTCGCCGAAGTTGGAGCCGGAGAACGCGCGACCCTTCGCGTCGAACTCGAAGCTGAACGTGTTGCCGCCGCCCTCGGCGAACACCTCGAAGTCGCCGCTCTCCGGGTTGTAGCGCCAGATGGCCTGGCCGAGAAATTTCACGCCCTTGATGTCCGCCGTGCACGTGCTGCCGTGCGCGCCGTAAAGCCAGCCGTCCGGTCCCCACGCAAGCGAGTTCGCGCCCGAGTGCGTGTCTTCGAGGCCGAAGCCGCTGAGCATCACCTGCGGATCGCCATCCGGAATGTCGTCGCGATTTTTGTCGGGATAAAAAAGGAGGTAAGGCGGATTGAGCACCCAGACACCGCCGCGGCCGGTGACGACGCTGCGGACGATGTTGAGGTCGCTGACGAAATCCTTCGCCTTGTCGAACACGCCATCCCCGTGCGTGCTTTCGAGAATCGTCACGCGGTCGCGGCCCTTGAAATGATTCGGCGGCGGTGGCGGCACCTTGTCGAAGACGGCGCGCAGATACTCGTCATACTTCACGATCTTCAAGCCGGCGGGATACGGATACTGGATGTATTGCACGACCCAGAGCCGCCCGCGCTCGTCGAAGTGCATGTTGAGCGGCTGCGTGATGGCCGGCTCGTGCGCGACGACCTCCATCTTCAAACCGGGCGCGACCTTGAAATGCTGGATCGTCTCCTCCGGCGTGAGCGGCTTCGAGCTGTCTTCGAGCGCGCCCTTGCCCTTGAAACTTTTCACGAATGCTTCGAGCGACGGATCTACATTGGGCCCGCCCACCTCGGCGGCTGCGGCGGAGAGCGTCAGGAGAGCCAATGAGAAAAGTGTGAGCGCACGAAGTGACCGAGTGCGGAGTGCGGAGTGCGGAGTGCGGAGTGAAGGGGCGGCCCCGAAGGGGCCGGCGAAGGTAGCCACGGGTGAGGTTCCGCCTGCGGAACTGAACCCGTGGAACCAGCGCACCAGAAATCCTCCCGCCCCGGAGGGGCGGACGGGGTTCCCGCGACCAGATAACGGCACGTTGGTTTCGTGCGCCCCTCGCGGGGCGCGGAAATCATTTTCGTGGCGGACCACGGGTTCAATCGCGCTGCGCGCGCTTTCACCCGTGGCTACCTTCGTGCGTCCATTCGGGACGCGGAGAGCGGCGGAGCGGAAGGTCATCTCATTCATAAATCAAAAAATTGGCGCGACGTTTCTGAAATTCTTCGAGGCCGGCGGCCCAGGTTGATTTGATTTCACTCAGACTCTTTCCGGCCTTGATGGCTTCAAGGGTCGCGGGGTTTTCGAGCAGGTTCTTCATTTTGTCGGCGGCGAACTTCTCGCCGTAGAGGCGCTGCAATGTGAGCGCGAGCGTGATGCCGAGGTCCACCGAGTTGAGCTTCTCGCGGTCGAGGATGCTCATGCGCACGCCGCCGCACTCCTTGTCCTTGAACGTGCTCGCCGTGGGCGTGAAGCGCAGCGGGGTGAAGGCGATGCCATCCAGACCAGCTCGGTTCAACTCGGCGGCGAAAACTTTTTCGTCCACATACGGCGCGCCGAGCAGTTCGAACGGCGTGTCCGTCCCACGCCCGACCGAGATCGCGACTTCCAGCAGGCCGACGCCGGGATAAAGCGTGGCCGCTCGCAGGCTCCTCATGTTCGGCGAGGGATTCGTCCACGGCAGCGCGGTTTCGTCGAACCACATCGCACGCTTCCAGCCTTCGCAGTGGATGACGGCGAGGTCCGCATTCCAGCCGCGCTCCTCGTTAAACATCTGCGCCAGCTCGCCGACGGTCAAGCCGTGGCGCAGAGGCACGCGGTGATACGCGACGAACGTGCTCTTGCCCTCGTGCAACGGCCCCTCGACCGCCACGCCGCCGATGGGATTCACGCGATCGAGCACGATGAATTTTTTCCCGGCCTTCGCCGCGGCTTCGAGGCAGTTGCCCATCGTCGAGACGTAGGTGTAGAAGCGGCAGCCGATGTCCTGAATGTCGAACACGAGCGCGTCGAGGTCGGCGAGTTGCTCCGGCGCGGGCGCGCGGCGCACGCCGTAGAGGCTGAAGACGGGCAGGCCGGTCTGCTCGTCGTGCGTGTCGGAAATTTTCGCCTGATCCAGCGCGCCGCGGATGCCGTGCTCGGGGCTGAACAGCGCGACGAGCTTCACGCCGGGCGCATCGTGCAGGAGGTCAATGGTGGGATTGCGCTCGCGGTCGTGGCCGGTGTGGTTGGTGACGAGGCCGAGGCGGAGCTTCTTGAGCGAGGCGTAGCCCTCGCGCTTGAGGACGTCAATGCCGTTCAGGACTGTGGCCGCTCGTTCGGCAGGAGAGTTTTTGTGTTTCAAACCGACTGCCTCCGCCGCGAGCGTGCCGACGGTGGCGCGCAACTCCGTCACGTTCCCTTTTCCATCGGGATACAGGCGGCTGGTGAGGAGGATGACAAAAGTTTTCGACGCCGGGTCAATCCACACGCTCGTGCCGGTGAAGCCGGTGTGGCCGAAGCTCGCGCCCTCGGGGAAAAATTCGCCGCGCGGTTTGCTGTAGCTCGTGGCGATGTCCCAGCCGAGGCCGCGCTTGGAGGCGAGCGAAGGCGGCGTTTGCACACTTGTCATCAGGGCGAGGGTCTCCGGTTTGAAAATGCGGGCGTCTTCGAGCGTGCCGCCGTTGAGCATCATGCGAGCGAAGCGCGAAAGGTCGGCGGCGGTGGTGAACAGTCCGGCGTGGCCGGCGACACCGCCCATTTTTCGCGCTCGCGGGTCGTGAACCTTGCCGCGGAGCATCTGGCCGTTGTCGCGCTCAGTCGGGGCGATGCGCGCGAGTTGGTTGGTCGGCGGGTTGAAGCCGGTGTCGCTCATTTTGAGCGGACGGAAAATCCGGCGCGCGGCAAATTCGTCGAGCGGCACGCCGCTCGCTCGCTGGACGATTTCACCGAGCAATTCGAAATTGATGTCGCTGTATTTGAACTCGGTTCCGGGCGGCTTAAGCGGCTTCTCGGCTAGGGCGAGGCGGATGCCGGTGTCGTAGCCGTCGCGCTGATCCTTGAGGTCGGTGTCGGGGCGGAGGCCGGAGGTGTGGGTGAGAAGTCGGCGGACAGTGATCTCGTCGCGACCGTCGCCGGTGAACTCGGGCAGGAATTTTTTTGCCGCGTCGTCGAGTTTCACGCGGCCGTCCTGAACGAGCAGCAGCACGCTCGGCGCGGTGGCGATGACCTTGGTGAGCGAGGCGGCGTCGAAAATGGTGTCGGTGGTCATCGGCTCGCGCGCGGGCGTGACAGCGCGGAGGCCGAAACTTTTCTCATAAGACTCGCCGGCGTGTTCGAGGTGGAGCACGGCACCGGGGGCGCTGGTGCGCGCGATGGCTTCGGTGATGGTGGTGTCGAGGTCGCGGAGCTTGTCTGGATTGAACGTCGCGGCGCGGCCGGACGAAGTGAGGAAGAGGATGAGGACGAGCAGCGATGGTTGGAGCCTGCCTCCGCCGAATCGGTTCGCTGGAATTTTTCGCGTCGGTGTCACGGGATGAATCGGGCGGAGGATAGCGGGCGGGGGAGAGGTTGCAAGCGGGGCGGACGGGGAGGCAGGGGAATGGGGCAAAGGATTGGAGCGGGAGCGGTGTTCGGCTCTTGCGGGGCCGCGCGCGGTTTGCAATGGTTCGCGTCGCAAGGCCCAACCGATTGAAAATGCACCGAACCATTTTGCATTTGTCCCAAGCCCTCGCGTTGCTCGCGCTGGCGGCGTCTGCGTTGCTCGCGGAGGAGTTGAAATACCAGCGCGCGCCGGCGGAGGTGCGCGCGGTGCTCGATGCGCCGGCGACGCCCACCATTTCACTCAGCCCGACGCGCGACCGGCTGGTGGTGGTGCAGGCGGTGCGCTATCCGCCGCTGGCGGACCTCGCGGAGCCGTCACTCGGACTGGCGGGCTTCCGCGTCAACCCGGTGAACAATGGGCCGTCGCGCCCGCCGCGTTACGTGAGCCTCACTCTCAAGCCGCTGCCGGAGGGCAGGGAGCGGCGCATCCAGGTGTCGGCGAACTCGAAGATTGGTTTCCCGGAATGGTCGCCGGACGGAAAACAGTTTGCCTTCGCGCGTTTCGCGCAGACCGCGGTGGAACTGTGGGTGGCGGACGCGACGAGCGGCGCGGCGAAGAAGCTGAAAAGCATCGCGCTCAATGGCGCGTTCGGCGACCCGTTCGCGTGGATGCCGGACAGCCAGACGATTTTGTGCAAGCTCCTCCCCGACAAGCGCGGCAAGCCGCCCGGCACGCCGCGCGTGCCCGCCGGGCCGGTGACGCAGGAGAGCAGCGGGCATTCGTCCATCGTGCGGACGTATCAGGACCTGCTGGACAATCCGTTCGAGGAGGCGCAGTTCGATTTTTACGCGACGTCGCAACTCGCGCTGGTCAACACGCGCACGGAAAAGGTCACGCCGGTCGGCGCGCCGGCGATTTTCAGCTCGGTGGATGCGTCGCCGGACGGCGAGCACATTCTCGTCGAGCGGATCGCTCGGCCTTACTCGTATCTGCTGCCGATGTCGGGCTTCCCGAAACGCGTCGAGGTGTGGAGCAAGGCGGGGAAGCTGGAGTTGAAACTGGCCGACCTGCCGGAGCAGGGCGAGCTGCCGCCGGGCGGCGTGGCGACCGGCCCGCGCAAATATCACTGGCGGCCCACGGCGACGGCGACGCTGGTGTGGGTGGAGGCGCTCGACGGCGGCGACCCGAAGAAAAAGGTGGCGCACCGCGACCGGGTGGTGACGTTGCGCGCGCCGTTCACCGGGGCGCGCGAGGAACTGGCGCTCACGGAGCATCGCTTCAGCGCGTTGAGCTGGGGCGAGAAGGGCTTCGTGGCGCTGCTGCGCGATTATCAGAGCAGCAAGAAGTGGAGCCGCACTTTTCTCATCAACCCGGACAATCCGTCCGAAGCGCCGAAGCTGCTGTGGAGCCGCTCGACGCAGGACCGCTACAGCGACCCCGGCGCGCCGTTGATGAAAAATCTCGCGACCGGTCAGCGCGCGATGCGGGTGCAGGACAACGCGCTCTTCCTCGTCGGACTCGGGGCGTCGGCGGAGGGTGAGCGGCCGTTTCTCGACCGCTTCGATTTGGGGACGATGCAGGCGGAGCGGCTGTTCCAGTGCGACGCGGAAAGTTACGAGAGCGTCATCGCGCTGGTGAAAGACGATGCGTCGCTGTTCATCACGCGGCACGAGTCGCCGACGGAACCGCCGAATTATTTCATCCGCACGCCGCACAACGTCGCCAAAATCGCGTTGACGAAATTTCCCGACCCCGCGCCGCAGTTGCGCGCGATCAAGAAGCAACTGATGACCTACGAGCGCGAGGATGGCGTGCAGCTCTCGGCCACGCTGTATCTGCCGCCGGATTACCAGCCGGGCACGGCGCTGCCGACGGTGTTGTGGGCCTACCCGCGCGAGTTCAACGACGCCGACACGGCGGGGCAGATCGCCGGCTCGACGAACCGCTTCACGATCCTGAGCGGGACGAGCCATTTGTTTTTCGCGCTGCATGGCTACGCGGTGATTGACGGCGCGACGATGCCCGTGGTCGGCGATCCCAAGAAGGCGAACGACACCTACCTCGAACAGATCGTCGCCAGCGCGAAGGCCGCGGTGCAGGAGGCGGTGAAACTGGGCGTGACCGATGAGCACCGCGTGGGCGTGATGGGGCACAGCTACGGGGCGTTCATGACGGCGAACCTGCTGGCGCACTCGGAACTTTTCCGCGCCGGCGTTGCGCGCAGTGGCGCTTACAACCGCACGCTCACGCCGTTCGGATTCCAGAACGAGACGCGCACACTCTGGCAGGCACCGGACATGTATCTGAAAAACTCCGCGTTCCTTTCCGCCGACAAAATCAAGGAGCCGCTGCTGCTCATCCACGGCGAGGCGGACAACAATCCCGGCACGTTCCCGTTGCAGAGCGAGCGGATGTTCCAGGCGGTGAAGGGCAACGGCGGCACGGTGCGCTTCGTCCTGCTGCCGCACGAGTCGCACGCGTATGAGGCGCGCGAGTCGGTCGAGCATGTGATCTGGGAAATGTTCCATTGGTTCGACCGTTACGTGAAAAACGCGGGCGAGCCGAAGGGGTCGGCGGCCTCGGAGAAGTGAGCTTCGTCAGAACGCGGCCGTAACATTTCCCCGCGCCGCGCCGTCCTCACTGCGCCAGCCGGCGGGCCGCTTTCATTCCGGCCTTGAAGGCGGGGCCGGAAGATTGAATAACACCCGCGTTATCAGCGTTAAAAATGCGAAATCGAAATTACTGAGAACTAAAAATTTATGGACCCGAAACAACATCGTCCCAGCGCCATTGACCTCTGCTTCACGCGCCGTGATTTTCTCAACCGCTTCGGCCTCGGCTTCGGCGCGCTCGGGCTCGCGACCATGCTGCCGGAAATCGCCGGTGCCGCGCCCAGCGAAGTCCGCAATCTTTCCCCGCTCATGCCCAAGCAGCCGCATTTTCCCGGCAAGGCCAAGCGCGTGATCCACATCATGTGCCAGGGCGGGCCGTCGCATCTCGACACTTGGGATCCGAAGCCGGGCATGAAGAAGTATGAGGGCAAGGAAGTCTCCGAAGTCGGCGGCATCCCGCTGCCGTCGCCGTTCAAGTTCACCAAGATGGGCAAGAGCGGCGTCGAGGTGAGCGAAGTGTTTTCCAAAATCGGCGCGCACATTGACGACATCGCCGTCATCCGTTCGATGAACACCGACATCCCGTCGCACGAGTTCGCGACGCTGATGATGACCACCGGCTCCGGCCGGCTCGTGAAGCCCTCGATGGGTTCGTGGGTGCTCTACGGTCTCGGCTCGGAGAACCAGAACCTCCCCGGCTTCATCGCGCTCAACGGCGGCCTCGGCGGCGCGGCCAACTGGCGCGCGGCGTTCCTGCCCGGCGCGTTCCAGGGCACGGTCATCAGCAACGTCAACACTTCGCCCGACAAGATCATCGAGAACATCAAGAGCTACTACGCCTCGCAGCCGCAGCAGCGCGACCAACTCGACCTGCTCAAGTCGTTCAACGAACTGCACGCGCAGAAGCTCAACAACGAGTCCGTGCTCGAGGCGCGCATCCAGTCGTTCGAGCTCGCGTTCAAGATGCAGACCGAGGCGACCGACGCGTTCGACATCTCGAAGGAGCCGGCCAGCGTCCGCGCGCTCTACGGCGACTCGGGCGCCTCGAAGGACATGCTCATCGCGCGCCGCCTCGTCGAGAAGGGCGTCCGCTTTGTGCAGGTGTGGAACAACGGCTGGGATCATCACTCGAATCTCGAATCCAGTCTCCGCACCCGCGCCGAGTCCATTGACCAGCCCATCGCCGGCCTGCTCACCGACCTCAAGCAGCGCGGGATGCTCGACGACACGCTCATCGTCTGGGGCGGCGAGTTCGGCCGCACCCCGCGCCACGACAAGGGCGCGCGCGGCGAGCCGGGTCGCGACCATCACAACAAGTGCTTCGTCTCCTGGATGGCCGGCGGCGGCATCAAGGGCGGGCAGGCTTACGGCCAGACCGACGAGTTCGGCTACAACGTCGTGGAGAACAA
>JACQFS010000239.1 GCA_016199935.1 Verrucomicrobiota bacterium
TAAATCTGGATGCGATACATGCCGACGTTGCGCTCGCCGGTGTCGGGGTCTTTGGTGACGACGCAGGGGAGGGTGATGAAGCGCCCGCCGTCGAGCGGCCAGCATTTCAAAATCGGGAGGTTCAGCAGAGTTTCGAGTTCGGAGTTCCGAGTTCCGAGTTCTTTCACGTCGGGCGCTGCCGGCCACGGCTGAGTGTGGCTGGGCGGGGCGTCGAACTTGTGGATCACTTCCTTGCACGCACCGTCCTTCACGAGCTTCGGCTTTGCGTGGCGCAGATCGAGCGCGAGGCCGAGCAGCTTGATGGTTTCCTTGAAGCTCGTGGGCGGTTTGGCCTTCATCAGCGCACCGAGTTCAGCGGCTACCTCGTCCACGGAATTCGCGCCGAGCGACATCGCCATGCGTTTGTGCGAACCGAGCGTGTTGATGGCGACGGGAAAGGGCGACACCACGCCGTTCACCGTCGGCTTTTCGATCAGCAATGCCTTGCCGCCGCCGGGCGATTTCATTTCGCGGTCGGCCAGCTCGGTGATTTCCAACTCGGTGGCAACGGGCTGGGAGACGCGCCTCAGTTCGCCGGCGCGGTCGAGCTGGTTGACGAAGTCCCGATAGGAATCAAAGGCCATAGCGCCGCGAGCGTAGCAGAGCCCGGCGGCGAGGCAACGGCGGCGGCGGCGATTCAGGCGCCCTGCCGGTCAACCTTCTTGCGCGCCTTCTTCATCTTCTCGTCGCGCTCCTCGGGCGAGACGTATTTGAAGCCGCCGTCGGGGCTGGCCGCGATGTAGTCCTGGTCGCGCAGCCTGAGCAGCAGCGGCAACGCCCAGCGCGGGTCGTCCTCGAACGCCTTCCGCCCGGCCGCCTTGCGCGCGATCTCGATCGTCGAAAAAAATTGCTTCGGACTCGCCTTGAGGAAATCCACGATCAACTGCTCTTCGTAACGGAGGGCGCCCATGGCTATTTGCTTCCGGGCTTGGTCGCCGGAATCTTCGCCAGGTCGGGCGGGAGCTGGTCGGGCGCGAACGTCTCGACGTTGAGGGCAATGAGGCTGTGCATCGGGACGCCAAGATTGACCGCACCGTTCGAGCGGTCAACCACCATCGCGACACCGGCCACCGCGCCGCCGTGCGCGCGCACGATGTCCATCGTCTCCTGCACGCGCCCGCCCTTGGTGACGACGTCCTCGACCACGAGGCATTTTTCGCCGGAGGAAATCTTGAAGCCGCGCCGCAACACCAGCTTGCCCTCCTCTTTTTCGACAAAAATAAATCGCACGCCCAACTGCCGCGCGACTTCCTGGCCGATGACGAGGCCGCCCATCGCCGGCGCGATGACGGTCGCGGCCCCGAGCGGCCGGACCCGGGCCGCGAGCGCGGCCCCGAGGCGCTCAACCACCGGCATCTGCTGCAACGCGAGGGCGCATTGGAAAAACTGCCGGCTGTGCAGCCCGCTGCGCAAAACGAAATGGCCCTCGAGCAGGGCGCCGGAGTCGCGAAAAATCTGGAGGGCTTCGGAACTGGTCATCGGCGACCATCAAAACACACGCCCCGCTTCGCGTTCAAGCCGCGAACGAACGCGGGAAACACTTTCCCTCGGCGCCCGGATCGCTAGACTGCATCCGTGGCCGAGCCATTTTATTTCAAACCCGTCGAGCGCCTGTTTCCCTTCGCGCTGCGCTCGGGCGCGGTGGTGGTGGGGCGCGACTCGCTGCGGCGGCAGAAGCGCAAGCTGCACTTCCTGCTCGTGACGACGGATCTGGCGGAGAACAGCCGCCACGAGTTCGATCGGGATTTTCCCGGCACCAACGTCGTGACGCGCTACACCGCGGAGGAGATCGAGCGCCATTTTCATTTCAAGGGGACCAAGGTGCTCGGGTTCAAGAAGGCGCCCATCACCTTTGCCATCTACCGGGAGCTGCGTGATCTGGTCGCGAACGAATCCACGGAGGCACCGAAGCCGGCCGAAACTCCGCCGCCACCCGACGCTCAGGCCGGCACGGAGAGCGACATGTCGGCCGTGTAGTAAAGGATGCGGCCGCAGTTCGGGCAGCCGATGAGATTTTCCGCCGCGCGGCAGTCGAGCGTGACCTGCGTGGGGAGTTGCATGTGGCAGCCGCCGCACACCATGTGCTCAATGCCGACGAGGACGTTGGCGCCCTTGCTCCGCAGGAGGCGCTCATACTTCGCGAGCGAGCCTTCGTCGCCGACGGAGCCGGCGAGTTGCGTGCGATCGGACTCGAGGGTCGCGACGCGTTCCTTCAGCGAGGTCTCCGCCTGCGCGAGCTCGGCGATCTGCGAATCAGCGGCGGCCTTGAGCGTTCTCGCGTGCGCGTTGGCCGCGGCGACTTCCTTCGCGGCGACCTCGGCCTTCTCCATCAGTTCAAGCTGCTGATCCTCCAAGAGGCGGATGGCCTCGTTGAACGTGGCGATCTGGTGCGTCAACGCCTGATACTCGTCGTTCTTCTTCGTCTGCGTCTGCTGCGTGAGGCACTTGTCGATCTGGGTCTTCTTGGTTTCGGCCTCGAGTTCGAGCTTCTTGCGCTCGCTCTCCAAGTGCAGCGCGTGGTTCTTCGCGGCGCTGGCCGTGCCGGCCGAGGCGTCGGCCTTGGTCTGGAGCAGTTTCCGGCGCGGGGGAATCTGGTCCAGCTCGCCTTTCAACTGGATCAGCTTGCGGTCGCATTCCTGGAGGGCGATGAGTTTTTCGATGACGTCGAGCATGGCGGGTCGTTTAAGTGGCGCAAATCCTACGGAGCCGCGCGCGCCAAGTCAATGCATCCGCCACGCGGATTTGCCAACGCCGCTCCGCGGACCGGTTCGCACCCGCGGCGGAAAAATATTTGAACGAATTCGCGCCGCCGCCTTCCAACATCGTTGTAACAATTGATCGAAGTCTGACCATGAAAATCAAAATGCTCTCCCAAGTCTCCGCTCTCGGCCTCGCCCTCCTGCTCGCCGTGCCCTCGCTGCCTGCGGCGCAGAACGGCATGGAACTGGCGCGCCAGTTGAACGAAGCCTTCATCAGCGTCGCCGACAAGGCGTCGCAATCCGTCGTCGTCATTGAGGTCGCCGGCAAGCCGTCGAAGCTCACGTCCAACGGCCTCTTCGACAATCTCCCGCCGGCCTTGCGCGAGCAATTCGAGGAATTTTTCAAGGACCGCGGCCAGGATTCCGAGCGTCGGCCGTCGCCGCGCTCGCGCCAGCGCCAGAGCGAACGCCTCGTGCCACAGGGCGAGGGCAGCGGCGTCATCATTTCCGAGGACGGCTTCATCCTCACCAACAACCACGTGGTGGAGAACGCCGAGAAGATCACCGTGCGCACGCGCGCCGGCAAGGAATACACCGCCAAGGTGCAGGGCACCGACCCGCAGTCGGACATCGCGGTGATCAAGATCGAGGCAAAGGGCCTGCCCGCCGCGAAGCTCGGCGATTCGAGCAAGACGCGCGTGGGCGAGTTCGCCATCGCCATCGGCGCGCCGTTCGCGCTGAACTACAGCGTCACCGTCGGCCACATCAGCGCCAAGGGCCGCGCCGGCCTGCTCCCCAACTCGCAAATGATTGACCAGGAATTCATCCAGACCGACGCGAGCATCAACCCCGGCAACTCCGGCGGTCCGCTCGTCAACCTCGACGGCGAGGTCATCGGCATCAACTCCCTCATCCGCGGCATGAACACCGGCATCGGTTTCGCCGTGCCCATCAATCTCGCGAAGGAAGTTTCCGACAAACTCGTCGCCGACGGCAAATACACCCGCTCCTGGCTCGGCGTGAACATCGCCACCCTCTCCGAAACCAAGCAGTATCGCGACAGCATCAAGGGCGTGACCGACGGCGTCGTCATCGCGAACATTCTGCCGACCGGTCCCGCCGCGAAGTCCGAACTCGAACCCGGCGACGTCGTCACCGCCGTGGACGGCAAGCCGGTCAAGACCGCGCCGGATTTCAAAAATGAAATCCGCTCCAAGAAAGTCGGAGCCAACGCCATGCTCGACGTAGTGCGCGACGGCAAGAAAATCAAAGTGAAGGTCACGCCCGGCGCGATGCCGGACGACCAGTTCGCCGTGAATCGTGGCACCGCGAAGGAATCGGCGCCGAGCGCCGAGCAGGAACTCGGCCTCACCGTCGAGACGCTCACCGCGAAGAAGGCGAAGGAACTCGGCCTCAAGGCCGCCACCGGCGTGCTCGTGACGGAGGTCGAGAGCGGCAGCCTCGCCGAGGAGCGCGGCATCCAACCGGGCAACGTCATCGCGCGCGTTGACCGCAAGAGCGTCACCAACATCGCGGACTTCCGCGACGCGCTCAAGACCGCCGACGTGAAGAAGGGCGTCTCGCTCACCATCCAGAGCGAGAGCGGCCGGCGCTTGGAAATTCTTAAGGACGACGGCAAGTAACCGCCCGTCCGCGATTGGGGAAAACGCCGGCTGCGCACGCAGCCGGCGTTTGTTTTGCGGAGCCGGCGGTTACTTTTTCTGCGCCCGCTTCTTCGCCTCCAGCAAGCGGCTCGTGGTGGTGACGTCCCCTGCCCCTTTCACATCCGGCTTCACTTCGCCCGGCTTCGTTTCCTCCGTTTGCTTCGGTTCAACTTCGTCGAGCGTCGAGGTCTTCACCGGCTCGAACAACTCCGGCCGCACCTCCACCTGCGGTTGCGCCGCCTGCGTCTGTTCGCGCACGCGATCACGCCGCGCGAGCAATGCGGCGAGCGATTCCTCCTGCTTCACCGGCTGTTTCGGTTTCCAGAAAAACGCCGCGCGCCTCACCGCCGCCCACATCTTCGCGAACTCCTCGCGCCCCACGTCAATGCGCCGCACGCCCACATCGAGCACAAACATCACGACGGCAAATTTCAGCAGCCACTCCCACACGTCCACCGGCTGAAACGTCGGCCGGCGCGCGAGCAGGAAGGGATTGTCCGTCGGCACGCGCGGATCGAGCATCCGGCCCCCGCCGAGTTCCGTGAGCCGTTGCAGCAGCGGCAGGTTCGCGCCGTTCGCGTCGAACTCCGGCGAATGATTGACGCTCGCGCCCACCGGCTGCGCGCCGCGCAACTGGCCGCCCTCGAATTCCATCACGTTCACGAAATACGCGCCGACCTCGCGCATCGGAAACTTCACCTCGTATCGCCCCGCGCCATTTTGCTGAAGGCGCACCGTCTGCTTTTCGCCCTTGGGGCTGATGACGACGGCTTCGAGCGCAAGAAAGTTCCGGTAGTTGCCGGTCGAATCCACGGCCTCGACGTTGAGGACGCCCTCGCCATTTTCCTGCGTGACCTCGGCCTGAAGATCGGCGCTCTCGACGCGGCGCAAACTCCACTGCACGATCTGCGTCCAAAATTGCCGGTAGCGATCCCAGCCGAGCCACGGCTGCGCCCACTTCGCCTTCGCGTCCGAGGTGAACGCGACCGCGCGGCCGAGGCCGTATTGCCAGTGCGCGAGCAGCGGGTCGCCTTTGTGCGTCGTGAGCGCGATCTCGCCGCGGTCCTTCGCCTGCGACGCGACGTAGCCGAACAGTTGCGGATACTCATCCGCACCGATGCCCCGCACGAGTTCCGTGGTCGAACTCAACCGCGGCTTGAACGGCTCCTCGATGATCGCCGTTTTCAAAATCACCGCCGCCTCCTTTACGAAAATCTGCGGCAACTGGCTCGGCGAACTCACGTCGTAGAAGCGGCCCTTCCCGATGTCCGCCATCATCACCATCGTGCTCGGCTCGACGTGCCCGCCGATCATCACGCTGCTGATGGTGATGCGGTCGCCGATGATGCCCTGCAACTGCGCTTGGCTCGGTGCCGTCGGGTCGCCGTCGCTGAAGACGACCATGTGCTTGAGGTTCGCCGTGGATTTTTTCAGCGCGTCGTGCGCCATCGTCATCACGTTCTGAAAACTCGGCATGTCGCCGGGGTTCATGCCGGTGATCGTTTTCCCCTTCTCCTTCTTGTCGCCGACCTTCGAGAGATCAAAGAGCCACTTGTCCTTGCCGTCCCAAAGCACGATGCCCATCTCGTCGTCCGCGCCGAGTGCGTCCAGCGCGGCGAGTGCGATGTCGCGCGCCCACTGGTTGCCGCCGGGAAATTCCGTCGCGTGAACCACGAGCACGAGCGCGCCGCGCGGCAGCACCTTTTTCGAGTCGAGCTCCATCTTCACCGGCAGCATTTCCTCCAGCGGTGTGCCGCGATAGCCGCCGGCGAGATAGGAATTGTCGCCCCCGATGCACACGAGCCCGACGCCGAAGTCGCGCACGGCGGCTTCGAGCAACTTGAGCAGATCGGAACCGAGATCGCCCGCCGCGATGTTACTCAACAGCACCGCGTCATAACTTTGCAGCTCCGCGAGCGACGGCGGGAAGCCCGTCACGTCCACCACGCGCACGTCGAGCTTGGACGTGCGCAACGCCGCGACGAGCGTCGCGTCCTGGTCCGGCTGCGCCGAGATGAGCAGCACGCGCGGATCGCCGCGCACATGCGCGAAGCCGCTGCCGCGATTGTTCTGCACCACCGTGTCGCCCGCGGCCTCGACGCGCACGTCGTAGCTGTAGAAGCCGGTTTCATCGAGCGTCTGCGGGAAGGTGAAAAGATTTTTACCCTCGGCCAACTGCACCGGCTGCTCGCCGAGATACTGGTTGTTGCGGTAGATGCGCAGCGTCGCGGGCTTCGCCGCATCGGACTGGACGTGGATGCGCGTCTCGAACGTCTGCCCGCGCTTCAGCGCCGGCGGGAGCGAAACCTTCTGGATGGAAACGTCGTTGCCCCGCGCCGCGCCCATCGGCACCGCATACACGCTCACGCCGAGCGGCAGCGCCGGCGCGAGCGCGGCCATCGCGTCGCCGAGATTCTCGTTGCCGTCGGTGAGCAGCACGAGCCGCTTCTGCCCCGCCTCGGGCAACGCCGCGACGCCGAGCCGGATCGCGCTCGCGATGTCTGTGCGCTCCGTCGGCACCACCGCGAGGATTTTTTGCAGATCCAATTTTTCATCCGCGCGCGCCTCGATGCTCGCCTCGCTGCCGAAGACCAGCACGCCCGCCTTGTCGCCTGGCTTTTTCGCGGCGGCCATCTTCACCGTCCAGTCACGCGCGAGTTCCTGCTGCGCCGAGGGCACGCTGTCGCTGCGGTCGAGGAGGAACATCACGTTCATGCCCTCCTTGGGCTTGCGCCATTGCAACCCGGCGAGCGCGCAAATCACCGCGGACAAAATCAGCGAGCGGATCAGGAACGCCGACCACTTCCGCCAGCCCGTCGCCGCCGCGTCGGACTTCCACGCAAACCAAAACGCCCACGCGAGCGCCGGCGGCAGCGCAAGGAGCCAGAGTGGATTGGTGAACTGGAAGTTCATGGCCGGGCCGGATCCGTTGTCCGTTGTCCGTGGTCCGTTGCGTTTGCAAGCGCACGTTCGCGCTCATCCACTGACCACTGACCACTGACCACTGACTTCCTCGTCAGCTTCGTGATGAACTTTTGCACCCGATGATTCTGCGAGTCGGCCACGAACAGATTGCCCTTCGAGTCGAGCGCGATGCTCCACGGATTCGCGAACTCGCCCGGCATCGCGCCCGCCTCGCCGAGAATCTCGACAGTGTTTCCCGCCGGATCAAAGACCTGCACGCGGCTGTTTCCGAACTCGCAGACGTAAATCAGCCCGGACACATCCACGCGCACGTCGTAGGGATAGCTCAGCTCGCCCACGCTGCTGCCGGCCTTGCCGATCTCACGAAGAAATTTTCCCTCCGCCGAGAAAACCTGCACGCGATGGTTGCACGAGTCCGCGACGAACAGCGTGCCGTCCGGCGCGAGCCCGATGCCCTCGGCGCGATTGAACTCCCCTGCCGCGCCGCCCGGCTTGCCGACGCCGAGCATAAACGCCGCGCCCTGTCCGGAGAATTTCTGCACGCGCTCCGTGTGCCCGTATTCGCTCACCCACGTCGCGCCGTCCGCGCCGACGGCCACCGCGCGCGGGAAATAGAGATCGCCGGCATTCGTCCCGTTCGCGCCCCACTGCTTCACGAGCTTCCCATCCGGCGCAAAGTGATTCACGCGCGAGTAATGCGGCTCCACGACGACGATGTTGCCGAGTTCATCGCGACACATTCCCTTCGGCTTGCCCTTGTCCGTCTCTTCCATCTGCCACAGCAGGAGAAATTTCCCATCCGGCGAAAACTTCTGCACGCGCCCGGTCATGTCGGCGACGTAGAGATTGTCGTCGCGGTCGAGCGCGACCGAGCGCGGCTTGTTGAACTGCCCCGCCCCCGTCCCGCGCGAGCCGATGATTTCCACGCGGCTGAAAAGTCGGCTCTGAAAACTGTCGCGCGCGTCAGACGACGCCGGTGAGCACCCGGTCACGAGCGCGACGGACGCGAACGTGGCCGCGCTCGTGAGAGCGCGGGAGAATTTCCGCCCGTTGA
>JACQFS010000226.1 GCA_016199935.1 Verrucomicrobiota bacterium
CGCTGACCGCGCCGCCGCTGACCGCGCCGCCGGTGCAGGGCGGCCTGCTGTGCGCCGAGTGCGGCAAAATTTTTCAGCCGGATGAAGTCATCCGCGTGAATGACCGCTGGGTGTGCGCGGCGTGCAAGCCGGTGTTCCTCCAGCGCGTGCGCGAGGGGGCGGTGGGCGCGGGCGCGCCGCCGGTGGAGGGCGCGGTGCCGGAGGAGCAGGTGCGCGCGCGGGATTACGAGCACGACATCAGCGGGTATTTCGGCCAGGCGTGGCGGCTGTTCAAGGGCGACCCCTGGCACTTCATCGGGGCGTCGGTGCTGGTGTATCTGTGCGTCGGCGCGGCCAACGCCATCCCCTACCTGAGCATCATTCTGGGGATCATTTTCACGGGGCCGCTGATGGGCGGGCTGTGGATGTTCTATTTGAAAAAAATCCGCGGGCAGGCCGCGAGCGTGAGCGACGCCTTTGGCGGATTCGGGCCGCGCTTCGGGCAATTGCTCCTGGCTCATTTGATCCCCGGGCTGCTGATCGGCCTGTGCATCGTCCCGGTGCTGATCGCGTTCGTGGTGGTGGGCGCGCTGTTCATTCCGGCGATGTCGCGCGGCGGCGGGGGCGCGCCCAGCGCGGCGATGATGGTGCCGCTGGTGGGGATTGGCGCTCTGTTTGTCCTGGTCGCGCTGTGCGGTGTGTTCTACCTCCAGACGTGCTGGCTCTACACGCTGTGGCTGGTGGCGGACAAGCACATGACTTTCTGGCCGGCGATGAGCCTGAGCCGGCGCGTGGTGACGAAGCACTGGTGGATGAATTTCCTGCTGACGATCGTGAGCGGACTGGTGGTGTTCGCCGCGATCCTGCCGGGCGTGGTGGTCATCGTCCTGTCCATCATCGCCCTCGTGGCGACCAAGACTCTGCTGCTCGGTCTGGTGCTCGCGGCCGGCGTCCTGCTGGTCATCGCGGGGTTCATGGTGGCCGGGCCGGTCTCGGTGGCGGCCATCGGACAATCCTACGAGCGCCTCTTCGGCGACATGCAGCCGAGCCGGGGCTGACGCGCCATGAGCGTCCCGGCGAACCGCTCCGTTCCGTGTCCACGTTGCGCCGCGGACCTCGCGGGCGGTCCGGTGGAACTGTCGGCGCTCCCGCAATGCCCCGCCTGCGAAGTGGAGACGCGCGTGGTGTTGTTCCCCGCCTTCGACTGGCCTTTTGCGGAGGCCGTGCGGGCAGAACTGGTCGTGCTCACTGGCGAGGCGACGTGCTTTTACCATCCGCAAAAACGCGCGCACGTCCCGTGCGATGCCTGCGGGCGTTTCCTCTGCGCGCTGTGCGACCTCGACGTCAACGGCGCGCACCTCTGCCCGCAGTGCCTCGAGACGGGCGCGAAGAAAAGCCGGCTCCCCGAACTCGAGCGCGAGCGCACGCGCTGGGACCGGATCGTCTCGACGCTGCTGTTCGCGCCGCTGGTCTTGTGCTGGGTCCTGCTGCCGCTCACTTCGCTCGTCGCGCTGGTGGTGATCGGTTGGAAATGGAAGGCGCCGCCGAGCCTCGTCAGCAACACGCGGATCAGTCTGGGTGTTTACGCGGCGGTGGCGGTGCTGCAATTTGGCGGGAGCGTTTTCATGTGGTGGCTGATCTTCGCGGGCCCCCACACGCTCACGACGACGGTGCAATGATGCTGAAAAAAGATGCCAACTTCCGGCGGTTGAAGGTCGGCGGGCTGGGGCCGCTCGGCAGCGCGAGCTACTGGCTGGCGAAGGATCACCTGCTCGTCGTCGAGGTGATCAGCTACTCCGAGCGCTACCGGCGTTTCTACTTCCGCGATCTCCAGGCGGTGATCGTGCAGCAGACCGGCGCGCGCAAGGGGTGGAACATCGGCTTCGGCGTGGCGTTGCTCATCGCGCTCGTGATCGCCCTCGTGCTTCTGCCCGGCGCGTTGCGCGGCGGGTTTCCCTCGGGCGGCGATGACTATGGCGTGATCGGAATTTGGAGCGCCATCTTTCTGGTCCTCGGCCTGCCGCTGCTGGTCAACACCCTGCGCGGTCCGACCTGCACGGTGCATCTGCGCACCGCCGTGCAGACGCAGAAGCTCCGCAACCTCACCCGCTGGCGCAAAGCCGAGTTGCTCGTGACGGAACTCGGCCCGCTCGTTCAATCCGCCCAGGCCGCGAGCGCTGCTGCGTCCGTTGCATCATCCGACCCGGCGGATGCCGCGACTGCCGCGCCGCCCGGCTGACCCGCATGGCCAAACTTTTTCTCCAAGTCTGTCTGCTGCATCCGGCGCGCGAGGCGGTGGCGCGCTGCCCGGAGTGCCGCCGTTGTTTCTGCCGCGAGTGCGTGGTGGAGCACGACGACCGGCTCGTGTGCGCCGCGTGCCTGCGCCAGCTCGCGCAGCCCAAGTCCGCCGCGCGCCTCCGGCTCGGCGGCGTGCTCCGCGTGGGGGCGGCGGCGGCGGGCATCGTGATCGCGTGGGTTTGTTTTTACTGGCTCGGCCAGATGCTGCTCCGCACGCCCTCGTCCTTCCACGAAGGCACGGTGTGGAAGAAAACTTTTCTCGACGAGTGATGAAGCGTAACCGCCAGCGCCGCGCCGGTCGCGAGGCCCTCGACCTGATCGAGGAGGCCGTGCATCTGCTGCGGCTCGCGCCCGCCGGCACCACGCTGCTGTATTTCATCGGCGCGCTGCCCTTCGTGCTCGGCGCGCTGTATTTCTGGGCGGACATGAGCCGTGGCGCGTTCGCCGACGCGCGCTGTTTCGAGGCCTCGCTCGGCCTGGCGCTGCTGTTCGTCTGGATGAAAACATGGCAGGCCGTCTTCGCCGTCGAGTTGCGCGCGTTCCACACTGGCAAGCCCGCCGGCCGCTGGACGCCGCGCCGCGTGCTGCGGCTCGCGCTCGTCCAGGCCGCGCTGCAACCCGCCGGCCTGCTCCTCCTGCCCGTCGCGTTCGTCATTCAGATTCCGTTCGGCTGGGCCTTTGCCTTTTTCCAAAATGTCGTCGTGGTCGGCGACCGCGCCGACGGCAGCGTGCGTCACGTCGCGCGGCACGCGTGGACGCTCGCGAAACTCTGGCCCGGGCAAAACCACCAGCTCATCCTTGCGCTCAGTGGCTTCGGCTTTTTTGTTTTTCTCAATCTCCTCATCGCGCTCCTCCAGGTGCCGGCGCTGCTCAAGATGCTGCTCGGCCTGGAGAGCGCGTTCACGCTCAGTCCGGGGGCGCTGCTCAACACCACGCTGCTCGCCGCCGTCGCCGCCTGCGTGTGGCTCGCGCTCGATCCCCTCCTCAAGGCCATCTTTGTCCTCCGCTGCTTTCGCGGCGAGTCGCTCACCACGGGCGAGGATTTGCGCGTGGAGTTGAAATCGCTCACCGCCCCGCGCGCGGTCGCGCTCGTCGCGGCGCTGCTGCTGTTGCTCCCGTCGCTCCCCGCTCAGGCCGCGGAAGCTGCTGCTCCCGCGGCCGGCGTGCCGACCGCCGTGGTGCCGGCCGATCTCGACCGCGCGCTCGACGAGGTGCTCGACCGCGCCGAATACAACTGGCGCCTCCCGCGCGAGCGCACGCCGGAAGACGCGCAGTCCGCCGACAACTGGGCGACGCGCTTCAT
Organism: Verrucomicrobiota bacterium; assembly: GCA_016199935.1. Taxonomy (GTDB): domain Bacteria; phylum Verrucomicrobiota; class Verrucomicrobiia; order Limisphaerales; family JACQFS01; genus JACQFS01. The sequence goes on from JACQFS010000226.1 coordinate 3,581, forward strand.
GGACCGGCTCGCCACGATGGCGAAAAAATTCCTGCGCTGGGGCCGTGACCTGATTCGCTCCGCGATGGATTGGCTGGAGAAAATGTTCCGCGGCCGCAATCGCTCCCCCGACGACGCCGGGCACACCCCCTTCGATTGGGCCGGCGCGGTGCAGACGCTCGTGTTCGTCCTGCTCGCCGCCGTCGTGTCCGTGCTCGCCATCGCGCTGATGCGCGCGTGGAAGCGCCGCCGGCCCGGCCTCGCCTTCGCCGCCGAGGCCGTCGCAGCCGTGCCGGATTTGCGCGATGAAAACGTGGGCGCGGACCAGTTGCCCGAGGACGGCTGGCTCCGCCTCGCACGCGAATTGATGGGCCGCGGCGAACTGCGACTCGCCCTCCGCGCGCTCTATCTCGCCGGCCTCGCGCACCTCGCGCAGCGCGAACTGGTGAAGCTGGAGAAATTCAAATCCAACCGCGACTACGAGCGCGAACTCCGCCGCCGCGCCCGCGCGCGGCCGGAGCTGCAGTCCGCCTTCGCCGAGAACGGCGCGGAGTTCGACCGCGCGTGGTATGGCCTGCACGAGGTCACGCGCGACGCCCTCGCGCGCTTCGAGTCGAACCTCGACCGCATCAAGGCCGCATGAACCGCCGCGCCGCCATCTGGATCGTGCTGCCGCTCATCGCGGGCCTCTTCGGCTTCGGCCTCTACCGGCTCTTCGAGTTGCGCTTCGCGAGCGGCGATGTGTATCCGCCTTACTCGACGCTCCGCGCCGATCCGCTCGGCGCGCGCGCGCTGTTCGAGAGCCTCGAACTGCTCCACGACCTCCGCGCGACGAGGCTCTACGAGGATTTGGACAAGGTGCCCACCGGCGCCGACACCACGCTGTTCGTCCTCGGCCTCGACTCGCGCTTCAACGAGGTCAGCGAGTCCGACGCGCGCGAACTCGAACGCCTCGCGCGCGACGGCGGCCGGATCGTGTTCACGTTTTTTCCCGAAACGGGAAAACCCTTCGAGCAGCAGTGGCACGAGAAGCGCGAGGCCGAACGCCAGGCCGAGAAGGACAAGGAGCCCGCGAAAAAATCCCCGCCGTCGCGCCGCAAACGCTTCCGCAAATCCACCGACGATGAGCCGGAACAAAAATCCGGGGCGAAGAAAGAACCCGGAGCCGATTCAGCCGAGGCCCGGGAGCAAGGGGCAACGAACCGCACGGACCAGGCGGGCGGCACCGCGAAGGCGAAAAAGAAAAAGAAGCCGCCGGCGAAGGACGACGAGTTCCGCGATTTCAAAACCGTCTCGCTCCGCGAGCGCTGGGGTTACGGCGTGGATTACCAGGTGTTGAAGGCCGACGAGCGCGGCGTCGCGCGGCACGTGACCGTGACGCGCGCGGGCGACGACGCCCGGTTGCCCGCGCAACTCGACTGGCACTCGGCCACGCTGTTCAAGACCACGAACGCCGCGTGGCGCGTGCTCTACGCGCGCGAGGACCAGCCGGTGGTGATCGAGCGCGCGTTCGGCCGCGGCTCGCTCGTGCTCGTGTCGGATTCCTTTTTCGCGAGCAACGAGGCCATGCGCCACGACCGCCAGTCCGCGCTGCTCGCGTGGCTTGCGGGGCCGAGCCGGCGACTGGTGTTCGACGAGACGCATCTCGGGGTCGAACTCAATCCCGGCATCGCCACGCTCGCGCGGCGCTACCGGCTGCATGGGCTCTTCGCCTCGCTGCTGCTGCTGGCCGTGCTGTTCGTCTGGAAAAATTCCACGAGCCTCGTCCCGCCGCACGACGAGGCGGCCGTCGCCGACGCCGTGGCCGGCAAGGATTCCGCCGCGGGCTTCGTGAATCTCCTGCGCCGCAGCGTCGCGCCGCGCGAGTTGCTGCCCGCGTGCCTCGCCGAGTGGCGGAAGTCCGGCGCACACGGCCGCGCGGATCCCGGCGGCAAGGCTGCGCGCCTCGCGGCCGTCATCGAGAGCGGGAAGGCGAAACCAGTGGACGCCTACCGCGAAGCCAGTCGGATTTTAACGGAGAAAAAATTATGAGCGAACACGCCGACCAACTCAAAGAAACCCTCGCCCTCGCCCGCGCCGAAATCGCCAAAGTCATCATCGGCCAGCAGGCCGTCGTGGACCTGGCGCTGATCGCCATCTTCACCGGCCACCACGCGCTCGTGGAGGGCGTGCCCGGCGTGGCGAAGACGCTGCTCGTGCGCACGCTCGCGCACGTGCTCGGCTGCGACTTCGACCGCATCCAGTTCACGCCCGACCTGATGCCCGCCGACATCACGGGCACCAACGTCTTCAACCTTCAGAAGAACGAGTTCACGCTCATCAAGGGGCCGGTCTTCACCTCGTTCCTGCTCGCCGATGAAATCAACCGCGCGCCGGCCAAGACGCAGTCCGCGCTGTTGCAGGCGATGCAGGAACGGCTCGTGACCATTGACCGCGACACGCACGCGCTCTCGCCGAACTTCACCGTCTTCGCCACGCAGAACCCGATCGAATACGAGGGCACGTATCCGCTGCCCGAGGCGCAGAAGGACCGCTTCATGTTGAAGATCACGATGGGCTGCCCCGAGCGCGACGACGAACTCACGCTCGCGCGCCGGATGCTCGGCCACGAGTCGCCGGAGGAAATGCTTGCGTCCGGCGCGGTGCAGCGCGTCGTCACGGCGGACACGCTCGCGGCGCTGCGCGGGCAGTTGGAAAAAATCACGGTGCGCGAGGAACTGGTCGCCTACCTCGTGGACATCGTGCGCGCCACGCGCGGGCACGAGGCGGTGCTCGTGGGCGCCGGGCCGCGCGCGACGCAGGCGCTGCTGCTCGCCGGCCGCGCGCTCGCCGCGCTCGGTGGACGCGACTTCGTCTCGCCGGACGACATCAAGGCGATGGTCGTGCCGGTGCTCGAACACCGGCTCATCCTGCGGCCGGAGTTTGAGATCGAGGGCGTGAGCGTGACGGAAGTCATCCAGCGCATTTTGCAAACGGTCGCGGTGCCGAGGTAAAATGACGAATGACGAATGACGAAACATTTCGGGTGGCATTGGGACGAGGCACGGCCGTTTGCCGTCGGGCCGTTCGTCATTTGTCATTCGTCATTCGTCATTTCCCAAAATGATTGCCCCCAGCTCCAGACTGCTCACGTGGACCGCGCTGCTCGTGGTGCCGTTCGCGACCATCGCGGGCCTGCTCTCCGACTCGGTGACGCTGGCGGTCGGAATGGTGCTCCTGTTTCTCCTGCTCGCGCTGCTGGACGCGGTGCTCGGACTCGGCGCGCTCAACGGCATCCGCGTCGAGCTGCCGAAAGTCATCCGGCTCTCGAAGGATCGCGCGGGCGAGCTGGCGTTGCTCATCCACAACGAGCCGCAGACGGAGCGGCGCGTGCGGCTCGGGCTGGCGTTGCCGCGCGAGCTCGCGTCGCCGCAGGAGGATCTACTCGTGCAACTGCCGCCGCGCGCCGCGCTCGCGCGCGTGACGTGGCCCGCCACCCCGTCGCGCCGCGGCAACTACCGGCTCGACACGTGTTACCTCGAAGCCGCGTCGCCGCTCGGGCTGTGGACCATGCGCGGGGCCACGCCCATCGAGACGGAGATTCGCGTTTACCCGAACCTGCTGACGGAGCGCAAGAGTGTGGCGGCGCTTTTTCTCAACCGCGGCAACCTCGGCTCGCACGCGCTGCGGCAGATCGGCAAGGGGCGCGACTTCGAGAAGCTCCGCGAGTATGTCCCCGGCGACAGCTACGACGACATCCACTGGAAGGCCACGGCGCGGCGCGGCCGGCCGGTGACGAAAGTTTTCCAGATCGAGCGGACGCAGGAGGTTTACGTGGTCATTGATTCCTCGCGGCTCACGGCGAGGCGAGTCAGTAGTCCGTTGTCAGTTGTCAGTGGTGCCGGTGCGCAGCTCACCACTGACCACGGACCACTGACGACTGACATTTCCGTCCTCGAACGCTTCCTCACCTCCGCCCTCGTGCTCGGTCTCGCGGCGGAGCAGCAGGGCGATCTGTTCGGCCTCATCACCTTCAGCGACAAGGTGCAGAACTTCGTGCGCGCGAAGAATGGCAAGGCGCATTACTCCGCGTGCCGCGACGCGATCTACACGCTCCAGCCGCAGACGGTCACGCCGGACTTCGAGGAGGTGTGTTCGTTCCTGCGCGTGCGGCTGCGCAAGCGCGCGCTCGTCGTTTTCCTCACCGCGCTCGATGACCCGCTGCTGGCGGAAAGTTTCACGCGCAGCATTGACCTCATCTGCCGACAGCATCTCGTGCTGGTGAACATGATGCAGCCGCCGGGCGCGCGGCCGCTCTTTTCCAATCCGGACGTGACGCGCATGGACGAGCTGTATCAGGAACTCGGCGGCCACATGCAGTGGCACCAGCTTCGCGAGTTGGGTAAAACGCTGGAGCGCCGCGGCGTGAAGTTCGCCGCGCTGGAGGACGAGCGCCTCACCGCGCAACTCGTCTCGCAATACCTCGAAGTGAAACGGAGGCAGATTTTGTAGAGGGCGATGTCAAAATGAAAACCACGTTTGACACCATCCCCTCATTAGCACCGGGCTTTAGCCCGGTGTCGAGGTGCAGATGGCCGGTGTCAGCCGTTTCAACGGCTTCTTCGATGGACTGGGAAGCCGCTAAAGCGGCTGGGCCGATCTCGCGCCGACGGGTCACCGGGCTAAAGCCCGGTGCTAATGAGAGGGTCGGCCGGAAGTTGAGGTGCAAGATCGCATCCACCCATGATCATTGACCTCGAAAAATTCCTCGCGAGCGAGCGCCCGTTCTGGACGGAGCTGGAGCGCGTGCTGGAACGGCTCGCGAACGATCCGTATCACCGGCCCGACCTCGCGGCGGTGCAGCGGTTTCATTATCTCTACGAGCGCGCGGCGGCGGACCTCGGCAAGCTCACCACGTTTGCCTCCGAGCCGGACACGCGGCGTTATCTCGAGGCGCTCGTCGCGCGCGCTTACGGCGAGATCCACGAGACGCGCGACCAGCAGCACCGCTTCGCGCCGTTGAAATGGTTCTTCCACACTTTTCCGCAGACGTTCCGCCGGCACGCGCGCGCGTTTCATTTCACGGTGCTCATCACCATCGCGGGCTGCCTCTTCGGCGGTTTTGCGACGTGGCTCGATCCCGATTCGCGCCACGTGACGATGCCGTTCGGGCACGACCAGATCAAACCCAGCGAGCGCGTGCGGCGCGAGGAGGCGGGCGAGCGCGATCACCTCGCCGGGCACAAGGCGAGTTTCTCGACGATGCTGATGACCCACAACACGCAGGTCTCGATCACCACGCTGGCGCTCGGGATGACGTGGGCGGTCGGCACCATCATCGCGCTCTTTTACAACGGTGTGATCCTCGGCGCGATCTGCGTGGACTACCTCGCGGACGGGCAGGGGAAATTTCTCGCCGGCTGGCTGCTGCCGCACGGCTCGATTGAAATCCCCGCGATCCTCATCGCGGGCCAGGCGGGGCTGGTGCTCGGGCGCGCGCTCATCGGCTGGGGCAAACGCACGCCGCTGCGCGCGCGGATGCGTGCGATTTCGCCCGACCTCGTGACGCTCATCAGCGGCGTGGCGGTGATGCTGGTGTGGGCGGGGTTCATCGAGGCGTTCTTCTCGCAGTATCACGAGCCGGTGCTGCCGTATTGGGTGAAGATCGGGTTCGGGTTGGTGGAGGTGGTGCTGCTCACGGTGTTTCTCAGCCGGAGCGGGAGGGAAACCAAAATGACGAATGACGAATGACGAACCATTGAGTCGGAGCGCGGAGAACGGATGGCGTGCGCTTCGCCATCCGTCATTCGCCATTCGTCATTTCGCAATGCGATGAGCCTGACCAAGACCAGCACGCTTCAGATCCGCACGCCCGAGGGCATCGCGTTCTCGCTGCTGCTCGCCGGGCCGGTGACGCGTTTCCTCGCGTGGCTGGTGGACGTGGGCATCGTGATCGCGGCGACGGTCCTCATCAATTCGGTGGCCGGCATTCTCGGCGTGCTCAGCCCGGACTTCGCGCAGGCGCTGGCGGTGCTTTTATTTTTCGGACTGCAAATCGGCTACGGCATCGGCGCGGAATGGTGGTGGCGCGGGCAGACGGTCGGCAAACGGCTGCTGCGTCTCCAGGTGATGGATGCCGCGGGGCTGCGGCTGCACTTCAGCCAGATCGTCATCCGCAATCTGCTGCGCTTCGTGGACGGGCTGCCGGCGTTTTATCTCGTCGGCGGGCTGGCGTGCCTCATCAGCAAACGCGCGCAGCGGCTCGGCGACCTCGCGGCGAACACCATCGTGATCCGCAACCCCAAGGTCGCGCAGCCGGACCTCGACCAGTTGCTCGCGGGAAAGTTCAACTCGCTGCGCGAGCATCCGCATCTCGAGGCACGGCTGCGGCAGCGCGTGTCACCGGGCGAGGCGGCGGTGGCGTTGCAGGCGCTCGTGCGGCGCGACGACCTGGAGCCGGCGGCGCGCGTAGAGCTGTTCGCGGAACTGGCGGCGCATTTCAAATCGCTCGTGGAGTTTCCCGCCGAAAGCATCGAGGGCATCGCGGATGAGCAATACGTCCGCAACGTGGTGGACCTCCTCTTCCGCCCGCGCCGCGAGAAAACGGACCGTGAAGAGGCGGGCCGCAAAGAGGCGCAGGAGACGCAAAAAACCTGAGCCAGCCGTTCAGCCCTTGGCGCTGAGTTGCGGCGCGAGCCGATGGAGCAGTTTGCGGTGTGCGCTGGTGAAGGCGAGTGAGTGAAGCTCGGCGGTCGCAAGCCAGCGGTGATGGTCGCTGGAAATTTTCGGCGTCGCGCGAACTTCGAGGAGGAAGGCCTCCTGCGTGATGCGGTAGCGGGTGATGGAATGTTTGATCGTGGCGAAGGGCCGTGGCCGGGCGGTGCGGAGCTTGAAAAGTTCGCGGGCGGAATTAGCGGCGCTGCGGGATGTGCCGGTCGCTTCGAGGTTGGGAAATTCCCAAAGATGTGCGTTGACGACGCCCGCCGTCCGCTGCTGCACGAGATATTTTCCGGCGCGGCGCACGAGAAAGGTGTGGAACGTGCGCGCGGTGGCCGTGGCGCGCGCGGCAAGGTTGGGGATTTGGGCGGTGAGATTTTTCTGAAAAGCCGCGCATTGATTCCGCAGCGGGCACGCGTCACACGCCGGGGAGCGCGGGGTGCAGACCGTGGCGCCGAGTTCCATGAGTGACTGATTGAGGGCGGAGCAGGGGCCACTGAGAAGAAGTTTTGAGTTTTGAGTTTTGAGTTTTGAGTTGGGAAATGTGGCGGTGGCACGCACGAGTAGTTCGGCGAGGTGCCAGAGTTTTGCATTCGTCGCCTTGTCGCGCGGGTTGTCGCGGATGGCGAAGAGGCGGCAGAGGACGCGCATGACATTTCCGTCGAGGATGGGTTTGGGCGTGTTGAAGGCGATGCTCGCGATCGCGCCGGCGGTGTAGCGGCCGATGCCGGGCAGGGCGAGAACGGCGTCGAAGTCGCGCGGGAATTTTCCGTTGTGCTCGCGGATGATCTGCTGCGCGGCCTTTTGCAGATTCCGGACGCGGGTGTAGTAGCCGAGGCCCTCCCAAAGTTTGTGCAATTTGTCCGGCGCCGCGGCGGCGACCGCGGCGAGGTCCGGCAGCTCGCGCAGCCAGCGCTCGTAATAGGCGATGACCGTCTTGACCTGCGTCTGCTGGAGCATGATTTCCGAAACCCAGATGGCGTAGGGATCAAGCGTGCGGCGCCACGGGAGGTCGCGGGCGGCGCGTGCGAACCAGCCGAGCAGCGGCGGGGCGAGCCGGGCGCAGCGCGTTTCGAGTTTGAAGTTTCCGGTTTCGCGTTTCGGAAACTTTGAACCTTGAACCTTGAACTTTGAACTTTGATTGGTCGCGCGTGCGGGCATCGGGTGCGGAGACTATGCGAAACTTTGCGCGGCTCAAACTTTGAACTCGAAACTCCCAACTCGAAACTCGAAACTCCGCGCGCATGACGCCGCTCACCTCCTACACGTGCAAGCTCGACGCCGCCCAGGCCGGGGCGTTGCGCGCGCATTGCGACGCCGGCGGATGGAAATTCCGCGAGGTGCCCTATGCCCGCTTCGCGGCGGAGAAGGACCGGGTGAACGTGGTCTTCTACGAGTCCGGCAAGCTGGTCGTGCAGGGCAAGGGGACGCAGGAGTTCGTCGAGTTCGTCATCGAGCCGGAGATATTGAAAGAGGCGAAGCTCGGCTACGAGGCGGTGCTGAATCCGGAGATCCTGCTGCCGCGCCTCGGCGTGGACGAAAGCGGCAAGGGCGATTTCTTCGGGCCGCTCTGCATCGCGGGCGTGTATGTGAACGAGTCCGTCGTCAAGGCGTGGCAGGACGCGGGCGTGCGCGACTCGAAAAATATTTCCAGCGACAAGAAGATGCGCGAACTGGCGGAGCTGATCCAGGAAACCCGGGGCTGTGTGTGGACCGTGGTGCCGGTGGGCAATGAGGCTTACAACCGCCTCTACGCGAAAATGAAAAGCGTGAACCGCCTCCTCGCCTGGGGCCACGCGCGTGTGATCGAGAACCTGATGAACGATCGCGCGAAGATGAACCCGCCGCCGGTGCGCGCGATCAGCGATCAGTTTGCGTCGAGCAAGGACGTGGTGGCCAAGGCGCTCATGGCGCAGGGGCGCGAGATCGAGCTGGTGCAACGGCACAAGGCGGAGGCGGATCTCGCGGTGGCCGCGGCCTCGATCCTGGCGCGGCACGAATTTGTGAGCCGACTGGCCGCGTTGGAAAAGGACTTCGGGATGAAACTCCCCAAAGGCGCGTCGGCAGCGGTGGACGCGGCGGCGAAGGAATTCGTGGCGAAGTTCGGAGCCGCGGCCCTTGCGCGCGTGTCCAAGCTCCATTTCCGCACCGCGCTGCGCGCGCAGGGCCTGCCCGAACCGCCGAAAACGGAGTGGCGCCGACCCGCGAAGGGCGGGTAGGCGGCCGGCCGCATGGCAAGAAAAATTTCCCGAAAACGGGTTGACACCCCGCGGGGGGTTTCCTAGTTTCTGCGCCCGGTCTTGAACCGGGATAACCTGAAGTCGTCTCCAACCTCCGAACTTTCTTTGGAGAAAGTGACAGGCGGTTGGGTTTTTTGTCGTCGTTGGGTGAGCCGGTGAATTGGGCAATGCCCATGTAGCTCAGTTGGTAGAGCACGTCCTTGGTAAGGACGAGGTCATCGGTTCAAACCCGATCATGGGCTCCAGATTTTAAGATTTGACCGAAAGAAAATAAACTAAAACTCGAACTCGCAATGGCTAAAGAAGCGTTTCAACGAACCAAACCCCACGTCAACATCGGCACGATCGGCCACGTTGACCACGGCAAGTCCACTCTGACGGCCGCCATCGTCGCGGTGCAAAACCGCAAGGGCCTGGCTGAGGCAATTTCCTACGCGAACATCACCAAGGGCGGCACCGTGCGTGACGAGACCAAGACCGTGACCATCGCCGTCTCGCACGTGGAATACCAATCGCCCAAGCGCCACTACGCGCACGTTGACTGCCCCGGCCACGCCGACTACGTGAAGAACATGATCACCGGCGCAGCGCAGATGGACGGCGCGATCCTCGTCGTCAGCGCGGCGGACGGTCCGATGCCCCAGACGCGCGAGCACATTCTCCTCGCCCGCCAGGTCGGCGTGCCGAGCATGGTGGTGTTCCTGAACAAGGTGGATCTCGCGGACGCGGACCTGCTCGAGTTGATCGAGATGGAAATCCGCGACCTGCTCACCAAGTATGGTTTTCCCGGCGACAAGACCCCGATCATCCGCGGCAGCGCCACGGCGGCCATGGCCGGCACGCCCGAGGGCGAGAAGGCGATCGCCGACTTGCTCGACGCGTGCGACACGTTCATTCCTGATCCCGTGCGCGAGGTGGACAAGCCCTTCCTCATGTGCGTCGAAGACGTGTTCAACATTGAAGGTCGCGGCACGGTCGTGACCGGTCGTGTCGAGCGCGGCACGTTGCTCAAGATGTCGGAAGTCGAGATCGTTGGTTTGCGCGACACGCGCAAGACCACGGCGACGGACATCGAAATGTTCCGCAAGCTGCTCGACAGTGCGACCGCCGGCGACAACGTCGGCGTGCTCCTGCGTGGCACGAAGAAGGAAGAAGTCGAGCGCGGCATGGTGCTCGCCAAGCCCGGCAGCATCACCCCGCACACGAAGTTCAAGGCGGAGGTTTACGTCCTCTCGAAGGATGAAGGTGGCCGTCACACGCCGTTCTTCACGAATTACCGGCCGCAGTTCTATTTCCGCACGTCCGACGTGACCGGCACGCTGACGTTGCCGGCGGGCGTCGAAATGGTGATGCCGGGTGACAATGTCTCCGTGGAGGTCGAGTTGCAGAAGCCCGTCGCCATGGAAAAAGGTCTGCGCTTCGCGATTCGCGAAGGCGGCCGGACCATCGGCGCCGGTCGCGTGACCGATATCGTCGCGTAGTTTTTGGCAAAAACGCTGGAGCGCGGGGGTAAAACCTCCGCCTCCGCTTTTTTGTCGGCAGATGTGTCGGAGCTCATTGAACATACGGTGAAGGGCGTTAGCTCAATTGGTAGAGTAGCGGTCTCCAAAACCGTTGGTTGCAGGTTCAAGTCCTGCACGCCCTGCCAACCCCGGTGGAGGGGTGGCAGAGTGGTCTAATGCGGCGGTCTTGAAAACCGCTGTGGGCGCAAGCTCACCGGGGGTTCGAATCCCTCCCCCTCCGCCAACTCGAAAATTTTAATCAGCGTGAACGAATACGTCAAAATCGGCATCGTGGTCGTCGTGGTGGGCGCGGTCTTCGCGTTCCTGTGGCGCCGCGGCATGCTCGCGCGCCTGACGGCCTACATCAGCCAGACGCGGGACGAGCTCAAGAAGTGCACCTGGCCGAGCCGCGCCGAGCTGAAGGGCTCGACGGTCGTCGTCATCATTTCCACGCTCCTGCTGGGCGCGTTCACCGTCGTGGTGGACATCGCCGTCCGCTGGGTCGTCAACCAAATCACCCACCTGTAGACTTAGGAAACACCATGCAACCGCGTTGGTTCGTCATCCACTGCCTCTCGGGGCAGGAGCAAAAGGTCAAGGACAGCCTTGAGAAGCGCCTCAAGTCCGAGGAGATGGGCGAGTTCATCAAGGAAGTGCTCGTGCCGATGGAGAAGGTCGCCGAGGTCCGCGGCGGCAAGAAGACCGTCACGACGCGCAAGCTGCATCCCGGCTACGTTTACATCCACATCGCGTTGCTCGACGAAAACAACCGGCTGGTCCCCGAGCCGTATTACTTCGTGAAGGAAACGCAGGGCGTGATCGGCTTCGTCGGCGGCGAGCGCCCGCAGGCGATGGCGCAGGAGGAGATTGATTACATCAAGACACAGGTCTCCGACTCCGAGGATCAGGAGCGCCCGAAGGTGTCGTTCGAGGTGGGCGAGACCATCAAGATCAACGACGGCCCGTTCCTGAATTTCAGCGGCGTGATCGAGGAAGTGGAGCCGGACCGCGGCAAGCTCAAGGTCACCGTCAACATTTTCGGCCGCAACACGCCGGTCGAACTCGAATACTGGCAGGTCGAAAAAGCTTAAAAGATTTTTATGGCGAAGAAGAAAACAGGCGAAATCAAACTGCAGATCTCGGCCGGCCAGGCGAACCCCGCCCCGCCCGTCGGCCCCGCGCTCGGCCAGCACGGCGTCAACATCATGGCGTTCTGCAAGGAGTTCAACGCGCGCACCAAGGACCAGGCCGGCCTGGTGATTCCGGTGGTCATCTCCGTTTTTCAGGACAAGTCATTCACGTTCATCACCAAGTCGCCGCCCGCGGCGATCCTGTTGAAGAAGGCCGCCGGCATCGCCTCGGGCGCGAAGAATCCGCTCAAGGACCGCGTCGGCAAGGTCTCGCGCAAGCAGGTGATGGAGATCGTGAAAATCAAGAAGGCGGACATGAACGCCTTCAATGACGAAGCCGCTTTCCGCGTCATCTGCGGCACCGCCCGCAGCATGGGCATCGAAGTTGTCGGTTGAGAAAATAACAATCGCGGGAGAGCTCATCACTCGTTCGCACCGCACCAAAACAAATGGCCAAGCAACCCAGCAAACGTTACCGCAAGGCGCTCGAACTCGTGGACAAGTCCAAGACTTATCCGCTGAAAGCCGCCGTCGAAGTCCTCGCCAAGTTCCCCAAGGCGAAGTTCAACGAGACCGTTGACCTCGCCTTCCGGCTCGGCGTGGATCCCAAGCAATCCGATCAGATGGTGCGCGGCACCGTGCCGCTGCCCCACGGCAGCGGCAAGAACGTGCGCGTGCTCGTCTTCGCCAAGCCGGGCCAGGCCGCCGAGGCCGCCAAGGCCGCCGGCGCGGAGTTCGTCGGCTACGACGACATGATCAAGAAGTGCAACGAGGGCTGGAATGATTTCGACGTCGCCATCGCCACGACCGAGGCCATGAGCGAAGTCCGCAAACTCGGCAAGGTGCTTGGCCCCCGCGGCCTCATGCCCAACCCGAAGACCGGCACCGTGACCGACGACACCGCCAAGGCCGTCAAGGAAGTGAAGGCCGGCCGCGTCGAGTTCAAGGTGGACAAGGCCGGCAACGTCCACGTCGTCGTCGGCAAGGCGAACTTCAAGCCCGAACAACTGGCCGAGAACGCCCGCGCCGTCATTGACGCCGTGGCCAAGTCCCGTCCCGCCAGCGCCAAGGGCGTGTTCATCCTGAGCTGCACGCTCTCCGCATCCATGAGCCCCGGCGTCCGCGTGGACACACGTGAGTTCGCCTCCAACTAAAAAACTTCAACCGAGATCATCGCCATGCGTGCCGAAAAGAAACTCATCACCGCCGAATACGTGACGCGGCTCAACGCCTCGCCGTTTTTCATCGTCGTGGACTACACCGGTCTGACCGTTGCGCAGTTCTCCGAACTGCGCGGCCGCCTCCGCGGCAACGGCTCCGAGGTTCACGTCGTCAAAAACTCCATCTTCCAGGTCGCCGCGAAGGAAGCCGGTCTCGCCGATCTCGCCGGTTCGATCGCGGGCCAGCTCGCGGTCGTCACCGGCCAGCGCGACGTCAGCGCCGCGGCCAAGACGGTGAAGACTTTCCAGTCCGAGTTCGAGAAGCCGAAGATCAAGTTCGGCTACCTCAAGGACCAGCGCCTCGAAGCCGATGCCATCAAGGCCATCGCCGATCTCCCGTCGCTCGACGTGCTCCGCTCCAAGCTGCTCGGCCTGATGAAGGCACCGCAGTCCAAGCTCGTGGCGCTCATCAACACGCCGGGCTCGCAGCTCGCGCGCGTCATCAAGGCCAAGGCCGAGAAGCCGGCCTGAACGAAAAATTTTGAACCCTTTCCGACGTCCGCTGAGTGGCGGGTGACGGAGCAACAAACAACGAAACAAAAAGCAAATCGTCGGTCCGGTGGCTGCCGGACTGAAAACCCCGAAGGCCTTCGGGGACGACGAAACGAAAGGTAACATGGCCGATCTAGGCACATTGGTGGAACAGTTGGGCAAGCTCACCGTCATCGAGGCGGCCGAGCTGGTGAAGAAACTTGAGGAAGCGTGGGGCGTGACCGCCGCCGCTCCCGTGGCCGTGGCCGCCGCTGGCGGTGGGGCCGCCGGCGCCGCCGCTCCTGCGGCCGAAGCCAAGACCACGTTTGACGTGATCCTCGTGTCGGCTCCGGCCGACAAGAAGATCGCCGTCATCAAGGTCGTCCGCGAGGTCAAGCCCGGTCTGGGCCTGGCCGAGGCGAAGGCCATGGTCGAGGGCGCGCCCAAGCCCGTGCTCGAAGGCGCGAACAAGGCCGACTCCGACAACGCGAAGAAGAAGCTCGAAGAAGCGGGCGCGAAGGTCGAGGTCAAGTAAGTCCGTGGCGATTTGGGGCGGCGGCCCGTTGCCGCCGCCCCCTTCGCCTCCGCAGTGGCCGGGTCGCACCCGGAGCAATGTCGGTGACAGCGCGAGCAGCGAACCAGTCAGTTGTTGAAGAAAATTTTTGAAACGATGAGCGAGTTCCAGGCAGGAATGCGTGGCCGCCGTCTTTTTGTCATTTAAGCCCAAACCGGCCGGTCCGTCACCGGCCAATCCAGCAAAGGTAAAAGCCATGCCATCGCGAGAACACGAACGCCTTAACTTCGGCAAGATCAAAGAGGTCATCGCCCCGCCGAACATGATCGAACTGCAGTGCAACTCCTACAAGGAGTTCCTCCAGGCCGACGCCGCTTCCAAGAAGCGCACCAAGAACGTCGGCCTCGAGGCCGTGTTCCACGAGGTGTTCCCCATCGAGAGCTACGACGGCAAGTGCGTGCTCAAATACGACAGCTACGAGATCGGCGAGCCCAAGCTCAACTGGCTCGAATGTCTGCGCGAGGGCCTCACCTACGGCGCGCCGCTCCACGTCACCTTCCTCCTCAGCGAGGAGAAGGGCACGAAGGAGGAAAAAGTTTTCATGGGCGAACTCCCGCTCATGACCCCGCAGGGCACGTTCGTCATCAACGGTGCCGAGCGCGTGATCGTCTCGCAGCTTCACCGTTCGCCCGGCATCGCCTTCGAGGCGACGCAGCACGCGAATGGCAAGATGCTCCACAGCTTCCGCATCATCCCCGATCGCGGCTCGTGGTATGAGGCGCAGTTCGACACCGCGGACCTGCTCTACGTTTATCTCGACCGCAAGAAACGCCGCCGGAAATTTCTCACCACGACTTTTTTCCGCGCGCTCGGCTACGGCAGTGATGCGGACATCCTGAACCTGTTCTACACCATCGAGGACCTCAGCCTGAAGGAGGCGGAGAAGCTCGAGGACATCCAGAACAAGGTGCTCGTCGAGGACGCGCTCGATCTCGACAAGGGCGTGATCATCGCCCGCGCCTTCGAGCCGCTCTCCAAGGCCGTGCTCAAGCAGATCGCCGAACTCGGCGTGACCAAGATCAAGGTCGTGGACACGTCGGTGGACGACGGCATCGTCATCAAGTGCCTCAAGAAGGATCCGACCAAGAATGAGGAAGAGGCGCTCAAGGACATTTACCGCCGCCTCCGGCCTGGTGATCCCCCGACCGCCGCGAACGCCCGCGCGCTCATCAAGCGTCTGTTCTTCGATCCGAAACGCTACGACCTCGGACGCGTCGGCCGTTACAAGATGAACCAGAAGCTCGGCATCAAGGGCGACGGCGACTCGCGCATCCTCACGAAGGAAGACCTCGTGGCGGCGACGAAGTATCTGCTCAAGCTCAAGAAGGGCACCGGCTCGACGGACGACATTGACCACCTCGGCTCGCGCCGCGTGCGCACCGTCGGCGAATTGCTCGCCAATCAATGCCGCGTCGGTCTTGCGCGCACCGAGCGTCTCGTCAAGGAACGCATGACCTTGTTCGACCAGAGCGTCGAGGCGATGACGCCGCAGAAGCTCATCAATCCCAAGGCGCTCTCCGCCGTCATCCGCGACTTCTTCGGCCGCTCGCAGTTGTCGCAGTTCATGGATCAGATCAATCCGCTCGCGGAGCTCACGCACAAACGCCGCTTGTCGGCGCTTGGGCCCGGGGGTCTCTCCCGCGACCGCGCGGGCTTCGAAGTTCGCGACGTGCATCCGTCGCATTACGGACGCATCTGCCCGATCGAGACGCCCGAAGGCCCGAACATCGGCCTCATCGCCTCGCTCGCGACCTTTGCGCGCGTGAATGATTTCGGCTTCATCGAGACGCCCTACCGCAAGGCCGAGAAGGGCCGCGTGACCGGCCATCTCGATTACCTCACGGCCGACCGCGAGGAGGGTTACGTCATCGCGCAGGCGAACTCCATGCTCGACGACAAGGGCCATTTCACCGGCGACCGCGTCACCTGCCGCCGCAAGGGCGACTTCGTGGACGTGGACCCGAAGGAAGTGGACTACATGGACGTGTCGCCCAAGCAGCTCGTGTCCATCGCGGCCGGACTCATTCCGTTCCTCGAGCACGACGACGCGAACCGCGCGTTGATGGGTTCCAACATGCAACGCCAGGCCGTGCCGCTCCTCGTCACCGAGGCGCCGCTCGTCGCCACCGGCCTCGAGGAACGCGTCGCGCGTGACTCGCGCGCCGTGCTCGTCGCCGAGGAATCCGGCAAGGTCGCGTCCGTCACCGGCAGCCAGATCGTCATCACCGAGGACGGCAAGCTCCCCGAGAGCAAAAAGAAAATCAAACACGACCCCGCCGCCGGCATCTGGGTCTATGAAGTCCGCAAGTTCATGCGCTCGAACGCGGCCACCTGCATCAACCAGAAAATCCTGGTCGAGAAGGGCCAGTCCGTGAAGAAGGGCCAGATCATCGCCGACGGTCCCTGCACGCAGGGCGGCGAACTCGCGCTCGGCCGCAACGTGCTCGTTTCGTTCATGCCGTGGAACGGCTACAACTTCGAGGACGCCATCCTCATCAGCGAGAAGATCGTCAAGGACGACATCTTCACCTCGATCCACATCGATGAATTCGAGGTGGGCGCCCGCGACACGAAGCTCGGCCCCGAGGAAATCACGCGCGACATCCCGAACCTCGGCGAGGAAGCGC
>JACQFS010000227.1 GCA_016199935.1 Verrucomicrobiota bacterium
ACCGCCGCCGCCACCGCCGCGCTCGCCGCCAGTTTTTCCCCGGCGCACGCCGCGACCGCCCGCAAGCGGAAGATCAAACTCGGCTTCGACAATTTTTCCGTGCGCGACATGAAATGGAACGCGCGCCAACTCGTGGACTACGCCGCGAAGCTCGCGTGCGACACGGTGTTCATCACCGACCTCGGACCGTTCGAGGGAAAGTTCGACGACGCGATTCTGCGCGAGCACCGGAAGTATGCGACGGACAAGGGCGTGGAGATTCAGCTCGGCTCGTGGAGCATCTGTCCCACGTCGAAGTCCTTCAAAAAAGATTGGGGCACCGCCGAGGAACATCTCGCGCTCGGCTTGCGCGCGGCGAAGGCGCTCGGCTCGTCGGGCTTCCGCGTCATCCTCGGCCGGGCGGACGATCGCAAGACCGAGGGCGGCATCGAAGCACGCATCGGCGACACCGTGAAGGTGCTCAAGTCGCAGCGCAGCCTCGCACTCGATCTCGGTGTGAAAGTCGCCGTGGAAAATCACGCCGGCGACATGCAGTCAGTGGAACTCGTCGAACTCATCGAGGCGGCCGGCAAGGATTACGTCGGCGCGAACATCGACTCCGGCAACTCCTGTTGGACCGCCGAGGATCCCATCGCGAACCTCGAGGTGCTCGCGCCCTACGTCAGCATGACGAGCCTGCGCGACTCGATGATCTGGGAATCGCCCAAGGGCGTGACCGTGCAGTGGACCGCGATGGGCGACGGCTGCGTGGATTTGAAAACTTACTTTGATATTTTCGAGAAGCGCTGCCCCGGCGTGGTGGTGAACATCGAGACCATCGGCGGTTTCGCGCGCGAGCTGCCGACGAACGATCCGGAGTTTTGGAAAATGTATCCGAAGCAGACCGAGGCGAGCCGCCAGCGTTTCCTCGCGCTCGCGAAGAAAGGCCACGCGATCCCGCCGTTCAAGGCGCCCGACGGCGCGGACAAGGCGAAGTCGACGCAGGAATATCAGCGCGAGCAGATCGAGCGGAGCATCCGCTACTGCAAGGAGTCGCTCGGGCTGGGGTTGAAGGCGTAGCCCGAAGCGCCGCTACTTCCCCTTCGGCACCGCGTCCATCACGCAGCGGAAGCCCACGTCGTGGCACGTGGTCGTGTTCCCCTCGAAGCCCTGATACGACGCGCGGCCCTGAAACGTCCCGTAGCCGTGCGCGCCACCGCGGATGACGCCGTGCTCGACGCGTTCGGCCGCGCGCTCGAACGGCACGCGCTCCGCCCGCACGTCGCTCACCCATTCCCACACGTTGCCGCACATGTCCTCGCAACCGTAGGGGCTCGCGCCGCCGGGAAAACTTCCGCCGCGCAACTTGCCCGGATCGTCGCGGCCAAGGCCGAGGTTCGCGAGGCCGGGCTTGAACTCATCGCCCCACGGATACACACGGCCGTCCGTGCCGCGCGCGGCCTTCTCCCATTCGGCGCCGGTGGGGAGACGCCCGCCCGCGCGCCGACAGAATTCCTCCGCCTCGCTCTTGAGCACGTGCGTCACGGGCAAATCCTCCTCGCCGTCTTCGAACTTGTGCTGCGGCATCAGCTCGCGATAGCGGCGATTCGTGACCTCGAGGCGGTCAATGTAGAACGCGGGCACAAAAACTTTTCGCCTCGGCCGTTCGTCCGGTTCCGCTTTCTCATCGTCGCTGCCCATCCAGAATTCTCCGGCCGGCACGAGCACCATGCCAGCCGGGGGCGACTCGTATTGCTGAGTAGTGAGGCGCTCGCGCTCGCGTTGCGTCCACTCGCTGCGGAGGAGCCTGACGCCAAGGATGGCGAGCATCAACAAGCCGACGATGACGGTGTTTCGGATGAGTTCACGCAAGGTCATGAAGATTGTGAACCCAAGATGCCCTGCCCCGCCGGATATTCCCAATCCAAAGCCTGCCTCGCCTCTTTTCGCCTTTTCTGCTTTTCGTCTCCACCGCTTTCCGCGTCAATGCCCGCAGCTCACACACCGCCATCATGTTTCCCAAACTCAAACTCGGCTTCGACAACTATGCGCTCCGCTCGCTCGGCTGGAAGGCCGCGCGGCTCGTGGACTACGCCGCCTCGCTCCGCCTCGACGCGCTGATGTTCTCCGACTTCGACGTGTATGAAAGTCTCGCGGATGATTCCTTGCGCGATCTGAAGCGCCGCGCGGATGACGCCGGTCTCGCGCTCTACGCGGGGATGTTGAGCGCGTGTCCGTCGTCCGTGATGTTCGATCCGAAGCGCGGCACGGCGGAGGAGCAACTCACCCGTTGCATCCGCATCGCCCGCGCGCTCGGCTCCCCCGTCGTGCGCTGCGTGCTCGGCAACGTGCAGGACCGGCGCAGCCCCGGCGGCATCGAGGCGCGCATCGCCGAGACGGTGAGGGTTTTGAAAAACGTCCGCACCCGCGCGCTCGACGCAGGGGTGAAGATCGCCGTGGAGAATCACGCGGGCGACATGCAGTCGCGCGAGTTGCTCGCGCTCACCGAGGCCGCCGGCCGGAATTTTGTCGCCGTGACGATGGATGCCGGCAACGCGACGTGGGCGCTCGAAAACCCGGCGCACAGCCTCGAACTCCTCGCCCCGCACGCGCTTTGCACGGGCATCCGCGACTCGGCCGTTTGGGAAACGCCCGACGGCGCGACCTTCGAGTGGACGGCCATCGGCGAAGGCTGCGTGGACTGGCCGCGCTACTTCGCGCGATTCGCGGAGTTGTGTCTGCGCACGCCCGTGATTCTGGAAACGATCTCCGGCCGGCCCTTCGACATTCCGTTTCGTCGCGATCCGTTCTGGGCCGAGCGCGCCGAGCGAAGCCCGGAGGAGTTCGGGCAGTTCATGGCGCTCGCGCGCCGCGGCAAATCGCGGCCGACGCCGCCCGCCGACCTCGCGGCGAATCCTGAGTTCCAAAAAGCGGAATTGGAAAAGAGCATCCGGCATTGCCGCGAGGTGCTGGGCATCGGCCGCAAACATTGATGAGCGTGCTCAACCGAATCCGCACTCGCCGTCTGAACGTCTGAACCACATTGTTCCCGCCATGAACTTCCGCCGCTGCATTCTTCTGCTTGCCGTTTGCCTCGCCTTCGCTGCGACCGCCCATGCCGCGCGGCGGCCGAACATTCTTCTCATCGTCAGCGACGATCAGGGTTACCCCGACCTCGGCTGCATCGGCACCAAGCCCGTGCTCACGCCGCACCTCGACCGCCTCGCCGCCGAAGGCGTGCGCGCGACGAGTTTCTACGTGTCGTGGCCGGCCTGCACGCCGTCGCGCGGGAGCATTCTCACCGGCCGCTTTCCGCAGCGCAACGGACTCTACGACATGATCCGCAACGACATGGTCAACTACGGCCATCGCTACACGCCGGAGGAATACGCCGTCTCGCCGGAGATGACGCTCGGCCTCGACGTGCGCGAGCAGACCATCGGCGATGCGCTTCACGCGGCCGGCTACGCGACGGGCGTCGTGGGCAAATGGGACATGGGGCAGGCGCGCCGTTTCCTGCCGCTCCAGCGCGGGTTCGATTTTTTCTACGGCCACGGGAACAACGGGATTGATTACTACACGCACGAGCGCTACGGCGTGCCGTCGCTCTTCCGTGGTAACGAGCGCACCGAGGCCGACAAGGGCACCTACGCCACCGACCTTTTCAAACGCGAGTCGCTGCGCTTCATCCGCGACCACAAAGCCAAGCCGTGGTTTCTCTACCTGCCGTTCAACGCCCCGCACGGAGCGTCCTCGTATGGGAAGGAGACCGATGTTCCGGCCAAAGGCAAAAAATCCGCCGACCGTCCACCGCACGAGGGCGTCCAGGTCCCGGACAAATATTCCGCTCCGTATCGGGCCAAAGGCATCGCCGACAACCTCGCGCGCTACTACGGCGCGGTGACGTGCATGGACGAGGCCATCGGCGAACTGCTCGCCGCGCTCCGCGACACCGGCGTGCAAAAGGACACGCTCGTGATTTTCTTTTCGGACAACGGCGGCTCCGGCAACGGCGGCAACGCGCCGCTCAAGGGCGGCAAGAGCACGATGTGGGAGGGCGGTCTGCGCGTGCCGTTCATCGCCCGCTGGCCCGGCCGGATTCCTGCGGGCAAAGTCACGGATGAGTTCCTCACCACGCTCGAACTTTTTCCCGCGCTCCTCTCCGCGAGCGGCGCGAAGCCGCCGCGCGGAGTGACGCTCGACGGCTTCGATCTGCTCCCCGTCCTGGCGGGCGAGAAGAAATCCCCGCGCACGGAAATGTTCTGGCAGCGCCGCGGCGACAAGGGCGCGCGCGTCGGCAACTGGAAGTGGGTCAGTTCCGAAAAGGGTGTCGGCCTCTTCGATTTGGCCACGGACCTCGGCGAGACGAAGGATTTGTCGAAGGAGAAGCCGGATGAACTGGCGAAGGTAAGGGGCCGATGGGAAGCCTGGCGCAAGGAGATGGACGCCGCGGAGCCGCGCGGGCCGTTTCGCGACTACTGAACCTGCGTCGCCCCGGCCGGCGCAAATCCGTGTTCATCCGTGTCCATCCGTGGTTAAAGTTTTCCCGTGATGCAGTCCTACCGTTGCTGGGCCGAAGTGGATTTGAACGCGCTGCGCGAAAACCTCGCGTGGCTCCGTCACCGCGTGGGCCCCGAGGTAAAAATCCTCACCGTGGTTAAGGCGGACGCCTACGGTCACGGCCTCAAGCAGATCGCCGCGGCGCTGATGCAGAGCGGCACCGACATCTTCGGCGTCGCCAATCTCGCCGAGGCGCACGCCATCCGCAGCGTCGGGCGTGGCTGGCCGATCCTGATGCTCGGCGCGTGCCTGCCGCACGAAGTCGAAACGGCGGTGCGCGATCACGTCATGCCCACGATCTCATCCGTCGCGGAGGTCGCTGCGTTTTCCGCCACGGCGACGCGCCTCGGCAAGCTCGTGGACGTCCACGTGAAGGTGGACACGGGCATGGGCCGGCTCGGCGCGGCGCCCGGCGAGGCCGGTGAGTTGATCCGCAAAGTCATCGCCTCCCCTGCCCTGCGGCTCGCCGGGCTTTACACGCATTTCTCGAGCGCCGAGGACGACCGTGCGTTCACGGCGGCGCAGCGACACAAGTTCGCCGCACTCGTCGCGCAACTCCGGCGCGACGGGATTTCCGTGCCGCTCATCCACGCGTGCAACAGCGCGGGCGTGCTGCACGAGCCGAAAAGTTTTTCCAACCTCGTCCGGCCCGGCCTGCTGGTTTACGGCATCGTGCCGCGCAGTCGCCGGCGCGCGGCCGTGGCGCTGCAACGCACGCTTCGTCCGGCGCTCACGTGGAAATGCCGCGTGAGTCTCGTGAAGAAAATCGCGAAGGGCACGCCGCTGAGTTACGGCCACACCTTCGTCGCGCCCGGGCCGATGCGCGTGGCGACGATCACGGCCGGCTACGGCGATGGCTACCTGCGCGCCGGCAGCAACCGCGCCGAGGTGCTCATCCACGGCCGCCGCTGCCGCGTGCTCGGCCGCGTGACGATGGACCAAATGCTCGTGGACGTGTCGCGCGTCGCGGCGGTGAAGGCGGGAGATGAAGTGGTGCTGATCGGACGCCACCGCGCGCGCGAAATCACGGCGCACGATCTCGCGGACTGGTTCGGCACGATTCCGTGGGAGGTGCTGACCGCCATCACCTATCGCGTGCCGAGGATTTACAAAGGGGCGAGCGCGGCGTGAGGTCGGGAAATCCGAAACCCGAAGCTCGAAATCCGAAACAAATCTGAATCACCAAAAGTCAAAGGTTAAAAACTCCACCACTGCGCGCAGCCGATTTGATCATTCGGGCTTTGAGCTTGTTTCGGATTTCTCCTCCCTCATGTGCCGGTGGACGAAGAAATAATAGACGCCTCCCAGCACCAGCGCCGCGCCCACGACCCAGATGCCGATGCGGTGCAGCTCGCCGCGCATGAGTTGCTCGTCCTGCCCCGCTTTCACGCCGAGGTAGCAGAGCACCCCGCTCCAGATGGCGGAGCCGATCAGTGTGTAGAGCGAGTAGAGTTTGAAATCCATCCGCACGATGCCCGCGGGGATGCCGATGAGATGGCGCACGACCGGCAGCAGCCGCGAAATGAAGATACCCATCGAGCCAAACTTCGACGCCCACCGTTCCGCCTTCGCCACTTTCTCCGGCGAGATCATCACGAACTTCCCGTAGCGCATCACCAGCGGCCGGCCCGCCCAGCGCGCCGCCCAATACATCACCGACGCGCCCACCCACGAGCCGAGCGCGGCCGCGATCACGAGGCCCGCCATGCTGAACGTCCCCTTCGTGTGCGCGAGATGCGCGGCGGGCGGGATGACCAGTTCGCTCGGCAGCGGCAGGATGGAACTCTCGATGGCCATCAGCAGCGCGACGAGCGGATAGCCGCCGCTTTCCAGCGCGGAGAGATACCAGTCAATCAGCGGTTTGAACATGAGGCGGGGATTAAAGCGGAACCGCCGGTGAGTGCAAGCGCGCCCCGCAATTCCCCTTGTCACGGAACAGGGCGAGGCGTATCGGTAACAAGGCCAAGCTGAGATTCGCGACCAGTTCGAGAAAGTTCCGTTATGAAAAATCTGGCGACCGTCTTTGTCCTCCTCTTCGTGGGGTTGGGTGGGTTTTCGTTGCGCGCGCAGTCCACCGCTTTCACCTACCAGGGGTTCCTCACCGTCAACGGCGCTCCGGCGAACGCCGCGAATGATTTCACCTTCAAACTGTTCAACGCCCCGGCCGGCGGTTCGCAGTCCGGCCCCACGGTGCAGACCAATGGGATCGGGGTGACCAACGGCATGTTCGCCGCGTGGCTCGACTTCGGCGGCGCGGCGTTTAATGGCGCGGACTTGTGGCTGGAGATTGCGACGCGGCCGACGGGTGCCGCGGCCTTCACCAACCTCACCCCACGGCAGCCGATCACGACGACTCCCTACGCCATCCGTGCCGCGAGCGCTGGCGGCGCGATCTCCAACGCGCAACTCGCCGGCACCTACGGAAACGCGCTCAGCTTCAGCAACGCCGCCAATTTCTTCGCTGGCAACGGCGCCGGGCTGACGAACCTCACCGTCGGCAGCCTCGCCAGCGGTCAGGTGGTCAAGAGCGTCAACGGCCTGACCGACGCGCTCACGCTCGCCGCCGGCGCCGGCGTCACGATCACACCGGCGGGCAACAGCCTCCAGATTTCGGCGGGCTCCACGGGCGGCATGGGCTGGCAGATCGTCACCAACAACGCCGTGCAGGCGCCGCCGAACACGGGGTTCTTCCTGACCAATGATGACCTCGTGACTCTGACGTTGCCGGCGTCGCCCGCCCCGGGCGACATGATGAGGATTTGGGAGCTTGGCAAAGGCCACCTCAAGCTGGTCCAAAATCCAGGACAATCCATCGTGGCGAAGGATTTTCCGTTCAGCATCGGATCGGCATGGATTCCTCGCGATGAGAATCGCGCATGGGCTTCGCTGGCTTGCTCCGCTCTCGGCGACTATGTGGTTGCTGGCACTATCGGTTCCTATTTTTTCCTCTCAGGAAACTGGGGCCAGTCGTGGGGTGCCGTCGTCCCGATCCCGATCGGCAATTGGGTTTCCATCGCCATTTCGGCCGACGCAACTAGGATGGTCGCGGCCGCCTACAGCGGCCGGATCAGTTTGTCTGCCAACGGCGGCGGCACCTGGTCTCTCGGGGAAACAAATTACCGCCTCTGGCAGGCGGTCGCCTCGTCAGCCGACGGGATGAAACTCGCGGGCGCGGTCCGTGACGGAACGATTTTCACTTCCACCGATTCGGGGGCCACCTAGACGCCGCGCGAAACGAACCGCACGTGGTTCGGCCTCGCGTCCTCGGCCGACGGATCCCAACTCGTCGCCGTGGCCACCGGGGATCAGGTGTATGTCTCCGCGGATTCCGGCACCAACTGGACCGCTCGCGACAGCAGCCGCAACTGGCGATGCGTCGCTTCGTCTGCGGACGGAACGAAACTCGTCGCGGGAGTTACTGCCGGGCAACTTTATACCTCCACCAATTCAGGCGTGAGTTGGACGCCGCGCGACGCGAATCGGAATTGGATCTCCGTGGCCTCGTCCGCCGACGGCCGCCAGCTCATCGCGGCGGACAACGGCGGATTCCTCTACGTCTCCGACGACTTCGGGCAATCGTGGTCGCCGCAGGAAAGCCCCCGCGCGTGGCAGGCCGTGGCCATGTCGGCGGACGGGATTTTCCGCTATGCCGCGGTCAACGGCGGCCAGCTCTACAACAACACCGGCGGCACCGTCGCCAGCACGACCGTGGGTGCCAGCGGTTACCTGCTCGGCTATGGCCCGTTGACCATGGAACTGTTGCACCTCGGCAACGGTCGCTTCTATCCCATCACGCACACCGGCGGATATATCGCGCACTGATTCAGCCGCCGCGATACACCGCGCGCGCCGTGCAGGTCTCGGCCACCACGACTTCCGTCAGCAACAGCAGGCGCGGCTTGAGGTGTTCCCAAATCCACACGGCGAGAATTTCGCTCGTCGGATTTTCGAGGCCGGGGATCTCGTTGAGGTAATTGTGATCGAGCTGTTCCCACAGCGGCTTGAACGCGGCGGTGATGTCCGCGTAGTCCATCACCCAGCCCAGCTTCGCGTCGCACTCACCCACGACGACGATCTCGGCGGTGAAGCTGTGCCCGTGCAGGCGGAAACACTTGTGCGCGTCCGGCAGCAACGGCAGCCGGTGCGCGGCCTCGAATTGAAACGTCTTTCGCAATTCCATTTTCATATCATTTCTCCCAATCCGTCCACGTCACGAGATCACCCAGCGCCGGACGGCCGTCGTGGCGCCACGTCAGCGGCGGGTGCTGCATCTTCCCGACCGGGCAAATGCGCGTGACGCCCCAGCGCGCGAGTTCAAGCGCGAGCGCCTCCGCGCGCTCGTCTGGCGCGGCGAGGCCCACGGTGGAAACTTTCCCGCGCACAAGTTCCGCGGCGCGCAGCGCGGCGGCCAGGCTGTCGGCCGCCTTCACGTAGATGAAACGGTTGAGGCACGACGGCTGAAACATCGGGTCCGCCTCGTAAACCACCGTCCACGCGGTCGAGCCTTCGCTCGCCCAGTGGCGCGTATCGGGCAGGTGCGCGGCGCGGACTTCGTAGATCGCGCGGCGCGACGCGATGGCGGCCGCTTCCTCGATGGAAATTTTTCCGCGCGGCGCGTGCGCCTCGCGGCGGTCGAGTTCCTGCGCGAGCAATTCGGCGAACTGCTCCGCCGTCGTCGCGCCGCCGCCCTCGACGTAGAACACGTGCGGCGAGAGGCAGCCGAGTTGATCCCACGCGACGACATCATCTGCGGCGCGCGTGACAATTTTCTTCGCGCCAAATCCACTCAACGCCTCGCGCGCGATGAAGCCGAAGCTGAGCCGGTGTCCGTAGCCGACGAAGCGCGCGCGCGGCGGCACGCGCGAACGGATGTGCGCCAGCGTCTCGTCGCCGCCCGTCGCGGTGACGCAGTCGGCCTCGGCGAAGAGCGCGTCCTCCAGTTCGTGATGGCCCCCGCGCCACTCGGCGATTTCGAGGCACGCGCCGATTTTCGCATCGGCTTCGTAGAGCGAATGCGCGAAGAGCCGCGGGAGAAAACTCGCGCCGCGCGCGCACTTCACGAACTGCGCCGAACGCAGGAGCAACCCAAGCACGAGGCTGGTGAGCGCGGGGTTCGGCACGTTGCCGGCGGCGATGTGCGCTAGTAACTCGGGCCCGTTCGCGAGCGCGGAGCGGTTGGCGCGCTCGTCCGCACCCGTGGCGGCGAAGGTGTCGAGGCGTTGCGCGTGGCCGAGTTCCTGCGCCAGCAGCGCGTTCAGGTTTTCGACGGTGAACTGCGCGAAGAAGCCATCGAGTCCGCGCGCGAGCGTTTCGCGCGAGAAGCCCGTCGCCGCGGGGCCGGCATCGAGCGCGTGGCGGCGGAAGGGGTTTTCCGTCTCGCGCCAGTTCTCGGCGACGTGCGCGATGAGTTCCACGAGGCTGCGCGTGGTGCGGGCGCGGAGATATTGGGCGCGGTTTCGTTTGAGCGTCTGGCACGCCTCGGTGATCATCCCGGCGCTTAACGTCGCCTCGGGCGGGAGGTCCGCGAGGAAGTAATTCGGCAGATTCATTTCGGCACCTCCGGCAGCGGGAATTGCTGCAGCTCCTTCCGGATCATCGCATGAAGCTCGGCCGTCCACGGCGGAAGATTCGTGGTGAGCATGATGGATTTGCCCAAGCGAAAATCAACCGGCGCGAGAATGACGCGGATGTTTTTCAGCCCGGTGTCCGACGCGAGGGTGAAAATTTCCTCCGCCGCCGGGTCGCCCATCGCGAGGCAACCAACGGAGGCGGTCGAGCCGTGAATCATGATGTCGCCGCCCAGTTGCCGGCGATGATCCTTTAACGCCTGCCGGCGATCAAACTCGTTCGGGTAGCCGATGCGCAGCGAGACGTGGAAAGCACTGTTCGGGTTCAGCAGTTCGATGCCGTAGAGACCCTCCGGCACCTGCCGGTCGCCTTCGCGCAGCTTGGGACCGGCCGTGCCGCTTGTGCCGAGGATCGGCCAAGAGCAAATGAAACGTGACGTGCCGTCGCTGGTCGGTGCGTAAAGTTGGAGCAGACGTTCCTCCTTCAGACCGATGAGCGTGATGCGCCGGGGTGGATACGGAACGCCAGCTTTGCCGAAATGCGGAGCGAGTCGCGCGCGGGCATCGCTGCCGAATTCATCCAACCGCTGGCCGATTGATTTCCGGTCGCCAACGGCCAGCACCAGCGTGGCGGCGAAGCCGGCCGCGACGGTCATGACGATGGCGGTGGAGTGTTTCATTTCAGTGCGCCATCAGCGAGCAGCCGCGCGCCTCGGCGTGCGTCGCGCGGCCGAGCAGTTCAAAGCCGTCGCCACGGCGGATGGCAAGATCTTCGGTCTGGATCGCGAGCACGCTCCAGACATTGGCGAGATCGAAGAGCCGGAGCAAACCGGTTTCGCCATCGGCGACTTCGCGGCCGGTCTCGGGCGACAGGACGACGGCGCGGCACCAGGGAGGGAAAAGAAAGTTCCGGGTTTCGGGTTTCGGGTTTTGCGTCTCGCCGCACACGCGGTCGTAGGCCTGCGAGCTGAGTTCGCTCATGCCGTATTCGCAAACGATGTGCGACGCGGGCACGGCGACGCGGTCGGTGATCAGCGCGTGGAGTTCAGCCTTTGGCAGTTCGCGCGAGCGGCCCTTGTAGCCGCCGGTTTCCAACACGCGCGAGCCGGGCGGAAGCACGAGCCGGGTTTTCATTTCTTCCAGCGAATCGAGCAGATGGACGAACGAGAAAGCGGTGCCGAGCAAAACGAGCAGACGCTGCGCAGCCACCGCCCGGCTCATCACCTCCAACGCCGTCGCCACGTCCACGCTCCACGCGCCGTCCGTGGAAATTTTCCCGACGAAGACCTGCTCGCGCTCGCCGAACTCGCGCTGCACGGTCGCGAACATGTGGACGAGCGAAGACCCCGGGGCGCCGGCGGGCGCCGGCGTGAGCGCGAGGAAATCCATGAACTCCGCGCGCTCACCCCACTCGGGCAGGACGTGACGGCGGAACCACGGGACGAGTGAGCACTCGTAAGTGAAAATCGACTCGACGCTGTGGAAGTGCCGGCTGCGTGGCTGCGCCGTGGTGCCGCTGGAGTGGAAGACGGCCGTGCGCTCGGCCGGCGCGAGGCTGGTGAGTTCGAGTTCCCTAAACGCGGCGGATGGGACGGCTGGAATCTCGCGCCAGTCCGCCGTCAACTCGCCGCGGCTCGCGCGTGCTTCGCAGAAGCGGCGGTAGGCGGGGTTGTGCGCGCGCTGGAGCTGATGAAGTTCAATCGCGAGTTCCTCAAATGGGAAGGCCCAGCCTTCATCGGCGCGGCGGATTTCCTCGCGCAAGCGCGCGGAGAAGTTGGCGAGTTGATGGTTGGTGTGCATCCGCGGTTTTGATTCGGCGCGTCGCGCCGGGCTGGTTGCCGCCACAGCCGGGAGAGTTCTACGGCTTCCCGGCCGGCGGCGCAAGCGGCGGCGAAGGGTGCTTGCCGGGGGACTGGAAGACGACCACGACATCCAGCACTTGCGGATGACCGAGCGTGATCACCGGGATCGGCTCGGGAGTTTGAAACCAGATATCCTTGCCCACGCGGATCTCCGCGCGCAGCACGTAGGTGTGCGTCTTGTCCACCATCGCGCGGTCAAACCACATCGAAAAAGGCATCGGCGCGCGGAACCGCCGGATGATGTGTTGCTGCGTCAGCACGGCCTTTTCCGGATCGGGCGCGGCGGCGTCGTAGATGGTGATGTCGAGCGTGGCGTTCGGCGGAGTGTGGATGAATTCTTCGTAGGAAATGGTGCCGATGACCTGCGGCGTGTGCGGATATTGGGCAACACACCCGGCAAGCAGCACGGCAGCGGCGGCAACGAATAAGCATTTCATGGCAATTTTGGGGCGGGATGCTCCCGGTCCCGGCTCTTGCCGGGCATGAGAAATCACCCGCCATTGCGGAGCAAGATGATTGCCGAAAATCCGTGGCGCGGTGTGGAAAGAAAAAGCCCGCGAACCAGAGGTCCGCGGGCGTTGACGAAACCGTTCAAATCACTTGCCGGCCTTGCCGGTGAGACCGGCCTTTTCGAGCGCGGCGAAAAGTTCCTTCGCGTTGAAGTCGCCGGTCACTGTGAAAGACTTGGCACCCTTCTCGGCGTTGTGGCCCTTGACACCGGCGACGGAGGTCACGGCCTTGTCCACGGCGGTGACGCATTTGCCGCAGCAGAGGTGGACGCCGTTCACGGCGAGCGAGGCAACCTTGCCGTCCTTCGCGCCGTTGTGGCTGGAAACTTTCACGGCGGCATCGCTGCTGGAGCCGAAGTAGCCGGCAGCGACGATGGCATTGACGCCCTTCTGCACGGTGGCGGCATCGGCGGCGGTGAGTTCCACGGTGCCGGCCTTCGCATCACAGGTTGCGGTGACGCCGGGTGACTTGGCGACGGCCTTGGCCACGCCGGTGACGCAGGATTTGCAGCAGAGGTGAACGCCGCTGAGGGTGACTTTGGATTCCGCCTGTGCGGCGACGGTGAAGGCGAGCGCGGCGGCGAGGGTGATGAGGATGGTTTTCATAGTGGGTCGTTGGATGAATGTAGTCGTGAGATTATTCATCCGGCACCGGCGGGCAAGCGGCAAAATAAACAGGGGACGAGCACTGCTGCCCGTCCCCTGGAACCACCCTGACAACACCCATTGCCAGGACATTGTTGCGCTGGGGCTACTCGATCTTCGAGCACGTCACGACCAGCTTGCCGTCCACCTTCTTGCAGGTGCCGGTGGCGGAGATGCCTTCCTTCGGCTTCTTGCAGATTTGTTCGTGGAAATCTTTGCTGACCTGATTGTCGGCCAGATAATAGTTCGTCTTCTTGCCGTCCTTCTCGACGGTCACGACATTCTGGC
>JACQFS010000004.1 GCA_016199935.1 Verrucomicrobiota bacterium
GCCCCGCGGCCAGCACGCCATACACTTTGCTCGGCACCACCAACCCGCACAGCTCCGCACGCATCGAGACGAGGTGCACGTCCGCCGCGCCGAGACTCTCCGCCAGGCGCGCGCGCGGCGTGGGCGGGAGCACGCGGACGTTTTCCAGATTTCTCCGCGCCACCTCGCCTTGAATCCACGCCGCGCGCGGGCCGTCGCCGACGAGCAGGAACGCCACGCGCGGCGCGCCCGCCGCGAGCAACTCCGCCGCGTCGAGGATCGGCTCGAACTGGTGCGCGAGCCCGAAGTTCCCCGAATACATCACCACGAAACGTTCCGTCATCCCCTGCTCTTGCAGAAACGCGTTCGCCCCGCGCGCGACCGGGCGCACCTCCCGCGGGTCGGCCCAGTTTGGAATCACGGTGATTTTTTCCGCCGCCAGTCCACGCGCGACGAGCCGCTGCTTCATGCACGCGCCGACGGCGATCACGCGATCGAAGCGGCGCAGCGCGAAATTCGCGACGCCGCGCAGCAGGCCCGCGAGCACGCCGCCTTGGCGGATCACGCCGAGTTCCTCCGCGACCTCGGGATAAACATCCTGCGCCCAGTGCACGAGCCGGCATCGCTTGAACGGCCGCACGAGCAACCCGAGCACGAACTGCAACGGCGGGTCCGTGAGCATCACCACCGTGCCGTGCCGTGGCACGCGCCAGAGCCGCCCCAGCAGCGCGGGATAAAGCGAGAGGTAGCTCAACGCGCGCCGCGCGTGCGACGCGCGCGTGAACGGCAACCCGCCGACCCACTCGAAGCGCACGCCGTCGCGCGTCTCGCCGCGCGCGGTCACACCAGCCGGACGCGCGGCGACGACGGTGACGCGCCAGCCGGACGCGGCGAGGGTCGCGGCGAGTTGCTGGAGCAGTTCGCCCGTCGCGCCCGGCGCCGGCGGATGGACGCGGTTGACGAACAGCACGCTGCGCTCGGCGTCCGTTTTCATTCGGCACAGACGAAGGGCCAGATGCCGTGCCGCATGAGATACCACGCGCTCTTGCCGTATTCGCGATACACGCCCTTGAACTCCTCCCAGTGCGGCGACGCGTAGGCCGCCCAACTGTAGCGCGCGGGCACGGGGAAAAATCTCACGTCCGGCATCTCGTGGCGGAACGTCGCGAGCGCGCGCCGCGTGTGGAACCAGGAGGTCACGAGGAAAACGTCGCGCGCGCCGAGCTGCTTGAGCAGCGGCGCGGTGAACTCCGCGTTCTCGCGCGTGCTCACGGATTTTTCCTCGAGCGCGATCACCTCCGCCGGGACGCCGGCCTGCACGAGGTAGCGCCTGATGATCGCTGCGTCGCCCGCGCCGGTGACGATGATCCGCGGCGCGGCACCCCGGCGAAACAGCTCGGCGGCTCGCTCCGCGCGATGCGGTGTCTCACCGCCCAGCACCACGATCACCTCCGCGCGCGCCGCGGAACTCTCGGCGTTCAGCAGCCACGGTGCGCCCTGCCACGCGAGCAACACGCCGAGGGACAGCGCCGCGAGCGCGAGCGCGATCCGCCGCAGCCAGCGGACGAAAGGGGAGCGCGCCTTGGCCGACGGCGGCGCCGTGGAAATTTTTTCGCTGTTCATCCGAAACGGAAATTCAGGGCAGTCCGTTCGCTCAACTCAGAAGCCTGCCCGAGTTCGCCTCACCCGCGCGGTTCCGGCGGTTTGCCCGCGCCGCCGAGTTTCGCTTCGAGCAGTCTCAGCGAGAGGATCATTTCCGCCAGCGTGCGTTGCAGCACGTAATACCAGCCGCGCCAGCCGTCGAGGATGAGTCCCTTGGCGACGAGCGTGTAGAAAAAAACCGCCGCGGGTGCGAACACGATCCGCCGGCGCAAGCGATCCGGAAATTTCAACTCACCCATCGGCGTCGCCAGCAGTTCGGCCGCTTCGCGAACCATGTAGCGGTTCTGCTCCGCCAGCCAGCGGTCGAGCGGCTTCCGGTCGTCGTGGAAGATCATTGATTTCAACATGACGACGCGGCCATCAATCTGCACCCGGTGCCCGTGCCCCTCGTCGTGGTAACACGCGCTGGATTTTCGATAGAGGACCGTCCGCGGCGGGTAAAGCGACGCGCGGAGCGGTCGTCCGGAAATGCAATACCGGAAGGCGGCGCGATAACCGCACACCGACTCCGCCGGGGCCAACCCCGCCACCTCGTCGCTGAATCCTTCGGACAGGACGTAGTCCGCATCGAGCGACAGCACCCAGGGGGTTTGAATCTGTTCGAGGCCGAAATTGCACTGCTGCGCGAACGTGTCGAACTTCCGCTGGACGACGCGCGCCCGCGGAAAGCTGCGCACGAGTTCGAGGGTGCCATCGGTGCTGAAGCTGTCCACCACCACGATCTCGCGGGCCCACGCGAGGCGTTCGAGCACGCGGCGGATGTTCGGCGCCTCGTTGAAGGTCAGCACCAGCGGCGTGAGATCGTCGAGTTTCATCGGCAAAGTTGCGCGGTCACTTCGCGGCCAGCAGCGCGGCGAAGTCGGCGAGGAATTCATCCGCCACGCGCGCGAAACCAAACCGCTGCGCGGCCTCGCGCGCGGCGCCGCCCAGCGCCAGCGTCCTCGGCCAGTCGGCCAGCGCGGCCTCGAGCTTCGCGGCGAGCGCGTCCGCCGGATCGCCCGCGCGGTGATTGAAACTCAAACCGGTCCGGCCCTCGACCACGAAATCGTGAAAACATTCCAGCGCCGAAACAACGACCGGCAAGCCCGTGCTCATCGCCTCCAGCGGCGCGACCGGCAGCGCCTCGCCTTTCTCGGCGAGCGACGGGTAGCAAAACAGATCGGCCGCCTGATAGATCGCGGCGAGTTTCGCGACGTCGAACTCCGGCTCGGAAAAAGTGACGGGCGCGCCGGCGGCAAGCGTTTGCAACTCGCGCAGAAATTTTTCGCCGCCGCCGCCCTGCTCCGTCCGGCTGGGGCCGACGAGGCGAAGGTTCGCGTCGGGAAATTTTCCACTCACGCGCGCGAACGCCGTGACGAGCGCGGCCACGCCCTTCTCCGGATGGATTCGGCCGACGTAAAGAATCGTGCGGCCCGCGCGGCCCGCGCGGCCATCGGCGGGCGGGACGAAGATGCGCGTGTCGAACGGATTCGGCAGGCAGCGCACGCGCGGCGCGAGGGCCGGCGTCTGCGCGACGATGGCCTGCTCGATGGCGCGCGACGCCGCGGCCACGCGCGCGACGCGGCGGTAGAGAGCGTATTGGCGTTTGGGAAAACGGTTCGCGCTCACGACCATCAGCCCCGCGCGGCGGCGGAAAATTCCGGCGAGCACCGGCAGCCAGAAATCATTCACGACGAGAATGTCCGCCGCGGGCAGGCAGCCGACGATCCCGGCCGCGTAGAAAAAATCCTTCACGAGATCGGCGTAGATCGAGCCGCCCTGCGCGAAGCCGCCGAGGCGCAGGTAGCGCACACCGTTGGTCGTCTCGCTGTCCGGCTGGCCGGGGAAGCGGCGCGGCAGCACGATCACGTCATGGCCGCGCGCGGCGAATTCCTCCGCGAGCCCGTGCCACATGCGCGGCACCGATCCGCCCTGGAGCGCGGGCACGGGCAGCCACGGGCCGGTGACGATGGAGATTTTCATGCGCGCTGGACGCACGGCGGCATTTCGCCGCGGTCGCAGCACCACGCGTAGGCGGCGGTGAGTTGTTCGGCCACGTGCGACCACGAGTAGTTGCGCTCGACGAGTTCGCGGCCGCGGCGGCCCATCTCGCGGCGCGCGGCGTCGGCGAGCGGGAGCGCGACGTTGAGCGATTCGATCAGCGGCTCGGCACCGGTCTCGATCCACCAGCCGCAGTCGTGCGTGCGCAATTCCTCCCACGGCGCGCCGCGCGTGGTGATGACGGGCACGCCGGCGGCGAGCGACTCGGCGATGGCGAGGCCGAAATTTTCCGAGTGCGTCGGCAACACGAACACGCCCGCGTGACCGAGCGCGCAGGCCTTCTCGTCGCCGGCCAGCATCCCCGTGAGCGTAAGCCGCGGCGCGAGCCCGGCCTCGGCGACGAGCCGGCGGATGGTCTCGCCGTAGCCGTCGAGGTCCGGCCCGGCGATGACGAGATGCCAGTCGGGAAATTTTCCCGCCGCCGCACGCCACGCGGCAATCAACTCGGCCACGCCCTTCTTCGCGTGCAACCGGGACATGAAGAGGAGCCAGCGTTTGCCGGCCAATTCGGGAAAACGCCGCTCCAAAATCTTACGCGGCGGCGTGGCGGCGAGGTCGGGCAGGTCCACGCCGTTCGGCACGAGCGCGACGGGCTGGCGCAGGCCGGCGGCGCGGAGCGACGCGATCTCGGCGGCGGCAGTGGCGTGAAACATTTTCGCGGCGGCAAGGTTGGCGCGCTCGAACCAGCGCCAAGCCACGGCCTTCTTCGCGCGGCTGCGCTGGAGCGCCCACGTTTCGAGCATCCCGCGCGGGGAGATGACGAGCGGCACGCGCGCGCGTTGCGCGGCGTGGCGGGCGTAGGCGTTGGGGAACATCCAGAGGCCGTGGTTATGGACGAGATCGAAACCGTCGGCGGCGAGGCGCTCGAGTTCGCGCCGCGCGGCGGGGCTGAAGCCGCGCGCGCGCCGCGCGAGCGGGCCGGCGCGGCGCGTGTGCAGCGTGCAGCCGGGCGCGGCCGCGACGGGACCGAGGTCCGCGTAGTCGAGGGCGAAGAGGTGCGACTCGACGCCGCGCGCCGCGAGCGCAGCCGCCAGCCGCGAGACGGAAACGGCCGGCCCCCCCGTGTCGCGGTTGAGGCTCGCGACGACCTGCAAGACTTTCAACGATGGCATCGCAGCAGGACGGTCAACTGATGCCGAGTTTTTTCAGGAAATTTTCCAGCGCGAAGATGCTCCAGCGGCGATACCAGTTCTGGAGTGGGAGCGGGCTTTCGGACTCGATCTGGCGGAAGACGTCGTGCCATTCCTCGGTCATCCAGTGTTCATACGGAAAGAGGAAGCCGCGCTTGGGACGGTTGGCGACCCAGTCGGGAATCTCCGGGACGGCTTCGAGTAGGATCCGTTTGCCGGGCGCGAGGCGAAGCGCCGCCGGAATGCGGGCGACGGTCTCGACCACCTTGCGGTCCACGTAGGGCACGCGCAGCTCGAGGCCCCAGGCCATGCTCATCTTGTCGCTGTCGCGCAGAAGCTGGTTGCGCATGTAGCGGGTGAGTTCGAGATAGCTGACCTCGTCGCGCGGAGTGGGCTGCGCGGGCACACCGAAATGGATCGCCCCCTCGCGCCAGCCGTCGGCCCCGGCGTATTTGGCGGCGAGCACGCGCGCCTCGTGCGGGGTGAAAATGCCGCGCACGCACCAGTAGGCCCCGGCGGCGCTGGGCAGGCCGGCGAGGTAGCTGCCGAGGCGACGGTATTGCGGTCCGCGGGAGAAGCGCTCCACGCAACGGCCACCGAATTCCTTGAGGCTGCCGCCCAGGCCGAGCCAGCGATTGGCACCGACGAGCTTGGGCACGCGGTCGAAGGACGGATAGCCGCCGAACAATTCGTCGCCGCCCAGGCCGGAGAGCACGACCTTCGCGCCGTGATCGTGCGCGAGCTTGGAGACGCAAAAGGTGTTGAAGCCGTCAATGCTCGGCTGGCCGCTGCGCGCGAGAAACTCCTGGAGCAGGTGCCGGCCGGTGGGCGCGTCCAGGCGCAGGTCGTGGTGTTCGGTGCGGAAGTGCGCGGCCGTGCGCGCCGCGACGTCGCCCTCGTTGAAGGCCGGATCGTCCACCGAGATGCAGAACGTCCGCAACCGGGCGTCCCGAACCCTGGTCGCCAGCGCGAGCACCAGCGTGGAGTCAATGCCGCCGCTCAGAAAGATGCTCACCGGCACGTCGCTGACGAAATGCCGCTGCACCGAGTCGAGCAGCACTTCACGCACGGCCGCCGCCGCCTGCGGCGGCGTGAACGGCTCGGAGGAAAACTTCACGTCCCAATAGGGACGCGTCCGAAAGCGGCCGTCCTTCCAGATCAGGTAGTGGCCCGCCGGAAGACTGTGCACCTCCTCGACCATCGTCTCCGGTTCCTGAACCGAACCGAAGAGCAGATAGTCGCAGACCGCCGGCGCGGAGACGCGCGGCAGCACCTGGCGGAACTTGAGCAGCGCGCGAATTTCCGAGGCGAAGCACAGCACGCCGTCGCGCTCGTGGTAGAACAGCGGCTTGATGCCGAGCGGATCACGCGCGAGGAACGCCGTCCGCTCCTGTTCATCCCAGATCGCGAACGCAAACATCCCCTCGAACTCGCGCACGCAACTCGGGCCGTGGCGCTGATACATCTTGAGGATGACCTCCGTGTCGCTTTGCGATTGGAAGGTTTCGCCCTCGGCGGCCAGTTCCGCGCGCAACGTCTGGAAGTTGTAGATCTCGCCGTTGAACGTGATGACGTAACGGCCGCTGGCGTCGCGCATCGGCTGGTGGCCGGCGGGGGAAAGATCGAGGATCGCCAGCCGCGTGTGCGCCAGCCCGGTCCGCCCGTCCGGCGAAAGGTAAATGCCCTCGTCGTCGGGGCCGCGATGGCGCAGCGCCGCCTGTGCGCCGGTGAGTTGGGCGACGAGGTCCTCGCGCGCGAGGCTGGATTCAAGGATGCCGGCGATGCCGCACATGGTTCAGCGGGCTGAGTTCAAAAAGTGGGCGCGAGCCCGCTCTCGCGCAAGTGGCCGCCGAGGATTTTCACAAACTGCGGAAACGCGTAGGCCTCGATCACCTGCCGCCGGAGGCGCGCGGGGTCGTTGAGGATCGCGAGCGGATGGCGGCGTTGCAGCATGGCGATGAGCGCCTCCTCGATGGCCGCGCGGCTGTCGGGATCAATGAGCACGCCCAGTTCGCCATTGAGCAGCGCGTCCACGGAGCCGTCCTTGTTGCCGGCGAGGACGGGTTTGCCGCAGGCCAGCGCCTCGAGGAACACGATGCCGAAACCCTCGCCCTTGCTCGGCATCGCGAAGACATCGCAGAGATTGTAGTAGTCGCACAACTCATGGTCGGGAATGTAGCCGGCGAGCGTGACGGCCTCGCCGACGCCCAACTCGCGGATCATCGCCTCGACGCGGGGCCGGTCCGGGCCGCGGCCGGCGAGCACGTAGCGGACGTTGGGAACCGCGGCGCGGATGGCGGGGAGCGACTGGAGAATCTGATCGTAGCCCTTGTAACGCTCGGCGCTGGCGAGGCGCGTGACGGTGAGGATCACCGGCTGGTCGGGGCGCAGGCCGTGGCGCTTGAGGAGATAGCGCGGCTTGGGGCTGGGCTGGAATTGTTCCGGGTCGAAGGTGTTCGGCAGGACGGCCACACGTTGCGGATCCAGTTTCATGTCCTCGAGCAACCGGTCGCGCGTGAAGTGGCTGACCGCCAGCACGCGCTCCGCGCCGCGCAACGCCTGCGGCAGACTGCCGCTGCGGACGCCCCAGACGTCCACCCCGTGCGCGACCGTCACGTAGCGCAGGCCGGCCAGACGCCGGAGCCAGCGCGCGACGGGGGTGAAGTTGACGTGCGTGCTGATGACGAGGTCGGGCCGCTCGGCGAGCGCCCGGCGGACGATCTGCGCGCTGAAAACGGACGTGCGCAGGGCGGCCGGCCACCAACCGGCCGAACGAAAGCGCGTCGGCGAGATGCGCGCGGAGAGCGGCGGCAGCGAGGTGTCATTTTTGGAAAAGATGCTGATCGCCGAGTCGGGAAGCAGTTGCTCGAGCGCGCGGATGAAATAATTGGTGAACACCTGGATGCCGCCCTTGCCCGACTGGTAGTCGGGAATCCAGAGGTGGACCAATTTCGGCGCCGCAGGTGGACGGTCGGGGGTCAATGCGATGCGCTGGGCTGCGGCGGTGGGGCGGTGGAACCCGGTTCCGCGTCGGCCAGCGAATACCGCGGAACCGGCCTGGGCTTCGAGAAGAAATAAAGCACCACGTAAGCTCCAATGAACGTGTTGGTCAGCGAGACCAGGAAGGTGCCGAGCGCATTCTCGATGTCCAGGATGTAGCCCAGAAACAGCGTCGCGATGAGGTAGCCGATGCTGTTGGGCGGGCGTCCGCGGGCGAACCACATCGGCACCGCCAGCAGGCATCCGTAGAAGCCACCGATCAGGGCGACGCCGAACCAGCCGAAGTTGGCCCACGCCTCGGCGATACGCCCAAAGCTGATGGCGGTGAAGTCGGTGTCCTCCTTGGTCTGGATGCCGAAATAAATGCACATGGTTTCCTGGGGCAGACTGCCGCGCGGCTTGTCCGGCCAGAGGAAGCGCGGCACGAAGAGAATGGGGATCTGCCCGTAGGTCTCGCCCATCATGAACGGCCGGTTCTGGGGCGTTTCGGCCACCACCATCGAGAGCATGTGAATCAGGTTCGCGCGCTTGAGCATCGAGGTGTCCTCGTCCTCCAGCATCAGTTCCTCCTTGTGGAACATCACGTTCCACGAGGCCTCCAACCAAAAACTGTAAACCTCCACCACATTCAATCCGGCCACGGCCTTGCCCTCCGGCCAAAAATTCGCGCGCATCTGGCTCTTGCCCAACTGCAGGAAATTCATGAACGCGAGCACCACGATCAGCGTGATGACCGGAATCCGGTTGCTGCCCATGCCGTAGGCAATGACCGCCACCAGCACGGTGATGATGCCGGAGACCAGAAACCCGGAGGTGAAGCCCACGAGGACCGCCAAGCCGACGACCACAAACAGGAACAGCGTCTGGATCCATCCCAACTTCCCCTGCCCCAGCGCCAGGAAGAAGTAAAACTGGGCCGTAATGCCCGCGCACGAAGAGAAGGACCGCACGGCATTGAGGTAGTCGCCCAGCACCCACGTCAGACCGGCACTGAACAGGAGATTGAACAGGAACCACAACAGGAGCAGCACCCAGAACGCGGCTGACTTGTCGAGACTCGGCACGATGCGATCCCAGACACCTTCGCGCACGACCGGGGCGGCCTCCAGTTTTCGGCAGAGCACCCGGTAAATTACCGTGGTGATCGCCAGAAACACGACCACTGACCAGATGGCCTGCAGGCGGATTTCCTTGTCGTAGGCCATCAACTGCGGCTTGGCCTCCATATACGGCAGCAGGTAGTAGGAAAAATGCAACAGGCAGAACAATTCAAAGGACGGCAGGGTTTTCATCCCTTCCTTCACCCACCGGTAGCTGGGATAAAAGGTCAATCCGATCACTGCGAGAAACGCCACCACCTCATCCACGTCAAACTGGAAGAACGCAATCCACCGCCCGGTGAAGATGAACAGGGCGATGACGCCGAGGATGACGAACTTACTGCGCATTGGCTGATGATTGTTTGATTGCCTGCATCAACGATTCCGCGGTGGCGGCAATGGCGAAGCGCTCCGCGTCCCGCCGCAACGCCGCACGATCCATCGCCCACCCGCCCGCCAGTCCGGGCCGGAGCTTCGCCGCGAAATCGCCCCAGTCGTTCCACCGGAACACCTCGCCGTTTTCGCCCGGCCGCATGACGTCCGCCGCGCACCCGACGCGGTCGCTGACCAACACGGGCCGCCCGCACGCGAGTGCTTCATTGACCGCCAGGCCCCACGTTTCGCCGTGCGCGGAAGGTATGGTGAACACGTCGCCGAGTCTATACACAACCGGCATCCGCGTCTGATTTTGAAACGGCACCACCCGAAACCGCTCCGGCCGCTCCGCCGCCAGCCGCCGCACCTCGCCGCCCAGTTCGCCATCGCCCACGAGCACCAGCACCAGCCGCGGATCGGGAAAATCGCGCACCGCGTTCATCAGATCCAGCGGCCGCTTCTTTGGTTCAAATTTTCCCGCGAACAGCAACACGCGCTGCTCCGGACCGATGCCGAGCGACGCACGCCAGGCTTTTGCCTCCGCTTCGAGCGCGGCATCCGGCTCCGCGAAGCGCGCCGTCTCGATCGAGTGCGGGCAGGAAAAAAGTTTCCGCTCCGGCACGCCGAACGCGCGGTAGTAATCCCGGTTGTTCCGGCCGACGCACAGAAACGCCGCCGGCCACGCGAACACGCGCCGCAAAAAAATCCGCTTCGCCAGCCATTTCCATCCGCCCTGCGGATCGAGCAGATGCGAATCGCCGCGGAAGAAAACCGGCACGCGCGAGCGCGCGAGCGCGCGCAACGCCCGCAGATGCGAGGCCCACGCGTAACCGGTCAGATGCACCGCATCCGGTTTCCATGCGCGCACGCGCGCGACCAATTCCGGATTGCGCAGGCCACCGAAGTGGTGCGTGCCCGGATCCTTCGCCGTGTTCGGCACCGTCTCGAATTCGTAGCCGTCCGTGAGCGGGATGTCCCACGCGACCGGCTTTTGAAATCCGCGGTCCATCACTTCGCGGCCGCCGCCGTGCCACGTGTAGAACACGCGCACCGTCACGTCGCCGCGCGCCGTGAGCAGGCGGTAAAGCGGCACGTAGTATTGGACCGGGTGCGAGACGATGAAGGCGAGGCGCATGGTTGGCGAATGGGCGCGGGTCAATTTGCAAATGGCGCGACCGCGTCCGCCACGCATTGCCGGTAATGTTCCCACGTCGAACGCTCCGCCTTCGCGCGCGCGGCGGCCCGCATCGCCGGCAACCGATCCCGATTTGCGGCGAACCAGCGCAGCGACTCGACCAGCGCATCCGTGTCGCCCGCGGCGATCACACGGCCCGTCTGCTCGTCGAGCACATCCGGCCCGGCGCTCGCGTCGCTCGCGATCACCGGCAGCCCGCAGGCCATTGCCTCCAGCACCACCAGACCGAAGCCCTCGAAGAACGACGGGAACACGAACACGTCCGCGCGCCGATACACCTCGCGCAATTCCTCGCGCGAACACGGCCCGCGATGCGTGATGCCCGGCGGCAGCGTGCGCAGCTTCTCCGGCGCGAGCTGCCACAGGCCGGTCAGTTCCAGCCGCGCGTCCTTCAACGCCGCGCGCCGCCAAGCCTCGATCAGCACCGGCGCGCCCTTGCGGATGGAGACCTGCCCCGCGTAGATGAACGTCAGCGGCCCCTCGCGCCGCGGCTCCGCCGGTGGCCGCCAGAAATCCGCGTCCACGCCGTAGGGGGCGAGCGCGATTTTTTTGTCCAAAAATTTCGTGATGGTTTTCTTCACGAAGCTGCCCGGTGCGAGCACGAGATCGGCGAGTTCCATTTCCTCGCGCTTCTGTTGCGGCCGCGCCCAGCGACTCGACGGCAGGCCGCCGGCGGGCAGCCAGTCGCGAAACTCCGCCGCGAGCCGCGCCTGCGTCTCCTCCCACGCGGGATAATAGCCGATGGGCATGTCGTAGAGGCACGCCTTGCCCAACCGTTGCGCCTCCTGAAATTCCCACAGCGACGCGTCCTCGTAGCAATGCACCGCGCTGACCGACGGCCGCCGGCACTCGCGCGCCATCGTGCGCATCAGCCAGTCGTTCACCTCGTAGTTCAATCCCTCGTCGCCCCGGCCCAGCGCGCGGACGAACAGGCGGCGAAATTCCCCGGGCCGTCCCTGCACTTTCGCCGCCGCCTCCAGCGGGGCAAAGACGCGCCGGCTCAGGCGCCGCACCATCGGACGCAGCGGCTTCAACTGA
>JACQFS010000233.1 GCA_016199935.1 Verrucomicrobiota bacterium
CAGGACATGACGCGCTTGACCTCGGTGAGCGAAGAGCTCGGCAGCAGCACGGGCATGAAGAGGAGCGACCCCTCGTTGAGCGGCGGCATGAACTCCTTGCCGAAGCCTTTCGTGGTTTGCGCGAGCTTCGGCCAGCCGTGCTGCTCCAGCGCGTGCAGCCACGGCCGCGGCAATCCGAACGCCACCACCAGCGCCGACGCGAGCAGCAGCGCCGCCGCGCTCATCACCGTCCTGCGCCAGCGCAACGCCCAGTCCAGCACCGGGTCGTAAATCGCGAGCAGCGCGCGCATGATCCAGTTGCGATCCTCGGCGTGAAACGGCCCGCGCACCAGCACCGCACACAGTGCGGGCACAATCGTCACGGCCAGCAGTGTCGAGCCGACCATCGCGAAGGTCTTCGTGAACGCGAGCGGGTGAAACAGTTTCCCCTCCTGCCCGCTCAACGCGAACACCGGCACGAACGCGAGGATGATGATGACCATCGCGAAGAAGATGGGGCGGCCCACCTGCTTCGAGGCGGCGAGGACGGCGTGGAAAGTTTCCTCCGTGGTCAAGCGGGAAGAGTGTTCAGTATTCAGTAAGTCAGTGTTCATTGGTTTGCCGCCATCCGCCGCCTCTGAATACTGAACACTGAACACTGAACACTTCTTCCGCTTCTCCTCCTCCGCCCTTTCACAATGCCGGATGACATTCTCCGTCATCACGATGCCCGCGTCCACGAGCACGCCGATGGCGATGGCGATGCCGGAGAGCGACATGATGTTCGAGCTGATGCCGAACTGCTGCATCAGGATGAACGACACCAGAATCGAAAGCGGCAGCGGCAGCGTCACGATGAGGATGCTGCGGAAGTGAAACAGAAAAATGATGTGCGCCAGCGTGACGAGAATCATCTCCTCGGCGAGCGCGTGCTTGAGCGTGCCGAGGGTGCGGCCGATCAGCTCGCTGCGGTCGTAGAACGGCCGGATGGTCACGCCCGGCGGCAGGCTCGTCTGGATCTGCGCGATCTTCTCCTTCACGCGGCGGATGACTTCCATCGCGTTCTCGCCCGTGCGCATCACCACCGTGCCGCCGACGACTTCGCGCCCGTCCACGTCCAGCGCGCCGCGGCGAAACTCGCCGCCGATCTGCACCGTCGCCACGTCGCGGAGATAAATCGGGACGCCCTCGCGCTCCACCAGCACGATGGCTTCGAGGTCGGCGACGGCGTTGGTCGTCTTCACGAGGCCGAGGCCGCGCACGACGAACTCCATGCCGTTTTCC
The DNA here is from genome assembly GCA_016199935.1 of Verrucomicrobiota bacterium. Taxonomy (GTDB): domain Bacteria; phylum Verrucomicrobiota; class Verrucomicrobiia; order Limisphaerales; family JACQFS01; genus JACQFS01. The sequence goes on from JACQFS010000233.1 coordinate 1,264, forward strand.
TCGATGACCTTGCCGCCGACGTTGAGATTGCTGCGCTCGACGGCTTCGAGCACCTCGCGCAACGGAACCTTCGCCGCGCGCAGTTTCAGCGAGCTGACCTCGATTTGATACTGCCGCACGAAACCGCCGACGCTGCCGACCTCGGCGACCCCCGGCACAGAGTTGAGTTGGTAGCGGATAAACCAGTCCTGCCGCGCACGAAGAAAACCCAAATCGTAGCCACCGTCCGGAGCCTGCGACGGATCAACGGCCAGATAGTATTGATAAACCCACCCGAGGCCCGTCGCGTCGGGGCCGAGTTGCGGCACGACACCGGCGGGCATCTGGCTGGTGATGAGGTTGAGCCGTTCGAGGACGCGCGAGCGGGCGAAGTAATTATCCACCCTGTCCTCGAAAACGATCGTGACGAGGGAGAAGCCGAACATCGAGTTCGCGCGCACGGCCTTCACGCCGGCCAGTCCTTGCAGATTGACGGAGAGAGGATACGTGACCTGATCCTCGACCTCCTGCGGCGAACGCCCGGGCCAGTCGGCGGAGACAATGACCTGATTCTCGCTGAGATCGGGAATCGCATCCACCGGCGTGCGATAGACCGCGCGCACGCCCAGCGCCACGAGCAGCAATGCGCCGCACGCAACCAGGAAGCGGTTGCGCAGCGACCATTCGATGAGGCGGTTGATCATGTTTCGTGACCGCGTTCGCGGGAACGCGGCTGACTTTCTTTCGCGTCGAAAACAACCGTGCTCTCACGAGCACGCCCACTTCACTTCGCCGGAGCGGCAGGCTTCGCGATTTTCGACAGGTATTTTTCCGGGTCCTTGTCGAAATCCTTTTTGCAGCCGTCGCAGCAGAGTTTGATCTTCTGGCCCTTGTATTCGAACACGAACGGCTCGCCCATGCTGCCGAGCTTTTCGCCCGACACGGGGCAGACGGCCTCGGCCTTGGCTTCCTTCGAGCAGCCGGTCGAGAGCAGCACGCCGGCAAACAGTCCGGCGGCTAGGGTTAGTATTGCGGTGGTCTTCATGTGTTTTGTCTTTTGTTTTTTGGTTTTGCGTTTGCTCCGCCGCGCGACGTGCGCGGCGGAAAATTATTTCACCTCAGTGCCACAATCGAGCATGCGTTTGCCCATGTAGGGATTGCGTTTCGTCGCATCGAACTGCAGCCATTGCGCCTTCGCGGGCGCGCCGGGGAAAATGTCCTTGGTCATGGGGCACTCGAAAATTTTCAGCGCTGCCGCCGGGCCGCGAGCGAGCCGGGCAAGTTCCACGGCAGCCATACTCAATGGATAAAACTCCTTCCGCGCGGCAGCGAGGTCATCGGCCTTGGCGAGATGGCCAGTCGCCTGGATGCGCCCGACGCTCAGCTTGAATGACTCGCCGGCACCGGCGGTCTTGGTGAGCTTTTCCATCGCCGTGTGGGAAGCGGCGGCGAGTTCGTTGAATTTGGCGACCTCGTCCGCGGCAAGCGCATCGGAGATGGTCGCGACAAATTTCAGGAACTCCAGCGCGGCCGCGTGCTCCGGCTCCGCGAGTGCCACCGCGGAAGCCGCGCCGGGCGGATTCGTCGCAGTGGTGCCGTGGTCGCGGGCCGCACCGGAAACGGAGGTGTTCAACTGCGCCTGGGCATCGATCAGCAGGTTGCCGTTGAGCACCACGCGTTCGCCCGCGGCGAGGCCGTCGAGGATTTCCCAATGCGAGTCCCCTGCCCGGCCGAGTTTCACGCGGCGTTGCTCGTAGGCGCCGCCGCCCTTGTCCACATACACGATGGGGTCGCCGCCCGGCGAGAGCACGGCTTCGCGCGGAGTCACGAGCGACTCGGGCATCTCCACATTCACCTTCGCCTCGGCGTAGAGGCGATGGCGCAGAAGCCGGCGCTTCGCGCCGCCGTCGTCCACGAGCGGATTGGGAATCTCGACGCGCACCTTGGCGCTGCGCGTCATCTCGCTGAGGTTCGGGTCCACAAACGTGACCGCGCCGGTGAGGACCTGGCCGGCGAGCGCGGGCGTGGTGATTTCGACGCGCTGACCCGGCTTGACCCAGCCGAAGTCGCGCTCGTAGAGATCGAACTTGAACCACATGGTCGCGAAGTCGCCGATCTCGAAGAGTTTGTCGCCCTCCTTCACGTATTTGCCCTCGTAAGCCTCGCGCGCGACGACGGTGCCGGTCATCGGCGCAAGAATCTCGGTGCGGTAATCCGCGTCGCCCTTCGTCGGCAGCGCGGTGATCTGCGCGTCAGTCAGGCCGAGTCGCTTGAGCTTGAAAGCAGCGAATTCGATGAGTCGCGTGAGATCAATCGCAGACCCGCCAGCGGACCCGGCCTGCTTCAGGAGCGAGAGGTATTCGCGCTCGGCGGCGAAAAGCGTCGGACTGTAGAGCACCGCGAGCGGTTGGCCGGCGACGACCTCCGCGCCCGTGTAGTTCACGAAAAGTTTTTCGATGCGGCCATCCACGTAGGCGGAGAGAATGCGGTGGCGCGTGTCGTCGTCGTCAATCGTGCCGGCGACGCGCAGCGAGCGGACGAGCGGCTGGCGTTTGACCTCGGCGGTCTGCACGCCGATGACGGTGATTGAGTTGGAGTTCAACGCGACGAGACCGGGCGTGGCGTCAAAGCCCTTGTCGCCTTCGTAGACGGGCACGAGGTCCATGCCGCAGATCGTGCATTTGCCGGGCTTGTCGGACTTGATCCACGGGTGCATCGCGCTTTGATAAAAAAGAATTTTGCGCGCGCCGTTGGCCGGCACCGGACTCGGCGGCGCGTGGGAGCGGCGACCGAACAGCCATCCGCCACCGGCCGCGAGCGCCGCGACGAGGATGAGGAGAAGGATCGGTTTCGCTTTCATGGCTGGGCTCCTTTCGTCGTGACGGTTTGCGCGGTCGGGTTCATCCCGATGACGCCGTCGAGTTCGGCGACCGCGATCGAATAGTCGGCGAGATGCTGTGCATGCGCGGCCTCGACTTCGCGCGCGGTGCGGAGCGCGGTGAGCACTTCGAGCACGCCACCCTTGCCGCCGGCGTAGGCGCTGCGGGCGGCCTCGATGCCCTGCCGCGCGAGCGGCACGAGCCGGTCGCGGAAAAGCGTGTAGTGATGGTGGAAGGTCTCGATCTTCTTCAACTGATCGCGCACGTGGCCGAGCGTCCCGGCGGCGAGCGCGTCGCGCTCGTGCTCGGCGGCTTCGAGCGACTTCGCGGCCTCGGCGGTGGCGGCGCGGTATTTGCCGCGGTTGATCCACGGGATGTTGAAGAAGATGCCGGTGTCGTATTCGTTGAACGCTTTTCCGCTGCCGTCGAATTGCCGCGCCGCGATGCGCAACTCGGGCTCGGGAATCCACGCGCGCCGCGCCACGCCGACGCGCGACTGCGCGGCCTCGACCCTGCGGTTGGCGGCATCGAGTTCAGGCCGGTGCCGGAGGGCATGCCCCTGCATCTGCGCGAGATCCAGGGTGAGTTCGCGAAACTCCAGCGTCGCCGGCGGCGGCAGCGGAGACTGCGGCGGTCGGTTCATCAACACGTTGAGCTGCGATTGCTCGTCGGAGAACTGGCGTTCCAGGTCGCGCCGGGTTTCGAGGAGTTTCACTAGCTCGGTCTCGGCCATGATCAGGTCGGATTGCGTCGCGGCGCCGCTTTCAAATTTCACGCGGAGATTTTCACTGAACTGCCGCACGAGCGCCTCGGTCTGGCGGCTGAGGTCGAGCTGCGTGCGGGCGTTCGCGTAACGCACGAACGCGGTGCGCGCGCGGGTGGTGAGTTCGAGCTGGCGCTGGTGCAGTTCGGCGAGCGCGCCGCGCGCCTCGGCGGTGGCGGCGGCGGTGCGCTGCGTCTTGCGTCCGCTCAACGGAATCGTCTGCGTGAGCGACCATTCGTTATCCGTGAAGGAGTCGAAGCGGGTCGTGTCGTAGCGCTGGACATCCAGCCCGAAGCGCGGGTCCTCCCACGCGCTGGCCTGCGGCACGCGGGCGTTCATCGCCTCGAGGTTGGCGAGCGACGCCTTGAGCAGCGGATGGTGGCGCAACACTTCGCCCGCGACAAAGTCGGGCGTGAGCAGATTGGTGTCGGGCGCGGGCGCGGTTTCCGCAGCGCGCGCGGCCAGCGTCGCGGCCAGGGCGATCAACACGGACAGATTGGAAATTTTTTTCATCGGATCATCGGTTCAGTTCACGGCTCGAAACATCCGCGCACTCGGCGCGGGCCGGCGGAGCAAGGCACACTGCGTCCCGTCAGGGCACACTGCGCCTGGGAACACGATGAATCAGATCAGGAGGAGGCAGTTCCGCTGGAAAAGCGGAACCGAAGCGGGCGGGAG
>JACQFS010000230.1 GCA_016199935.1 Verrucomicrobiota bacterium
GTGGTCGCGCCGATGCAGCGCAACTCGCCGCGCGCCAGCGACGGCTTGAGCATGTTGCCCGCGTCCACCGCGCCCTCGGCCTTGCCCGCGCCGACAATCGTGTGCAGTTCGTCAATGAAGAGAATGATCTTCCCCTCGCTCGCGGTGACTTCCTTGAGGAACGCCTTGAGCCGGTCCTCGAACTCGCCGCGATATTTTGCGCCGGCAATCATCGCCGCGAGGTCCATCGCGATGACGCGCTTGTTCTTGAGCGACTCCGGCACGTCGCCGTCCACAATGCGCTTGGCGAGACCCTCGACGATGGCGGTCTTCCCCACGCCCGGCTCGCCAATGAGCACGGGGTTGTTTTTGGTGCGGCGCGTGAGCACCTGCATCACGCGGCGGATTTCGTCGTCGCGGCCGATGACGGGATCAATCTTCCCCTGCCGCGCGAGGGCGTTGAGATCCTTGCCGTATTTTTCGAGCGCCTGGAATTTGTCCTCGGGATTCTGGTCGGTCACGCGCTGGTTGCCGCGCAACTCGACGAGCGCCTTCAGCACCGCGTCACGCTTGAGCAGGTGCGTGGCGAAAATTTTCTTCAGCGGGTCGCCGCTCTTGTCGAGCAGGCCGAGGAGGAGATGTTCGGTGGAAACAAAATCATCCTTCAGCGCCTTGGCCTCCTTCTGCGCGGCGGCGATTGTGTTCTGGAAATCCTGCGTGGGATACAACTGCGACGCGCCGCTGACCTTGGGGCGGCGGCTGAGTTCATTTTGAAGATCATCGAGGAAGCCCGGCAGCTTCACGCCGAGCTTCTGAAGCAGTTGCGGCGTGAGCGAGTCGTCCTGCTGCGCGAGCGCGAGCGCGAGGTGCTCGCCGTCGAGCGACTGGTGCGACAGCTCCTGTGCGATCTCCTGCGCTTTCGCGATGGCCTCCTGGGCCTTGGTCGTGAGTTTGTCCAAATTCATAATGAAGCTTCGCAGCCGCGATGCCACGCGGGCCGCGCGTGGATTGGCGGAGATTTGGGAGAAATTGCGGTGCCGGCCTGTGCCATGCAAGCGCCGCGAAGGGGCGTTTGTGCCAGCCCGTCGCGCTGGCTCGGAGTCCACCCTCCTGAGTGCAACGGCCAAACACGCTGAAGCGTGAACTCCAAACAAGGCGTCGCCGCCACGGCGATGCGCGCTGGCCTTTCCGAAATTTCCGCGCCACACTCTGCACATGAGCATGAGCAGCGACGCCAAACGGCGCTGGCTGGGCGTGATGTTCCTCGCCATCGCCACCGGGCTGTTGATCTGGGGACAGACGGTTTTCCAGCCGTGGCTGCACGGGCTGGCGTTCATCGCCTACTACGGCATCTGCTTTTTCTTCACGCTGCTCGCCATCGGGACCGCGCTGGCGGACATCTGGATTCTCCGGCGGCGCACGCGCCGGGAGCGGCGCGAACTGATCGAGCGCACGCTCGGCAAGGCGGGTGACCAACGCCCGGCCGCGCCTACCAAGCCGGCGGACGATTCGCAAAAGTGACGGAGCGCAGCCGGGAAAAAATTGCGGCGGGACAATTCTGACATTGAGCCGGCGGGCGTTTGTTGTATTCTCGGCGCCGGGTTTTGAATCATGCAGCCATCGCCAGTCAGCGCATTGCCCGCCGCTTTCTCGGACCGCGAGAGAGTGGCCCTGCTCAACCTCCTCTGTGACGACGACCCGGGCGTGCAGCGGGCGGTGCGCGCCAAGATCATTTCCCAGGGGGCGATGGCGGCCGCGTGGATGCGGAGTTTCGCGCTCGATTCCGACCCGGTTCTCCGTCGGCGCTCGCAGGAGATCGTCCGGCATTTCGACAGTCAGGCGGCGGACAACCGCTTTCTCGGCTTCTGCCTGAAGAACGGCGAGGATCTTGATCTCGAAGAAGGCGCGCTGCTCCTTGCCGTCAGCGAGTATCCGCACATCAACCTCGCCGGCTACCGCGCGTGGCTCGATGATCTCGCCGCGCAGTTCCGCGAACACCTCGGCGCGGAGACCGATCCGGACATCGTGCTCGCGATCATCAACCGGCATCTCTTCAGCGAGCTGGGTTTCGTGGGCAACGAGAAAAATTACTACGATCCGCAGAACAGCTACCTCAACCGCGTGCTCGACCGGCGCACCGGCAACCCGATCACGCTCTCGCTGGTTTATCTCCTGATCGCGCGCAGGCTCCGGCTGCCCGTCGTCGGCATCGGGATGCCCGGCCATTTCGTCTGTCGTTTCCAGTCGGCGCTGCGCGAGATTTACATTGATCCGTTCAACCGCGGCCGGTTGCTCTCCAAGGCCGACTGCCTGAAGTATCTCGCCGACAGCGGCCAGGCGGTCCACGACCCGCACCTCTCGCCCGTGACGCCGCGCCGGATGCTCACGCGCATCTGCCTGAACCTGCACCACATCTACGTGCGCAGCGGCCAGATGGAAAATGCCGCGCGGTTCCAGCGTTACCTGATCGCGCTCTCGAACTGACCGGAGCGGCTTTGGCGTTGCTCCGCGCCGGCCATGACCCTAGCCTGCCCGCGCATGGGCCTTGCCATCGAGACGACACAACTCACCCGGCACTTCGGATCCTTCTGCGCGGTCAACAACCTCGATCTCCGCGTCGAGTCCGGCTGCTTCTACGGCTTCCTCGGCCCCAACGGCGCGGGAAAATCCACCACCATCAAGATGCTCACCGGCCTGCTCGCGCCGGGCGGCGGCACCATCCGCATCCTCGGCGAGGACGTGAGCGACCCGCGCAAGGCGCTCGCAATCCGGCGACGCGTCGGCGTGGTGCCGGAGAACCTCGGGCTGTTCGACAATCTCACCGCGCGGGAATTTCTCACCTTCATCGGCCGCATGTATCTCCTCCCGCCGGCGACGGTGCGCGAGCGTTGCGAGGAGTTGCTGGCCGTGATGGACCTGACCGACACGGACAAGAAGCTGACGCTCGAATTTTCCCACGGCATGAAGAAGAAGCTCGCGCTGGCCGCCGCGCTGATCCCGAACCCGGACCTGCTGTTTCTCGACGAGCCGTTCGAGGGCGTGGACGCGGTGGCCTCGCGGACGTTGCGCGACGTGCTCAAACGCTGCGTCGGCCGGGGCGTGACCGTGTTCCTCACCTCGCACGTGCTCGAGGTCGTGGAAAAACTTTGCACCGACGTCGGCATCATCGCGCGCGGTCAACTGGTGCATCAGAGTTCAATGGAGGAATTGCGCCGCGGCGGGCACACGCTCGAGGATCGCTTCCTCGAAGTCGTCGGACGCGACGGCCATGAGCCGCAAAAACTGAGCTGGCTGGAGGGCGGATGACCGCGGCGCAATTTCAGACCGTGCTGTGGCTGCGGTGGCGGCTCTCGCGCAACCAGTGGTTGCGCGGCGGCGCGCTCGGGCAGGTGGCGGGCGTGATCGCGACCGTGAGCGCGGTGACGCTCGGGGCGGGCGCCTTCGTCGGCGCGTTTTTTTCCGGCTGGTTCGCGTTGGCGGAGGCGTCGCCGATGGCGGTGATGATCACGTGGGATGTGGTGGCGGCATTGTTTTGTTTCATGTGGCTGATCGGAATGGTGGCCGAGATCCAACGCTCGGAGACGATCGACCTACAGCGCCTGATGCATCTGCCGGTGCGGCTCGGCCCGCTGTTCCTCGTCAATTACGCCGCGTCGCACCTCGCGTTCAGCGTCATCGTGATGGTGCCGGCGATGATCGGTCTCGGCCTGGGACTGGTGATCGGGAGCGGGCCGTGGTTTTTCCTCGTCGTGCCGCTCGCGTTGAGTCTGGTCTTCGCGGTGTCGGCGTGGAGCTACTGCCTGCGCGGCTGGCTCGCGGCGCTGATGGTCAACCAGCGTCGGCGCCGCAGCGTCGTGATGCTGATCACGCTCGCCATCGTGCTGCTCGGCCAGGCGCCCAACCTTTACCTCAACGTCATGCGCCCGTTCAACCGCCGGCCGGTGAATCCGAACGCCACGCCGGAGCAGCGCGAACAGGCCCGGCGCGAGGCCGGGCAGGCGAACCAGGACATGCTCCAGAAATTTTCTGCCGCGCACAAATTTCTCCCGCCACTGTGGGTCGGCGCGGGCGCGCGCGGACTCGCGGAGGGCGATCCGATCCCGGCGCTGCTCGGCACCGCCGCGTGCGCGGGACTCGGCGCGCTCGGGCTGCGGCGCGCGTATCGCGGCACGGTGCGCTTCTACCGCGGCGAAACCGGCAGCGTTCCTTCCGCCAAACCCGTGACGTCTCCCGCGCGCGCGGCTCGGCCGGCGAAGCCGGATCGTTTCCTCGAATGGCGGCTGCCCGGCGTGCCCGAGCCGGCGGCGGCGGTGGCGCTGGCGACGGTGCGCTCGATGCAGCGCGCGCCCGAGGTGAAGATGCTGCTGGTGATGCCGTTCGTGGTCCTGGCGATCATGGCCGCGAGCTTTGCCGCGCGCGTGACGGCGAAGCTGCCCGCCGAAGCCGCGCCGTTCGTCGTAACGGGCGCGGCGGCCGTGGCGCTGTTTTTCACCCAGGGCCTGCTGATGAACCAGTTCGGTTTCGACCGGCACGGTTTCCGCACGCTCGTGCTCTCGCCCGTGGATCGACGCTGGCTGTTGCTCGGCAAAAATCTGGCGGCGCTCCCGGTGGCCGGATTGCTGGGCACGCTGATGATCGTCTTCGTCACGGTCTGGTTGAAAGTTCCGCCGCTGGACGCGCTCGCCGGTCTGCTCCAACTTTTCGCGCTCGCCTTGCTGGTCGGTGCGCTGGGCAATCTCGCCTCGATGCTCGCGCCCTACCGGATGCGCGCCGGCGGGATGACGTCGAGCAAGATGCCGGTGAAGGCGGTCCTGGTAAGTCTCGCGATGACGTTTCTCCTCCCTGTCGTCTGTGCCCCCGCCGTGATTCCGCCGCTGGCCGAATTCCTCTGGCGACGGGCGGGATGGACGGCGTTCGTGCCGGTGAACCTGCTGCTCTCCCTCGGGCTCGCCGCGCTCGCGGTGTTCGGCTATCGCGCGGCGCTCGCGCCCCTCGGTCGGCTGCTCGAGCGGCGGGAAAAGCAAATCCTCGAGACGGTCACGGCCGAGGTGGAGTGAGCTTCGCGGCTCACTTCACCTTCTTCAGCTCCGCCTCGGTCCACGCCTCCGCGCGCGCTTTGGTCGCGGCGCGGGCTTTCGCCACCGTCGCGGGCTCCACCGGATCGTAGCCGTGCTCCCACTCGCGACGGATGTAAGTCAGCACGCCGGCGAGTTGCTCGTCGTCGAAGGCGTTGAAGGCCGGCATGTCGGCGTCCCATTTTTTCCCGAGCACGGAAATCTGTCCGCGCACGCCGTGCAGGACGATGCGCGCGAGCATCGCGTCGGTGCCCGCGACCCACTCGGAGTCCACGAGCGGCGGCGCGAGACCGTCCTGGCCGAAGCCGTGCGGCTGGTGGCAGCCGGCGCACGTCGCCTCGAAAACCTGCTTGCCCGCTTCGTAGCGCGCCTGCTGCGGCGCAGTGAGCGGCTTGATGACGGGCATCGGCGGCGCGCCGGGTTTCGATGGCCACACGAAAACGCGGTCGAGCTTGGCGAACTCCGCCTTCACCTGCTTGTCGGGATGCGCCGCGAGTTTCGCGAACGCCGCGGGCTCCGATTGCGCGCGGATGTATTTCACGCGCGGCGCGGAGCCGGACTTGTCCTTGCCCTTGCCTTTGCCCCGGCCGGCGCTGGCGGGCGCGTTCATTGCAAGTCCATTGAGCACCGCCGCGGTCTGCCATACGGGCACGCCGGGCGCGACGATCGTGTCGAGGAGTTTGCCCGTCTCCTCGCCCTTCGCGCGGACGGCGACGCACTTGGCGAGGCTGGTGAGGAATGTGTCGAAGCCCGGCTGCTTCTTTGCCCACGTCTTGTCGGCAACGATGCGCGCGATCAGATCATCCTCACGACCGGCGAGGCCGGAGATGAGCGCGTCGCGGATGAAGACATTCGTGCCGCTGACGAACGCGATCTTCGCCATCGCCGCCTCGGCCTGCGGGTCCACCGTCTGGCCGAGCGTGAGCGCGAGCTGCCAGCGCACGTCCACGCGCTTGTCCTCGGCGAAGGTCGCGAGCTTCGCCAGCAACGGCCCCTTCGCGTCGGCCTTGAACAGGCCCTCGCCCGCGCGCATCGCGCCCGCGAGCACTTTGGAATTTTTTTCCTGCTCCAAAACCGCGAGCACCGTGGCGGCGTCGAGCTGGCCCGCGCCCTCGAGCGCCCAGAGCGCGTGCAGGCGGCCGAGCGGTTCGCGGCCGCCGGTGGCGAGTCGCTTGAGCAACGGCAGCGCGGCGGCGGGACTTTTCTCGGCGAGCAAACGCTGCGCGGTGTCGCGCACCCAGCCGTTGGGATGCGAGAGCGAGCGGACGAGTTCCTCGGGCGACGCCTTGTCGAGTGCGGGCGCGTGGCTGACCGGACGATCCTCGGCGACGACGCGCCAGATGCGGCCGTTGTGCAGACCTTTGTCGAGGCCGCGACTGAGATACTGCTGGCGCAAATAGCTCGTGACGTAAATGCGGTGCTGGAGCGTGCCGTGATACATGTCCACGAGGTAGAGCGCGCCGTCGGGCGCGTTGTTGAGGTTCACGGGGCGGAAGCGCTCGTCGGTCGAGGCAAGGAACTCCGCCTTGTCGTAGGCGTTCGCGGCGGAGACGACGCCGTCCTTTTCCGACGTCCGGTTGCGGCGCACGAGATTGCCGGCGGGCTCGGGCACGAACTGGTTGTTCACGCAGTCGGTGGGAAAATTGTCGCCGCGATAAATCACCGGCCCCGCCGCGGCGGTGTAGGTCGCGAGCGTCCAGTCCGTCGAGCGGAGTTGTTCCTTGCGATAGCCGCGATTCACGCCGGGGTTCGGGCGGATGGGCCACACGACCTGGTCGGCGACCGGTTTCCAGTTCGCTCCGACCGCGCCGCGCAGGAACGGATTGCGCGCGAGGTAATCCGCCGGGATGAGGTCAATGCGGAACTGGTCGCTGTTCGAGTCGTAAACGAGCCGGCCGTAGTTGTCCTGCGAGATGCCCCACTGACCGCGGAAGGGCGTGCCCGCCTTGATCCACGCCTCGCCGTCGTAGCGGAATTTCACCGCGGACTTCGCGGAGTAAATCCAGTTGTCGAGCGCGGGCATGAGGCCGTTGTCGGCGTGCTCGGCCGCGCCGCTGGGAATTTTGTGCGCGTCGGCGGACTTCGCGTAATTGTCCGTGACCAAAGTTTTCTCGTCGCACTTGCCGGTGCCCTTCGTGTCGCGGCAGAACCACAGCCTCGGCGGCTCGGCCACGAGCACGCCGTCGCGCACGAGGCTGATGGCGCGCGGCATCACGAGGCCTTCGAGAAAGACGGTGCGCTTGTCCATTTTCCCGTCGTGGTTGGTGTCTTCGAGAATGACAATGTCGCCGATGGGCGCGTCCTCGCCCTTGCCGTCCACGTTCGGCATGTAGCCGCGCATCTCGACCACCCACATGCGCCCGGCGGGGTCGAAAACAATTTGCACGGGGTCCTGCACGAGCGGCTCGGCGGCGACGAGTTCGATGCGGAAGCCCTTTTGGATTTTGAACGTCTTCAACTCCTGCTCCGGCGTGAGCACCGGCGCGGGCGGGATGAGGTTGGCGGGGACGGGCGACTTCTGCTCCTCGCCCTTCTTGTCGCCCTGCTGGGCAAAGGCGAGCGCGGCGGTGAGCAAAAGCGCGGCGGCGGACAGGCGGAGGAATTTCATTGGTTGAGGTTAAGCGTTCACGAACGATCGGGCCACGAGTATAGAAGCGGCCTCCAAAAAGTCGAATGATGAAACGACGCGCCCCCCGCGGGTTGGCGGGTCGCACAAAATACAGCACGCCCATGGGCCGCAAGGAAACCGGCGAACACCCGGTGCCGCCATAACCGGTCTTTGGCCCCGTTACGATGCCGGCTCGCCCGACCGCCCTGAAAAAAGAGGGCGGTGATCCTTGAAGTGACCGCACGGGAGCGCAAGATGTGCGCAAAAATGATTGCCTTCACCACGTGAAGGTGGCAATGGTAGCTCAAACCCGAGTCCCTAGAACCAGTGACTGAAACCCTGTAGCCGCGTTTCTCATTCTTATGAAAGCACCCTTCTGCCCCCGTGCCCTGCTCCGGTCGCTGCCCCTGTTGATCGCGCTAGTCCTGTTCGGACCTAAAGCGAACGCGGCGAACTTCATACGGGCGAACACCACCAACGTGATCAACCAGGCCGGTGCCTGGGTCGGTGGCGTCCTGCCCGGCACGGGCGACATCTTGATCTGGGACAGCACCGTGTCCACACCGCTGAACAACAGCAACGGCTTGAGCGGCACGTTCAGCATCGGTGGCATCATCATTTCCAATCCGCCGGTGACCGTGAACATCAGAGATTTTGAGGCCACCTCGCGCGTGCTGAACTTGCGCTCGGGCGGCATCACGGTGACCAACACGCAGGACCTGATCATCGGCCAGACCTTCAATGCCGCGATGGACCAGATTTGGAACGTCGGCCCCGGCCGTCTGCTGACCTTCGAAAACGGGCGCACCGCCACGCTCAACTCCAACGTCAATTTCATCGGCAATCTGCGGATCAATCGCACGTTCGACATCGCCAGCAACTCCACCTTCACCATCACGACGGGCAACTCGATTGACAGCGAGACGAACGGTGCCGTGCTCTTGCGCGTGGGCGGGAACATCGTCGGCGGCAATCTGGTGCAAAGGGGTGGTTCCGTGCTGCTGGGGCGCTCGAACGGCGCGAGCATTTTCGTCGTTGGCCAGACGGTCGGCACCGTCGCCAGTTACACCTTCAGCGGCGGCACGAACAACACCCGGCTCAACGACCTGGGCACGGCGGTCATCGCGGGCAACACCAACGTGGTCGCCACGATGACCATGACGAGCAACGCGCAGTTTCTGGCCAACGGCATGACCATCGCCGGATTTCAAACCTCCAGCGCGTCGCTGTTCATGAGCGGCAATGCCTTCGTTTCGGCCAACGGCGCGGTGGTCGCCGGCGGCGTGCGCAGCGCGACGAACACGATCACCATGGGCGGCACCAGCCTGTTCCAGGCGAACAGCAATTTCACGCTCGGTTCCGGACCGTATTCCGTCAGCACGTTTTCCCTGAGCAACAACGCCCAGTTCGGCGCGACGGCCGCGGTGCTGGTCGCCAGCAGCACCAGCGCGGTGGTCACGATCAGCACGCGGGACAGCGCCCAGTTCCTGATGGTCAGCAATTTCACGGTCGCCTCCAACGCCGCCGCCACGCTGGCCAGCGTCACCATCACGGCCAGCAACAGTTCGCTGATCACCGCGGGCGGCCTGGCGATCTTCGGCAGCGCCACCAATTCCACCTGCATCGTGAACGTGCGCGACACGGCTCAATTCCTGATCGGCGGCAACCTCACCTTCGGCGCGGGCCCGGGCTCCACCTCCGCGGTCGCGTTGAATGGCAGTGCCATCATGAGCGCCGGCGGCAACGTGGTGTTCGTCAACAACAACGACGCCAAAGGCACTTTTACGATCAGCAACAACGCCCAGTTCCTCGGGGGCGGCGCGCTGACGCTGGCGGGCACCTCGGTCAACGCGTTCACCAATGGCGTGGCGACGGTCAGGGTGGCGGACAATGGTGTCTTGAACATCGGCGGCCCCGCCAGCACGTCGATCGTCGGTTCCCGCGGCCTCGCCACCCTGACCATCAGCAACAACGCCGCGGTCACCTTCTCCAACATCCTCCAGCTTTCGAGCACGAGCGGAACCATCACCGGCACCGGCATCGTCAATCTCGACGGCGGCACGCTCAGCGTGAGCCAGATCACCCGCGGCACCATTGCCACCAACGTCAGCGTCACGAACGCGAACCTCAATCTCAACGGCGGCGTCCTCCGCGCGCTCACCAACTCGGGAAACTTCATGCCCATCCAGGCCACGACCAATCCGACCCCGGTGAATGTCATGGCCGGCGGCGTGTTCTTTGACACCCAGTCGTTGCTCATCACCAACTTCATGCCCTTCCTCCACGGCACCGGCGTGAATCCCGACGGCGGCCTCGTGAAACTTGGGTCGGGAAACCTCTATATGCTCGGCACCAACACCTGGTCCGGGCCCACCATCATCAGCAACGGCACGCTGGTTTTTTCCATGGTCCACGCCGGCGGCGGCGCCGTTCAGGTCAGGGATGGCACGGTGCTCGAAGTGCGCGTGAACACGAACAGCCCGTCCCTGGTGCTCTCCGGCCTGACGGCGGGCAGCACCACCGGCGCGACGCTGAACTTTGACACCGTGACCAACGGCAGCCCGCTGGCACCGATGATCATTGCGACCAACCTCGCCGTGAACGGAACGGTGAACGTCAACATCCGCGCCGCCGGCAATGGCGTGTCGGTGGGAACCATCACGCTGATTGACTACGAGGGAGCGGTCGGTGGCACGGGCGCGTTCAATCTCGCCAGTCTGCCGGCGGGGGTGGTCGCCACGCTGGTCACCAACGATCCCAACACCAGCATTGACCTGAGCATCACGTTGGTGCCGCTCACCCTGAAATGGTCCGGCTTGGACAACGCGACGAACAACGGCTCCTGGCTGGTCGGCGGCCCGTCCAACTGGACGGACACCGCGACCTTGAACCCCGCGATCTACGGCGAGGGCTCGTTCCTGAGTTTCGACGATTCGGCGCTCGGCACCACGGCGATCACCCTCGACTTCAACGCCAACCCGGGCGGCATCGTGCTGCCGTTCAGCAACAACGTGCTCAACTACTCCATCACCGGTTCCGGTTCGATGAACGGCTTCCTGGATTTGACCAAAGACGGCACCGGCACGCTGACGATGGGCGTGACCAACAATTATTTCGGAAACACCTCCATTAACGCGGGCACCTTCAAGATCGGCACCAACGAAGCCATCCCCCACGGCTCGGGCAAGGGCGACCTGATTCTCAACACCAACGGCACCCTCGATCTCAACGGCTTCACCGAAACGGTGAACGGCTTCGATGGCGCGGGCGTGGTGGACAACACCGCGGCAACCCCCGCCATCTTCGCTTTTGCGACCAACGGCGTCGCGGGGTTGGGCGTCGTCAACCTCGGCGGGGCGTTGGTGAGCAACTACCACATTTTCAGCGGCACCATCTCCAACAGCGGCGGCGGCCCGCTGACCGTCGCGAAAGTGGGCGGCGGAAACAACATCTTCACCGGCACCAACACCTACACCGGCACCAACATCATCACGGCCGGCATCCTGGCCATCAGCAACGGCAACGCGCTCGGCAGTTCCGCCAACCCTCTGGTCATCGGCAGCACGCTGTTCTTGCCCACCGGGGTCAGTTACACGAACACCGCGCCGATCACGACCATCGCCAACTCGACGTTTACCGTGCAGACCAACGCCGCGGTGTTCCTGACCGGCAACATCGTCCCGACCAACGTGGTAGGCTACTCGGTGACCGTCCAGAGCAACGGCAATTTTGTGGTGAGCAACAGCACGGGCTTCATCAGCAACCTGCTGATCCAATCGGCCATCGCCGCCTTCACGGGCGTGACTTACACCAACACTGCGACCTTCCGCATGGGCCGCAGCAACCTCGGCATCGCCACCGTGACGCTGGACAACACCATCATGCTCCAGACGAACTCCGGCGGTCGGGTGGACGTGGGCGAGCAGACCAACTCCGTCGTGGTGCTCTACATCACCAACAATTCGAAGGTGTTGACCGAAGACTTTTTTGTCGGCAAATCCAATCTCTCCATCGCCACGGTTTACCAATCCAGCGGCGTCGTTTCCAACGCGATCACCGGCGCCGCGGCGGACTGGCGCATCGGCGGCAACGCCGCGGCCGTCAGCAACTCCATTGGCACCTACAACCTCTCCGGCGGACGGTTCGATGTGCTGACCAACTTCCAGATCGGCTACTCCGCGACCGGCCTTGTGCAGATCACCGGCGGCTCCATGAACTCCTGGGGCGGCACGCCGTCAATCGGCCGCTCCACCAACAGCACGGGCATCGGCTATGGCTCGCTCACGGTGGCCGGTGGCTCGTTCAATTCACTCGGCGGGAGCAATTTCATCATCGGCGAACAGGGCCAGGGCGACCTGGTCATCACCAACACCGGCCTCGTCACCGCCGCCGGCCCGATGATGATTGCCCGCAGCAACACCGCCATCGGCACCGTGAGCCTTTACGGCGGCAATCTGCAGGTGCCGCGCGCGTTCGGCAGCAACGGCGTGTCCACGTTCCGTTTCCTCGGTGGCACACTCGGCGCCATCACCAGCACCAATAACTTCATGTCGAGCCTCTCGACGGCGTCCGTCGCCTCCGCGGGGGCGTTCATCGACACCAGCAATTTCACCGTCACCATCAACCAGCAACTCACCGAGGATCCCGCCTCCGCCGGCGGCGGCCTCACCAAGCTTGGGCCCGGCAACCTCATCTTGAATGGCTCGAACAACACCCACACCGGCGGCACCGCCGTCAGTGTCGGTCGGCTGTTCGTCACTCCCTCCTACTCCGGACCGAGCATCGTCACGGTGGCGGACAACGCCGGCTTCGGAGTCCAGCGCGACGTCAGCACGAACAGCGGTCGCGTCGGCACGGTCAACATGGGCACCGGCGGCGCCAGCACGCTGATCCTGGATCTCGGAACCTTCCTCAATCCCACGACCCCGGTGGCGCGCGTGACCAACTTCACCGCCAACGGCGCCGTCACGGTGAATGTTACCAACGGTGTCCTTTCCCCGGGCACGATCACGCTCGTCAAGTATGACGGCACCATCGGCGGCGGCTCCATCGTCTCCGGTTCGCTGCCCCCCGGCGTCACCGGCATCATCGCCGACAACCCGGGCAACACCGCAATCGAACTGAACATTACCGCGGTGGATCCACTCTCCTGGAGCGGCGCGGTGAATAACATCTGGGACACCAACACGCTCAACTGGCAGGCCAATGCCGCCGCGGCCAAGTATCAGGATTTCATCAGCCGCGTGCTCTTTGACGACACGGCGCTCGGCAACACAAACGTGAGTCTGCTCACCAATTTTTCGCCGGCCTCCGTCGTCGTGAGCAACAACACGTTGGCCTACAGCTTCGCGGGGCCGGGCCGGATCGCCGGCACCACCGGTCTCACGAAATTGGGGACCAACTCGCTGACCCTGCTCATTTCCAACAACTACTCGGGGCAGACCTTCATCGGCGACGGCTCGCTCAAGATGGGCACCAACAATGTGCTGCGCTACCAGACGAACACGCCCAACCTCGTCCTCTCGAACAACGGCACGCTCGACCTCAACGGATTCAGCCAGACGGTCTCCGGTTTGGATGGCAACGGATTCATTGACAACACCGCCGTCGGCCGGGGCTTCCTCACGCTGGGCACGAACGTCGCCACCGGCAGTTTCGGCGGCACCATTCAGGACACGGTCGGCGATCTTCTCGTGATCAAGCTCACGACCAACGACTACACCCTGAACGGCAACAACACCTGGAGCGGCGGCATGTTTGTCGTCACCGGCCGCGTGTTCATGGCCAACAACAGCTCGTTCGGCGTCGGGCCGCTCATCATGAACCCGGCGACGACGCTCACGCCCACCAACGGCACGCGCACGCTCACCGCGGAATTGCGCGGCACGAACAACGGCACGGTGAACATTGACACCACCTTCGCCGATCTCATCATCAACGGCCCGGTCAACTTCGACGGCCCCGAGTTGGGCAAACAGGGCGCGGGCACGCTGCGCTTCGCCTCCGGCGCGGTGGTCGGCTTTGGCGCCACGTCCGAGATCGGCGTCTTCGCCGGCGCGCTGGTGATTGACGGCGCCTCGGTGACGATCACGAACGACGGCTACCGCCTGCGCGCGACGACGAACACCACCAGCGTGATCTCCACGCTGACCAACAACGGCACGCTGGCGCTCCAGGGCGCGGCCAATTTCGTGATCGGCGCGACGGCCAACACCGCCTTCACCAACGTGGCTTTCACGAACACCTTCACCATGAGTTCCGGTCTGCTGGTCGTCAGCAACGGCGGCCTCTTCGTCGGCAACGGCACCGCCAACGCCGGCACGTTCCACCAAAACGGCGGCCTCATCACGTTCTCGACGCCCACCAATGGCGTCGGCCTGAGCCTGGCCGCCGCCTCGAACACGCTCGGCGTTTACAATCTCAACGCCGGCACGCTGGTCACCTCGCGGATCATCAAATCGGGCGGCACCAACAACGCCACCGCACGCTTCGTCTTCAACGGCGGCTTTCTCCAGGCGCTCAACAGCAGCAACAACGCCGCCTTCATGACCGGACTCGACCAGGCGATCATCACCACGAATCACGCGTGGATTGATTCCTCGTCCAACAGCATCACCATCGGCCAGTCGCTGATCCCGGACACGAACGCGACCGGCGGCGGACTGATCAAGCTCGGCGTTGGCAGCCTCACGCTCGCCGCGACCAACACCTACACCAACCTCACCGACGTGCGCGAGGGCAAGCTCTTCATCACGCCCGCCTACGCCGGCCCGAGCGTCATCCTCGCCAGCAACACCGCCGGCTTCGGTGCCCGGCGCATCGCCACGACGAACGCCCCCGCCATCGCCGGCACCGTCACGCTCGCCGGCCTCACGAACACGCTCGACTTCGACCTCGGCACGTTTGGAAATCCGACCGGCGCCGTGGCGCGCGTCACCAACTTCACCGCCAGCGGCAGCATCGTCACGGTCAACGTCACCGGCCTGAATCTTTCGGTCGGCTCGTTCACGTTGTTGAGCTACGTGGGCACGCACGGGAATCCGACCTTGGTCACCGGCTCGTTGCCGCCGGGGGTCACCGCCACCGTGGTGGACAATCTCGTCAACAGTTCCATTGACCTGTCCGTCACCGCCATCACGCCCCTGATCTGGGATGGCACCAACAGCGGCGTGTGGGACATCGGCCTGAGCACCAACTGGCTGTTCCTCGGCTCGCCGACGGTTTACGGGGACGGCAGTCCGGTCGTGTTTGACGACACGGCCAACGGCACCACCGACGTCACGTTGTTCAGCGACGTGACGCCCGGCGGCATGCTCGTGAGCAACGACACCAAGACCTACTCCTTCGGGGTCACCAACCGCATCCTGGGGGCCGGCGGCCTGACCAAGCTCGGCGCCGCGCTGCTCAAGCTCGGCACCAGCAACGCCTACACCGGCGGCACCTTCATCGGCGCGGGCACCGTGCAGTTGCAGACCAACAACGTCATCCCCAACGGCGCCAACTTCGGCCTGTTCACCGTCAACGGAGTCTTCGATCTGAATGGCTTCGTCGAGACCGTCAACGGCCTCAACGGCAGCGGCACGGTCAACAGCACCGGTGTTTCCAACACGTCGCTGACCATCGGCAGCGGCAACTCCAACGGGGCTTTCTCCGGCGTCATCCAGAACACCGGCGTCGGCGCGCTGCAGCTCATCAAGACCGGCACCGGCACCAACGTCCTGTCCGGCGCGAACACCTACTCCGGCGGAACGTCCAACGGGGCCGGCGGTCTGGGCATGGGCCACGACTCCGCCTTCGGCACCAACGCCGTCATCCTGAACCAGGCCGCCACCCTTCTGACCGCCGGCGGTGCGCGCACCCTCGCCAACGCGCTCCTGACCACCACCAACGCCGGCACGGCGAACATCGACACCTCGGCGGGCGATCTGATCATCAACGGCCCAGTCAGCTGGGATGGGCCGGAACTGGCCAAGCTGGGCTCGGGCACGCTGCGCTTCGCGGCGGGGGTCGTCGCCGGCTTCGGGGCCCCGTCCGAGATCGGGGTGTTCGCCGGCGCGCTGGTGATTGACGGCGCATCGGTGACCATCACCAACGACGGCTTCCGTTTGCGCGCGACGACGAACGGCTCCACCGTGACCGCCGACTTGACCAACAACGGCACGCTGGCGCTCCAGGGCGCGGCCAATTTCGTCGTCGGCGCCACGGCCAACACGGCCTTCGCCGTCCCGAGCTTCACGAACACCTTCACCATGAGCTCCGGCCTGCTCAGCGTCAGCAACGGCGGCCTCTTCGTCGGCAACGCGGTCGCCAACGCCGGAACGTTCAACCACAACGGCGGCTTGATCACCTTCTCGTCGTTCACGAACACCAACGGCTTGGCCCTGGCCAACGCCACGAACACGGTCGGCGTTTACAACCTCAACGCGGGCACGCTCGTCACCCCGCGCGTCCGCAAATTGGGCGGCACCAACAACGCCATCGCGCGCTTCGTTTTCAACGGTGGCATCCTGCAGGCGTTGAACAACAGCAACGCCGCGATCTTCCTGACCGGACTCGACGAGGCGATCATCACCACCAATCACGCGTGGATTGATTCCTCGTCCAACAGCGTCACCATCAGCCAGCCGCTGATCCCGGACACCAACGCGACCGGCGGCGGCCTGATCAAACTCGGCACCGGCAGCCTGACCCTTTCGGCGACCAACACCTACACCAACCTCACCCAGGTCCGGGAGGGCAAGCTCTTCATCACGCCCACCTACCTCAGCTCGAGCGTCATCATCGCCAGCAACACCGCCGGCTTCGGTGCCCGGCGCACCACGGCGACGAACGGCCCCGCCACCACCGCCACCGTCACGCTCGCCGGCCTCACCAACACGCTCGACTTTGATCTTGGCTCCTTTGGCAATCCGCCCGGGGCCATCGCGCGCGTCACCAACTTCAACGCCGCCGGCAGCACCGTCACGGTCAACGTCACCGGCGTCAACCTCACGGTCGGCACCTTCACGCTGCTCGACTACGACGGCGTGAGCGGCAGCCCCACGCTCGTCACCGGCTCGCTGCCGCCTGGCGTGAGCGGGACCGTGGTGGACAATCTCGTCAACAGTTCCATTGACCTGACCGTCACCGCCATCACGCCCCTGGTCTGGGACGGCACCAACAGCGGCGTGTGGGACATCGGCCTCAGCACCAACTGGCTCCTGAGCAGCGTGCCGGCGCTCTATGTCGAGGGCAGCCCCGTCCTGTTCGACGACACGGCCAACGGCACCACAACCATCTCGCTGCTGACCGACGTGCAGCCGGGCGGCATGACCGTGAGCAACGTCACGAAGACCTACACCTTCGCCTCCACCAACCGCATCCTCGGCAGCAGCGGCCTCACCAAGCTTGGCTCCGGCGTGCTCCGGCTCGGCACGACCAACGACTACACGGCCGGCACCCTGATCAGCGCGGGCACCCTGCAGTTGCGAACCAATGACATCATTCCCAACGGCGCCGGCCGCGGCACGTTCACCGTCAATGGCACCTTCGATCTCAACGGCTTCAATGAAACAATCAACGGCCTCGACGGCGGCAGCAGCGGCGTGGTGAACAATACCGGCGCGTCCAACTCGGCGCTCACCATCGGCAGCGGCAACTCCAACGGCGCGTTCTCCGGCGTCATCCAGAACACCGGCAGCGGCAAATTGCAGCTCATCAAGACCGGCACCGGCACGAACATCCTGTCCGGCGCGAGCACCTACTCCGGCGTCACGTCCAACGGGGCCGGCGGCCTGGGCATGGGCCACAACTCCGCCTTCGGCACCAACACGCTCATCGTGAACCAGACTTCCACGCTCCTGACCGCCGGCGGCGCGCGCACGCTCACCAACGCCCTCCTGACCACCACCGCCACCGGCACCGTCAGCATCGACACCACCGGCGGCGACCTGCTCATCACCGGGCCCGTCACCTGGACCGCGCCCGATCTCGCCAAGCGCGGCCCCAACACGCTCACCTTCGGCCCGGCCGTGGTCATGAACATGGATGTCTCGGCCGAGATCGGCGTGCGCGGCGGCTCGCTTGTGGTGGACGGCTCGACCATCGTCACCGGCGATGGCTTCCGGCTCTTCGCCGTGAGCAACGCGCCGCTCGTCACTGCGACCATGCAGAACAACGCCACGGTCACGCTCTACTCGAACGCGAACTTCATCGTCGGCCGGCAGGACGACACCAATTTCGCCACGCCGGTCTTCACCAACATTTTCACGATCACCTCCGGCACGCTCACCGTGAGCAACGGCGGCATGTTCATCGCCAACAACATCGCCAACACCGGCATCATGAACCAGAACGGCGGCGCCGTGGGCTTCTTCCCCGTGCTGACCAACACCGCCAGCCTCGACATGGCCGCGGCCACCAACACGCTCGCCATTTACAATCTCAACGCCGGCACGCTCACCGTGGGGCGCGTCCGCAAGACCGGCGCCGGCACCAACGCCATCGCGCAGTTCAACTTCGGCGGCGGCACGCTGGTGGCGCTCAATAACAGCAACGGCGCGACCTTCATGCAGGGTCTCGACCAGGTCCTGGTGCGCGCCGCCAATGCGAAGATTGACACCTCCACCAACGTCATCACCGTCAACCAGCCGCTCCTCGAGGACACCAACTCGCCCGGCGGTGGCCTGATCAAGACCGGCACCGGCAGCCTCACGCTCACCGCGACGAACACCTACACCAACGTGACCGCCGTCAACTTCGGCAAACTTTTTGTCGCCTCCACCTACGTCGGCCCGAGCGTCATCACCGTCGCGGATGGCGCGGGCTTCGGCACCCGCCGGGTGGCCGCCAACGCCACCGCCATCGTCGGCACGGTCAACCTCGGCGCCGGCGGGGCGACCACGCTCGACTTCGACCTCGGTATTTTCGGCGACTCCCCCGTCGCCTCCGCCCAAGTCACCAACTTCACCGCCACGGGCACCGTGACCGTCAACGTCAGCGGCCTGAACCTCGGCCTGGGCACCATCACGCTTCTGACCTACAGCGGCGTCGACGGATCACCGACGGTGCTGACCGGCACACTGCCGCCCGGAGTCAGTGGCAGCGTGGTGGACACCGGCTCGGCAATCCAACTGACGGTCACGGGGATCGATTACCTGACCTGGGACGGCACGCAGAACAGCCGCTGGGATCTGGCCAGCACCAACTGGTTGTTCCTCGCGGCCCCGAAGGTTTACACCAACGCGAGCGCGGTGTTGTTCAAGGACTCGCCGACCGGCGGCGCCGGCAGCGTGGTGCTCACCAATGACGTGACGCCCGGCAGCATTCTCGTCAGCAACACCGCCACCACCACCTACACCTTCAGCGGCACCAACCGCATCCAGGGCGCCACGCGCCTGACCAAGCTCGGCACCGGCACGCTGGTGATGGCCGCCACGAACAACGAGACCGGCCAGATCACCATCGGCACCGGCGTGCTCAAGCTCGGCACCAACGACGTGTTCCGCCACGCCGCCGGCACGTCGAACATCGTCGTCACCAACACCGGCGTGTTCGACCTCAACGGCTTCCTTGAGGTGCTCACCGGCGTCGAGGGCAACGGCACGATTGACAACACCGCCGCCGGCACCGCGCTCCTCGTCCTCGGCACGAACGCCGGCACCGCCACCTTCGCCGGCACGATTCAGGACACCGGCGGCGACTTGTTGCTGAAAAAATCCGGCACGGGCGTCATCACGCTCACCGGCAGCAACACCTGGAACGGTGGCACACTCATCGCCGGCGGCACGCTCGCGCTGGGCAACGACAACGCCTTCGGCGTCGGTCTGGTCACGATGGATGGCGCCGTGCTCGGCACTTCCGGCGGAGCGCGCACGCTGACCAACACGCTCACCACCACCACGAACTCGGGCACCACGGACCTCAACACCGACGGCGGCAACCTCACCCTCACCGGCCCGGTCAACTGGCTCGTGCCCAACCTGAACAAGCAGGGCTCCAACACGCTCACCTTCGCCGCCTCGTCGGTGGTGA
>JACQFS010000228.1 GCA_016199935.1 Verrucomicrobiota bacterium
CGGCGGGCGGTTGCTGTTGCCCGCCATGAAGGGCGGTTGCGGTGAAGGTGTGGAGACGGGAACGGAAATCGCCACCGACCCGGAGCGGTGCCCGAGCACGTAACCGGTCGCCACGCCGAGTCCAAAGAGCGCGACCAGGCTGACCGTGATCTTGGCGGTGAGCGCGTTCATCGGCTCAACGCCTCCGCCACGACGGCCTCGGCCAGTTGCACCGCGTCCTCCGACGGCGTGGCCTGAGCGGGCCGGACCACGAGCCAGCAAACCATCAGCACCGCCGCGCCGACCGGGATGGCGCGCAGCGCGATGCGGAACCACGTCTCCGCCGGCAGCTCGCGCAGCGCGCGCAACTTCGCGAGCCCGCGCGTATCGAAGCCGAAGGGCATGGAGGTCGGGCCACCCGAGCGCTCCGGCCGCGTGGCGGCGGTGGCGCTCAGGTTTTTCCAATGGTCGTTACTGTTCATTTCGCCGTGGTTTCCTGACTTTATCCAATTTCAAAAGCTGCTTGCGCAATTTGCGCCGGGCGCGGAACGCCCGCACCCGGATCGCCACCCGGCTCCAGCCGGTGAGCGCCTCAATCTCCGGGGAACTGCGCCCCTCCAGATCAAGCATCTGAATCACCAGACGGTCATCCGGCGAAAGTGTTTCCAACAATTTGTCCACCACCTCGCCGGCATCCACGGCGTTCGCCACGGGGGCGGCCTGGCTGGCGAGCGTGGCGTCGAGGACATCGCTCTCGGTCTCGGTCAGGTCGGCCCAGCGCAATTCCGGCCGACGCCGTTCCGCGCGCAAGTGGTCGAGGCAGACATTCACCGCGAGCCGCGAGACCCAGTGCTTCAGCGGCGCGCGGCCGTCGTAGCTGCGGACGCGCTCGAAAAATTTCATGAACACCTCCTGCGCGAGATCCTCCTCGGCCGTCCGCCGCGGCAGGCGCCCGCGGATGATCGTGATGACGAGCGGATACAGGTCCGCCATCAGCCGGCGCGCCGCGGCTTCGTCCTGTTCGCGCAACCACGTGCGCACGTCCTCCCGAAAATGGGAATCGTCGCGCGCGGGATCGTCGCCGGCTTCAGCCACCGGAAAAGGATACGCAACCGACCGGGAATATGTTACCACGTTTTTATATGAGCCCGATCGGTAACTCCCCCCTGCCCCGCGGCGTCATCACGCGCATGAGTTGGAAAACTTTGCTCTGCGCCGCTGTCGTCCTGACTTCCGCGGTCCTCGTGGCGGCCGAGAAGCGCTCGCTGGCCTACCTGGAGGAACAATTTAAGCGACTGGACGCCGATCACGACGGCAAGCTCACCGCCGCGGAAGCCGGCAACGCCGACTGGTTCAAACAACTCGACCGCACCGGCAAGGGCTACCTCACGCTCGACGAGGTGAAGCAGACGGGCCGCGCCATCCAGTCCGCCCTCACCGAAGGCAATGCCCCGGCTGCCAATCTCGAACTCCTCTTCCGCTGGCTCGACAAAAATGGCGACGGCAAACTCACGCGCGACGAACTGCCGCGGAAGGAATCCTTCGACCGCCTCGACCTGAATCACGACGGCGTCGTGACGCTCGAGGAATTGAAATCCGCCGGCTCGTCGTGGGCCTTCCCCGCGCCGCCGAAGGGCGCGACCGTCGGCGCGCCCAAGCCCGATGAATCCCCGCGCGAGGGGCCGAAGATCGTGCACGCGGGCGACGTGGGCGTTGGCCGGCTCGTGGCGGATTTGAAATTCACGGACATCAACGGCAAGCCGGGCAAGCTCTCGGATTACAAGTCGAGCAAGGCGCTGGTCGTCGCGCTGACCGGCACGAGTTGCCCGGTGACGAAACGCTACGCGCCCGCGCTCGCGCGGTTGGAGAAGGAATTTGCGGACCAGGGCGTCGCGTTTCTCTTCGTGAACCCAACCGCGACGGATTCGCTCGATTCCATCAAGGCCGACCTCAAGACGCACGGCTTCGCCGGCCGCTACGTCCGCGACGTGGATGGCTCGCTCGCGAAAGGTCTCGGCGCGGCGACGACGACGGAAGTCTTCGTGCTCGATGCCGCGCGCACGCTCACGTATCGCGGCGCGGTGAGTGACCAATACGGTCTCGCCTATTCGCTCGACGTGGCGCGCCATGACTATCTCGGCGACGCGCTGACCGCGGTGCTCGCGGGGCACGAACCGCTCATCGCTGCGACCACGGCGCCGGGTTGCGCGCTCGACGGCAAATCGTCCGAGAAGAACAGCCGTGCGCTCACGAGCGCGGCCACCAGTGTCACTTACCACAACCGCATCTCGCGCATTCTCCAGAA
The DNA here is from genome assembly GCA_016199935.1 of Verrucomicrobiota bacterium. Taxonomy (GTDB): domain Bacteria; phylum Verrucomicrobiota; class Verrucomicrobiia; order Limisphaerales; family JACQFS01; genus JACQFS01. Next base: position 2,285 of record JACQFS010000228.1, read on the forward strand.
CAACTGCCTCGAATGTCACCACACCGGCGGCGTCGGGCCGTTCGCGCTCGAGACCTACGACGACGCGAAAGCGCACGCGGGCATGATGAAGAAGCAGATCGAGCGCGGCGTGATGCCGCCGTGGTTTGCTTCGCCGGAAAAAACCGGCGAGCCGTCGCACTGGCTCAACGACCGCTCGCTCGCCGCCGCCGACAAGCGCGACCTCCTCGCGTGGCTCGCGAGCGACCAGCCCGTCGGCAAACCCGCCGACGCGC